>NZ_SLUN01000002.1 GCF_004340685.1 Hydrogenispora ethanolica | reverse complement strand
TTGGCGTAATGAGACAGACTACAACCGTTTGTTTGTGCACATCCATTCCGGCACTGTGTGAATACATGATTTCCATAGCATTAACCTCCATTCATACCGGAGTGGCGAATATCTATAGAAGATTCTATCTATCGTGCTCCCATTGGGGGCGACATTTCGTTGTGCCTCAATTCGCCAAGGTCAGACTACTTAACGGGCTTCCTGGCACCAAGGAAAAACCGACCTTCTTCGTCCGGTGATGAATCGTTCGATGAAAACCTTTTTTCATCCTTTCGTTTGCCCCAGCAAAACTGGGGTGGGGGACTACTTACAAAGTTATTTATAAACAAAACCGATTCTTTTCTACCAATAATCAATATTGGTGTTACCAAACCCTCAAACGAATGTTTAGTCGAGCGTTCTGCGGCAACTCCGGCGGTCCGCATGGCGACGCCGGGGGGCCCGGAGGACCGGGAACAGCACAAAAGGCCTTAACCCAAACCGGCGGTTAAGACCTTTTGTTTCCCTGGCGGGGATATATCCGAGAGACTTATCCTGAAGAAATATAGCGGGATCTTCTTAGCTCCGCTCCAGGTACTCAAAGTAATCGAAATCAGCCGCTTTCCTGCGGCCCGTCAGGTCCTGGCAGCAGAGGCCGACCATCGCCCCGGTGAAGGTCCCTTCCAGGCAATATTCGTCCGCCAGCCTGCTGGCGTCCAGCTCCGGGCCGATGGCCGTCCAGGCTTCCCCGTCCGGGGAATAATAAAATTGCAACTTGTCATAGTCCACCCGGGCCCGGAGATGGCAGCGCTCCCAGCCGGCGATGCTGACATCCGCGGCGGGCTGGTCGAAGCGATTATTATCGCAACTGAGGATCCCCAGGCACTTGCCGAGGTTCTCATCGTGGGAGATCCGCAGGTAAAACCAGTTCTGCGTATCATAGAAGCAGATCAGGCCGGCCATTTGCTTGAAGGTCTCGGGCTCAAACTCCACGCCGGCGGCGGCGGTGTAGCGAAACGCCTGCTGCCGCCGGGCGACGAGGCTCTGGCTATGCTTGGAACTGAGCGATTCCCGGCCCTTGATCCGCAAATACCCGGGCCGCTCCCGGAGCGAGAAGTGGTCCTCGGTGAATGGAATCCGCAAGATCTGAAAGTGCGGGCTGAGCACGGGCGCATCGAAATCATCCCGAACGGGCTCCTGCGGCCAGGGCTGTTCCGGCAGTCCCGGCCCCTCCACCTCCAGCGCCGGATGATGGCCGCCGTCCGCCAGCTCCAGCCAGCCATCGGCCGACCAGACCACCTTTTGGATGGCGGTCTCCCGGCCCAGCGGGCACCGGCCCCGGGTCGGAATCGGCCGGCCGCAGAGGTGGACCATGTACCAGTCGCCCCGCTGGGTCTCCACCAGGTCGCCGTGGCCGGCTTTCTGCAGCGGCAGGGTGGGATCGTCCCAGGAGGTCAGGACGGGGTTGCGCGGATGGACCTGGTACGGCCCGAACAATGATCGGGAACGGGCCAGCGTCACCGAGTGGTGCAGCGAGGTGCCGCCCTCCGCGGTCAGCAGGTAATAATAGCCGTTCACCTTATACAGATGCGGCCCCTCGGTCCGTCCCAGCTCCGTGCCTTTGAAGATATTGTACTCCGGACCGACCAGCCGCCGCTCGGCCGGGGAGTACTCCTGGAGCGCGATGCCGGCGAAGGGGTTGCGGCCCTGCCGGTGATCCCAGACCATATTGACCAGCCATTTCCGGCCGTCGTCATCATGGAAGAGCGACGGGTCGAACCCGGTACTGTTCAGGTAGACCGGATCGGACCATTCGCCCAGGATATCCGGGGCGGTGACCAGATAATTGTGGGTATCCTTGACTTCACCGCGGGCTTTGACATCGGTGTAGATCAGGTAAAACAAGCCGTCGCAGTAGGTCAGGCACGGCGCCCAGACCCCGCCCGAGGAGGGCGCGCCGCGCAGATCCAATTGCGAGAGGCGGTTCAGGGGATGCGCCACCACCCGCCAATGGATCAGGTCTTTGGAATGATGGATCTGCACGCCGGGAAACCATTCGAAAGTCGAGGTGGCGAGGTAATAGTCATCTCCCACCCGCACGATCGAGGGATCGGGGTTGAAGCCGGGCAGGATTGGATTGGTGATCGTTGGCAAATGCTTCACTCCTCTAAAAATGGATTGGCAACCTTTGATTTAGGACGGCCCATCCCCAGCGTGACCAGAGCCAGGCCGAGCAGGAGCGGGATCGTCGCCAGGATCAGGGGGATGGAAAAGCGGATCGCGATCCAGCCGCCCAACAGCGGGGCGAGCGCAAAGCCGAGACTGCTGACGAACCCCAGCAGCCCCAGGATCGCGCCTTGCCTGCTGCGCGAGGCGCTTTCACTGGAGATGGCGGTGATGATCGGCTCGATCCCGCCAATGATCAGGAATAACAGGGCAAAAACGGCCGTAAAAAGCCACAGGTTGGCGACCAGCGGCAACGGCAGGGAGACGGCCGCTCCGGCGGCGAGCAGGACCATCAGCAGCTTTCGCTTGCTGAACCAGTCGGCCCAGCGGCCCAGGATCAGTCCTGACAACGCCGTCATCAGTGCCACCACGCCGCTGATCATCCCGGTGACGCCGGACGCCCCGGCGATCTGAGAGCGAATCTCCTGGACGTACAGGGCGAGGAACGGCGTGAAAATCGAGCGCGCCACCGTCAAGAAGAGCAGCGCCGTCGCCAGAATGAGGAGCGGCGGGGTGATGATCTCCCGCACCCGAAAGCGTTGGCCGGTTCGCGGGGCCGCTTCCTCGCCGGGAGCCGCCGGATTGTCATGGACGGCCAGCAGGACGATGAAGAAGTTGGCCAGCATCAGCAGCGCTCCGAGATAAAAACTGTTCCGGTAACCCACCGTTTCCGCGACCAAACCGCCGATGACCGGGCCGATCGAGGTTCCGATGAAGGTCGAAGACGACAACAAGCCCAGGGCGTAGGTGAGGTGCGCGTTGGGGGTTCCGGCGACCACCAGGATCGCCGCGGCCGTGACCGTGCCGGTGAACAACCCTTGGGCGAACCTGAGGAGGATCAGCTGATTCACCTGAGTGACCATGCCCATCCCCGCGATGATCAGCATCGCGCAGCAAATGGCCCGCAACAGCATCAGCTTCTTGCCGAATCTGTCGGCGAGCATTCCCCAGATCGGCGTGCCCACCGCCGAGGCCAAGCCGCAAACGGTATTCAAGATCCCGGTGTACATCCGGACCTCGCCCGGATCGGTCACTCCGAGATCCTGGATGTAAAAAGCCAGAAACGGAAGGCCGAAGCCAAAGCTGATATACGATATGACCTGTGCAAACCAGATCGTGTAGAGATTCAGTTTCCAGCGTTCCATCGCCGCGTGTCCCATCCGAGCAACTTTGCTGCTTCTCCGTTGTAAGGGCATGGACCGTAGCCATGCCGCAAGCCTTTTCTCCTATTATAACGGATTCCAAGAAAAAAGGGGCGGTTTTTCGCCGGCCCCTTTCTTCCGTTGCGCTTATTTCTTCTTTAACGAGGCGTCGAAGTCCGCTTTCTCTTTCTCCAGGAGCCGGGCCCATTCATCCAGCATCTGCTTGGCGGTCTTCTGCTTCAGCATCACCATCTGGATGGAAGGCTCGATCTTGGCCTGGACCGTGGTGTAACCGGGCAGATAGTAGGGGTTGGCTCCGAACTTGGTCGCCGGGGAAGTGATCAGCTGGGCGCCGGTCTCCATATAGGGCAGATCGTGAACCCAGGCGTCATCCGCGGCATTCTTGTTGGCCGGAATCTCGCCGTACAGCTTGCCGTAGGCGCTGTTGATCTCGTTGGAGAGGTAGAAAGTCAGGAATTTCCAGACTGCCTCTTTATGCTTGGAATTTTTGGACATGGTCAAGCCCAGCGGCATCAGGCCGGGGTGTTGCCGGAAGCCCTTGATGCTCTTCGGGAAGGGCACCGCCATGAATTTGCTGCGGTCGCCGCCGAAGGCTTTCTCATGGGAACTGGCGGAACCCAGGTTGTGGATGACGACTGCGGCTTTTCCCGATTGGAAGGTCGCGGCCAGCTGCGTCCAGCCCTTGGTCAGATCATCCTCGGGAGTGGCCTGATTGTACAGACCGAGGTATTTCTCGACGAACTCCACGTTCTTGGGATGGTTGATGGTGGATTTGCCTTTCTTGTCAAAGTAATTCTGGATGCCGGAGTAGGAGTACATCAGCATCTCCAGGGTATTGGCGCTGCCGCCGCCGCCCCGGATGCTCAGGCCGTAAACGCCTTTGGCTTTGTCGGTCAGCTTGGGAACGGCCGCGAAGAACTCATCCCAGGTCTCGGGGATCTTCAGGCCCACCGCCTTGAACCAGTCCGGCCGGACCCACATCACCCAGGGCTGAGCGCTGTACGGCAGCGCGTAAAGCCGGTGATGCTTGGGGTCGAAGGAACGGTTGCCGGCCACCAGCGCCGGATTGATCAGTTTCTTATCCGCCCATTTGCTGAAATACTTGTCGAGCGGCTCCAAAGCGCCCATCTGCACTTGTTTGGAGGTGAAATCATTGGTGATGTCGGGATCGGTCCCCGAGGCCAGGGCGACATCCCATTTTTGACGGTAGCCGACCAGATCGCCGGGGATCCCCAGGTACTCCACTTGAATATCGGGGTTTTTGGCCTCAAACTTCTTGACGACATCCTTGAAGAATTGGTCCCGTTCCGGGGTGACCGCAGCCGCCCAGAACGTGATGGTCGATTTTTGGGGCGCGCCATACACGCTGAGAGCCAGGCCGAACACGAATACGAACCCTGCCAGTAACAGAAATAGCTTTTTCCTCACTTACATTGGCCTCCCTTGAAATAGATTTTCTATCATAAACCGCTGACGCGGCTTATTGCGTCAACCTTTGACGGAACCGCTCCCCAGGCCCTGGATCAGGTACTTCTGCACATAGGCGAAGAGCAACACCGCCGGGACCAGACCGATGACGCTCCCGGCCGCCAATGAGGCGTACTGCACGTCATACTCGCCGATCATGAATTTCAGCCCCACCGGAATCGTGAAGAACTTGCTCGACGTGATGAAGGTGAAGGCGGCGATGAACTCGTTCCAGCAGCCGATGAAGGCGAACGAGGCCGTGGCCACCAGGCCGGGCAGGATCAAGGGCAGAATGATCTTAAAGATGACCGTGGTCCGGGTGGCGCCGTCGACCATCGCCGCTTCGTCGATCTGTTTCGGAATATTGCTGATGAAACCCTTCATCAGCAGGGTGTTAAATGGCACCTGCATCACCACATAAAACACCACCAGCGACAGTGGCGTATTGATCAGGCCCACGGTCTTAAAGGTCAAAAACAAGGGGATCAGAAAGATCACCGCCGGCAACAGCTGCGTACAGAGCAGGATGATCATGAACAGCTGTTTGCCGCGGAAATTGAAGCGGGTCAGCGCGTAGCCGTTCAATACCGACAAGACGATGATCGCCACCACCGAGGTCGCGGAGACCAGCAGACTGTTGAGGAAATAGACCGAGAAATGCCCCGCTTTCCAGACATTGATATAATTTTGGAAGGTCGCCGGATGCGGCAGATACTGAACTACCGCGTTGAGCACATCCTTCTCATGTTTGAGCGAGGTGACGACCGTCCACAGAAACGGAATCAGCACGAACAGCAGCATCGCGATTAAAGGGATATAGAACAGCAAGGCACTGGCAAGGAACTTCCGCAGCCTATTCATCGATACTCCTCCCAAACTTGTTCATGGCCAGATAGGTAACTGTAAAGATCATCAGGATGATGAAGATAATCACCGCCAAAGCCGAGCCATAACCGTAGTTCCCTTCGATGATGGCGCTTTGCATCATATAGATCGGCAGCGTGGTGGTGAGATAGACCGGACCGCCGCCGGTCATGGTGAAGATCATGTCGATGTTGTTGAACTCCCAGATCGCCCGCATCAAGGTGGCAAAGACGATCGCTTCTTTCAAAAACGGCAGGGTGATCAGGAAGAACTGCCGGACCGGGCCGCAGCCGTCCACTTTGCCCGATTCGTAAATCTCCGGCGGAATGGTCTGCAATGCCGCCAGCAGGGTGATGGCAAAGAAGGGAATGCCCCGCCAGAGTTCGGCCAGGAGCACCGAGCCGAAGACCGTGCCGGGATTGGCGAGCCAGGCCACGCTATCGTGAATCAGGCCCAATTTGCGCAGGAGGTCGTTGAGCAACCCGATATGCTGGTTGAAGATTAACAGCCACAACATGGTGGTCAGGACGCCTGAAACCGCCCAGGGGATGAACATCGCCGCCCGGGCGAAGGCCCGGCCTTTGAAGGTCCGGTTCAGCAACAGGGCTACGATCATTCCGAAGACCAGTTGCAGCACGACCTCGATGACCACCCAGCGGATGGTCACGGGAATGGTGCGGAAGAAGATCGGATCGTTGGTCAGAATGTCCTGAAAATTCTTCAAGCCGATGAAGCCCCGGCCATACAATTGGTTCATCGAGTAATTTTCCAGGCTGATTTTGAAGACGCTAAACAGCGGCACGAACATCAACAGCAGGATTAGGATCAACGAAGGGGCGATCAGCAAGTAAGGATAGGCCCGTTCGTCCCGGAGCAGTTTGGCGATTTTACCCCGGGTTGCGCTCCCGGAAACAGATGGCTGACTCATGCTTTCTTCCTTTCTCTCTCTGTTCTGCGGGCATTCGCGATGGGCCATGGCGATGAGATTGGCGTATCCCGGGGAAGAAGGGTTCCCACCGCAAAATGCTTTCTTTATAGCATTTTGATAAAGCGTAAACGGCTTTGTTGGCGAAAAGTGCGGTGAAGCGTTCGCGCTTTTCGCTCCAAATCCGTCAAGCTTTCGCAAAATGCTGTAACCTCAGTGTAATCTTTTCGCCGCAGAATCGTAATAAGATATCTTTAACGATCTGTTTGATATTTTAAAAAACAAAAAACCGGCCCATCGTAATGGAGCCGGTCCTCAAAAGGGGCGCGGTTTTAGGCCGGATGGCGGCTGTTCTTGAATTCGGTCGGGGTCATTCCGGTGTATTTCTTAAACAAGACGCTGAAATATTGCGGATTGGGATAGCCGGTCCGTTCCGCCACTTCGTACGTCATCAGATTGGTCTTGGCCAGCAGTTCCCGGGCCTTTTCCATCCGCGCCGCGATCAGGTAGTCGCTGAACTTGATCTTTTGATATTTTTTAAAGATGGTGCTGATATACGCCGGACAGATATTCACTTCCTTGGCCAGCTTGGCCAGGGTAAGATCCGGGTCGTCGAAATGGTTCCGCACATAATCGAGGATTTTGCGCAGACGCTGTTGATTCTCGCTCTCGCCGATCTGCCGGAAATAAGCGATTCCGGCCGGACCGAGCGCGGTCTGGGTCTCCAGGGCGGCCTCGGCCTCTTGATAGGCGTGGGCGATCCCTTCCGGGCCCTGGTGGATATCGCCCACGCCGATGGCGATCTTTCCCTCGCGCCAGCGTTCCGCCAGGCTCTGCAACAGTCCGGCCAGGAACGGTTCCTGGCCCGGGAATTCCGCCTCTGAAACGCCGAGGATCAAGATGATCCGTTTTGGCAAGGCAACCACTTCGCCCGGGAGCGCCGCGGCCGCCAGCCGCTCCCGGCAAAAATCGGCCAGAAAATCGCCGCCGGTCGCGGCCCGGCCGTTCCCCGGCGCTTCGCAACCGATCGCGGCCACGCTGAACCGCTCTTCTTCCGCCAGCTCCAGTCCGAGATCTTTGACCCGTTTCGCCAGATCGGGCGTGGGCTCTTCCGCCAGGAGCAGCTCCCGCAGGAGCTTCTCTTTGAGGATCCTTTGGCTCTGGTCCACCATGCCCTGGAGTTGCTGCTCCTCGCGCCATTCCTCCCCCGCTTTGATGACCGCCTGCAGGATCTCCTCATTATCGGCGTACTTCAAAATATAGTCGCTGGCCTTGAGGTTGAGCGCCTTCCGGGCGTATTCGAACTCATCGTATCCGGTGAGAAAGATCACCTTCACCCCCGGGTCGCCGGCTTTCACGGCTTCCGCCATTTGCAGGCCGTCCATGAAGGGCATCCGGATATCGGAGAGAATGAGCTGCGGCCGGTGTTCCCGGGCCAGGTCCAGCCCTTCGGCCCCGTTCCGCGCGGCTCCGACCACCGTGAAGCCGTGGGCCTCCCAGGGAATGTTCCGGGTGAGCCCGGCGCGGATGATCTCATCGTCGTCGACGATCAGCAGTTTACAGTCAGAATTCATTCATTCTCCTCCTGTCGTTGCTCGGGGAACGGCAGACGCACCAGGATCCGGGTGTACCGGCCCGGTTCGCTGAAGATGTCCAACCCGTAATCGGGCCCGAAATGCAACCGCAAACGTTCGTTGACATTCCGCAGGCCGAAGGTCATCGGATGCTCGGCCACTTCCGGCGCTGCCAGTGATTGGCGCAGCTCGGCGAGGCGCGCTTCGGTCATCCCGGCGCCGTCGTCGTAGACCTCGATCACCGCGTGCCGGCCGGCCCGGTAGCCGGAGACCCGGATGATCCCCTTCTCGGGTTTGTTTTTGATCCCGTGATAGATCGAGTTTTCCACCAGCGGTTGCAACGTCAGCTTGATGATCTTGCAATCGGCGATCTCCTCATTGACGGCCAGCTCGAAATCAAAGTCCTGGCTGTACCGCATCTGCAGGATCAGCAGGTAATTCCGGATATGCTCGATCTCCTCGGCGACGGTGATGACCTCCTTGCCTTTGCTGATCCCGATCATAAAGAATTTGGTGAGGGCTCCGACCATTTTGGCGGCGCGGCCGTTCTCATTCATCTCGATCAGATGCTTGATGGAGCTGAGGGTATTGTACAAAAAATGCGGGTTGATCTGGGACTGCAGGGCCAGCAGCTCGATCTGGCGTTTCTGCTCCTGTTCCTCCCGGACCTTGCGGAGCAGTTGTTTCACCGTATTCACCAGGCTGGTCAATCCTTTGGCCAGGATGCCGACCTCGTTCTGCTCGGCGATGAGGAACTGGGTATCGAAGTCGCCGGCCTCGACCCGTTTGACCTGTTCGGAAAGGTACTTGACCGAGGTGGCGATATTGCCGGCAAAGACCAGCGCCAGCCCGGCCGAGATCAGGCTGAGCACCAGAATGATCGCCAGGGAGGTCGTTTTGATCCGTCCCGCCTCGGCCAGAAGATCCCGCTCCGGCACCACCGCCGCGATCCGCCACTGGTTCATGGTGATCGTGTTATAGACGATGAAGAGTTTTTCGCCGGAGGGATTGCGGCGCTCATAGCCGCCGTCCGCGCCGGCGCGGTCCCGGAGCCCGGCGAGAGCGGCGCGGCTCAAACGGTAGCGGGGAGCGGCGTTCTTGGAGAGGAGCAACCCGTCGGGGCTGATCAGCGCCAGATAGCCGTGGGCGCTCACCCGGATATTGCGCAGGATCTCCAGGAAGTGATCGCTCTTGAGATTCAGGATGACCAGCCCCTTGACCTTCGAGGCCGGGGTGCCGATTAATTTGAAACAACTGAGCACCCGGCGTTCTTCAAAGGTCTCGAAGATCCGGTCGCGATGATCGTTCAGCCAATAGTACCCCTTGGGTGAGCCGCGGTACCTGCGGAGCCATTCCTCCAGGCGGATCCCCTCGCGAACCGCGATGGAATCGTTCATCAGCGAAAATTCGTGGCCGTTGTCCAAATAAATGTAGATCGAATCGATAATCTTGGGATAGCGGCGGTAGATCTCATTCAACCGGTCGTTTAAGCCGATCAGATCAAGGTATTTCTGTTTGGATTCGGGACTGTAACGGTTGAGGATCATGTTTTGAATCGCCGGGTCGTTTTCGATGTTATAGAGCTGCTCGAACATGGTTGCAAAACGGTCGTTGAGGAAGAGATTGGTCTGATAGGCGGTATCCCGGAGCAGGTAGTAGGCGTTGTCGCGCAACTGCTTTTCGGCAAAGAGATACGAGAGAACCCCGGTCAACCCGACCGAGCAGATGATCAGCGGCAGGAAGAAGCAGAGCAGTTTCACTTTGAGCGGCTGATTGGCGAAGTATCGGAGCAATTTTCCCATGAGCGACCACCGTTAGAATCGGAATTCAGCGGCTTAACGCGGGTTGCAAGCAAACGCGAAGCGTTCATGAACCGCAGCTGCCGTTGCATATATAAATCAGTATATAACGATCCGCCCGATAAAGCTATGCAGAGATTCTATCCAGCCCGCTCGTTGCTATCCGGATCCGGATGTCTTACGCTTGGGTAAAATATCCCTCGCCGGGCAGGAGTTTCGCATCCCGCTGAGAATATGTTATACCGGCCGGGACCGCGTGGCTTGAGCCATCCCCAGCAAATTACGGAGGCACAACCTTGCTGCCATTGACCGATATCATCCGCAGATTCTTATTTGGTTCGGCCGCCGATATTACGCGCCGCGACCAACCGGACCCACTCAACCACAATATCCGCACCAACATTCTTCACGGCATCTTTAACGTCGCCACCCTGGACATGGTCAATCCCTTCACCGGGATCTTCGCCATGAAACTGGGGGCCACCAAATTGCAGGTGGCGCTGCTGTCGTCGGCGCCCGCCGCCATCAGCCTGCTGGCGATGATTCCGGGCGCCTGGTTCATTGACCGCCAATCCCGCAAGAAGCAGGTTACCTTCTGGTTCATGCTGGCCCAGCGGTTGTTCTTTCTGGCCATCGCCTGCGTCCCTTTCTTCGAGCCGACCTGGCGGGCGACTCTCTTTGTGGCGATCATCGGCCTGATGAATTTCCCCGGCGCCATCAGCAACATCGCCTGGCAATCGTTTATTTCGAAGATCATCCCGCCGGAACGGCGCACCGAGGCGTTTGCCTTCCGCAACCGGGCGATGAATCTAGTCGGGACTGCCTTGGCCCTGGGGGCGGGGTTCGTCCTGGATCATCTGGCCTTCCCCATCGGTTATCAGGTGGTCTTTTTCTGCGCCTTTTTGCTGGCAATGGCGGAGCTGCACATCTTTACCCGCATCGACGAGGACGCCGCCGCCGGCTATGGGGCGAAGGCCCCGGCCGAGGCCGCAGCCGAGGTCAAACCCAGCGGGAAACAGCTCCGCCTGGGCGAGGTCCTCGCCGAGAAGCGCTTCGTCTCCTATACCCTGGCCTCGGTCCTATTCTATTTTTCGTGGCAGACCGCCTGGCCCCTTTTCAGCTGGTATCAGGTGAAGATTCTGGGGGCCAACAACTTTTGGATGAGCATTCTGAGCCTGATGAACACCGGCGGCTCCTTAATCGGCTACGGTTTTTGGATGAAAGTCCTGAACCGGCACGGCAATTTAAAGACGCTGTTCTACTCGACGCTGCCCATGTTTCTGGTGCCGGCGGTCTACGCCTTTTCCCGCAGCCTGTACGTAGTGGTCGCCTTCAACCTGATCACCGGAGCGATCTTCTCCGGCGTCAACCTGGCGCTCTTCAACGCTTTGCTGGAAGTGACCCCCGATAACCGGAAAACCTCGTACATCGCCTATTACAATACCAGCATCACCATTTCGGCCATCGTCGCCCCCATCGCCGGAGTCAGCCTGTTGCATGTCATGAGTTTCGAATGGGCCTTCATCGTCTGCGCCCTGCTGCGGATCAGCGGCAGTTTCTGCTTTTTGCTCGTGAATAAGCTCCAGGACCGGCAGCCCCACGCTCAAACAGGCCCAGCCTCCCAAGGCTGAGCCGCGCCGGGTGTGCCTCTCTTGATCGGAGCCGCATGAATGGGATGATCAGGATCCGCAATCTTGGGCGGGTTTCGGGGAGACCTGCGTTGTCCCGGCTTCATTCCGCCAGGCCAGGCGCTCGATATAGTCCAGGAACTTATGGATGCTGGGGTCCAGCAACAGGTCCCGGTCTGTGATGGGTTGCTTGAGAAAGAGATTGTCGAGCCGGCGCACTCTGCTCAGGGCGACGTAGATCTGCCCCGAATCGAAAGCGCCACGGCCGGTATCGAGATAGACATTGTTCAGGGTCAGGCTCTGGCTCTTGTGGATCGTTAAGGCCCAGCCCAGCTTGATGGGGAACTGGACGAACCGGCCGACGACGACTTTTTCAATGTTTCCGTCGCTGACCCGGTATTGCGCCTTTTCCCAGGTCTCTTTGGGCACGGTGTGATCCTCGCCGTCGATCCGGACGATGATCTCCTGATCCCTCAGCCTTTTGACGATGCCGGTGGTGCCGTTCACCCAGACCCTGCCGGGGTCGTTCTTGATGAAGATGACCTTGGCCCCTACTTTCAAGGGGAGGATGGGCAGGGTGGGAAAGTCCTCCCGGCTGAATTTCCCGTCGATCGCCGCTTCATACAACCGTTTCGGACCCGGCAATTCCTCCAGTTTGTCGGAGTTGTAACGGTTGGCCGCCTCGTTGGTGCAGGTAAGCACCGTGAGATCTTCGATCCCTTCCAGGCGCGCCTCGGCGCAGACCCGTTCATTCAAGACCCGGATCAGCTCCCGGTCCAGGCTGCAATTGCGGACCTGCTCCAGTAGGCTGATGAACCTGGGATCGGCCTGCCGGAAAACCTCCGAGAACTGAATATAACGGAACGATTGGTCGAGGATGGCGGCGCGGATGGCCCGGGAATTGAAGAAAAAGCGGTTCGCATAGCGCCCGCCGCTGAACTCCCTTCTCTCCTCGGCCCGCACCACCGGCGGCAGCTGATACAGGTCGCCGATCAGCACCAGCTGCACCCCGCCGAAGGCCGCCTCCGACTTGCGGTTGGCCTGCAGCGCCCAATGGACCGCGTCCATCAGATCGGCCCGGACCATGGAGATCTCATCGATGACCAGGGTATCGATTTTGCGGTAGATCTCCGCTTGCCGGCTCTCCTTGATCCGTTCCGGATACTGCGGGCCATGTTCCAGATTGAAAAAGGAATGGATGGTCTGACCGCCGATATTCAGGGCGGCGATCCCGGTCGGCGACAAGAATACGGTATTGCCCTTCAGCTTGGTGAGCTCGTTTTTGGTAAAGGTCGATTTCCCGGTCCCGGCTTTGCCGGATATAAAGGTGATCGGCGTGCCGCTTTGGATGCAATCGAGCGCCGCCTGGAAGGAAGGCAACGAGATATAGGATTGCCGGTCGGCAAGGTTCATCATTTCGCTCCCCATCGGCCCCAAAAATTTCAAGCGCCCGGGCCGGGTCAAGATCGCACCCTTATTATGCAACATTTTGCCGCGGGTCACAAGCTGAATTTGGCTCTCAAGAGAAACGTGAGCCGAATCGACGTCCGTCCCCACTCTTTATTCTAATTTGATCCCGCCGGGTTGTCCTTAACGTAGTGTTTACCGTATTAGGAACTATCGTAGAAAAAACGAATAAGTATTATCCCTAATTCTCTTGGAATATAAGTCTTTTGGGCAAAAAAACATCAAAATTTTCGCCATCACTTGTGATACGATTTTCCCGTACCGGGGGTGACGACGAAAAAAAGACTCCAAATGGAGTCATCAGAGCATACTTCCTTATTTTATTCGTTTACAATAACTTTATAAAGACATTTCTCAAGAGGCTCTAAACTGTTATCTACGGCAATGATCATGGCTTTCAATAACTCTTGGCCATCGATCCGTGACCAATCAATATCAAACCCGTTATCCAACGCCATACAACGAATAAACTCTCTTATCGTCCGCCCATTGCCCTCTCTGAACGGATGAATCATGTTAAGTTCAGACATGTAATAAGCGGCTCTCTTTATAAAAACTTCTAGGCCGAGTTTTCGTAGATGATTTTCTGCAGCTAGTTTAGCTAATAGGGACTTGAGATTGGGTTCAAGGAATTGACTCTTACAGAAGAAAGTATCTTCTTTCCAAATATCCTCTAGCCTAAGTTTCCCGGCAAAAGGGTAAACGTCTTGAAAAATATGCTTATGTATATTCCTTAAATGGGTTATCCCAAACCTACCCTTTATCGGATTCTTTTCAAGCATGTATTGTCGCATCGCTGTGACATCTGCCTCGTATTGGGTAAGCGTCTTGGAATCCGTTATTCCAGCTTTATTCTTCAGAACATCTGTATCGGGATAGCAATAGATTGACTGAGTTGTTTCAATACGGTCATACTTCGAAAAACCACTAGTCATTTCGAATGCCTGCAAGATACCTTGCTTTAATCCTAGCAATAGCTTCCTGACCGCTAATCTTACCTTCAAGGAATTGTCTGCCTAGAGCAATAGTAATTTTGTCCGGTTGTAATCCCTCAACCGCCATCGACGCATGAACACTAGCCAGCGCTTTATTGACTCTTCCTTGGAGCTTGAATTCTTGGGCCATTATTGGAACTTTAACTCCAGAAGATGATCTTCTTTTTACTTTCACTTTTACTTTAGGCACGGTATCAGCCCCTACTCTGCAGTACTCATATAAATTTATTCCTCATCATAATATTCAATTCGGACTTCTTACGTTCAACACCGCAAACCTTACAGATTAGAATTTTCTTTTTCTTGAGAAGAAATTCTATATTTTTTTAAAATCCCCTTTCAAAATGAAAAGGAACATTATGATAGCATTGATATCCGTTCCTGTTGATAAACCTTAATTTAGGCGCGCCCTACAAGCGAGTGTCGGTCGAGTCAACCGCTCTGGCATCGGAGCTGATAATACCCAACATATGAATCGATACTGCCGAAATACCGAATCACTCTTTCCACCGGTCCTTATTTGCCCAAAACGGGCATTTGGGACAATTTTCTCCCTCCGGATAGTCAATTCCCTCTTCGTGGGGACACCCGAGAATTTTACCCGGCGTTACAACGCTTTGAGGCTTATGAAGGTTAATAAATTCAATGATTTGTCGGTTGATCTCCTCATTCCAGCGTAGATCTTTTTCGGAAACCCATTTATGTTGCTCCATCATTTCGTCCTGTTCATTCAGGATTGATACCACGACTTTCGTTGCATCCTGATTGGTTGGCCCGTAATAAATAATCGTGGCCAGCGGATACCCGTGGAATCTTTTCTTTGTCCATTTCTCCAGCCTATACGTATTCGGTTTGTTCAACAAGCGACACACCCCTTTGCAATTCTTATCCTTGAACTCCCAACCCGTGCGGTTATTACCGATATCAAAAGATTTGATTATGTCACTATCATCACATTTTACTACTATCAAATCTCATGATACCATGGGATGAAACCAAAGAAAATGTACCAACGAGGTAAACTTAAAATCCTGTGGCAGCATCGTAATTATATTCAATTTTACTACGTTTTTCAAAACTGTAACCCACAAAACAAATGGAATTTGTTGTCGCTGCGGAAACTTCATCCTTCTTCCGAATTCCCGCGAATTTGGATCCCGGCCCTCACCGTATAAGCCGTATTCCCAAAAAGCTTTATTCAGTTTCCAAAGATTTTCCTCGAACCATTCAAGATGTTCATCCGGTTGCTGAAAATGTTCGCACAGTTATGGTGCATGCTATCTCAGTTCCTGTGCATGATCACTCGGTTACGGAGTATGTTCGCACAGTTACTGTGCAAGCTTACACAGTAACTGTGCGAACTCTCGCGCTTGCCGTGCATCCTCCCACAGTAACCGTGCATAGTCGCCCAGTTACGGAGTATACTCGCACGGTTGCCGGGCGGGATCACGGAGCTGGCGGCCTTTTTCAACAGTACTCAATACCAGTTGATATATATTTTGCAATAAGTTTTTGTACACTCAAAATCATTGCAACATATTTCAACTCATGTAGCGAGATTCATTGTTGGTTAACTCCGTAAGAAACGGCTAAAAGTTGCTGGGTCCACTCAGACTAAAACCGCAAGAATAGCGAATTTTCAAATCCGACTTAAGTCTTTCGGCAAGAAGTACAATTGGTGGAATGGAATATACTTTGATTGCCAAGAGTGCTCGTAGCTTTAATTTTAAAGAATATCCTTTGAAGCCGCGTCTCAAAATATCAGGCTGGAAAACAAACGAAAATAATTTTTAAAAGAAAATTAAAAAAATTTTAAACCTCAGCAGGATTATGGAACCGGCAAACGAATTAATTAATTAAATTAATTGTTCTTGGAAGGATACCGCATGATTACCAAAAACCCCCGTGGCAAAAATACGGTTCAACTGCAATTGGAAAACCGTTCGACCTTATTGAAACTGCTCCGGCAGCATGATCACGTCTGCCGCAAGGATCTGGCCGAAATGAGCGGTCTGACCGGCGCGGCGGTTACCAACCTGATCCGCGACCTGATCGAAATCGGCCTGGTGAAGGAAGACCGCGACTTCGCCAGCTCCTCAGGCAAAAACGCCATCCCCCTGCAACTGAACTTCCGGCGTTTTCTGGCCGTCGGCGTCAATCTGAGGCGGGATCACATCTCCTATGCCTTATTCGATCTGAGCGGGGCATTATTGGAAAAAAACAAGCTTTATTGGGAGACCGGCGCTTCGATAGCTGAAATTTTGAATCAATTATATTTGGCGGTTCAGTCCTGCATTCAAAGCAATGAAAATAAAGGCCGGGTCATCGGGATCGGGGTCTCGGCGCCCGGACCGATCAATCTCGAGAAAGGCGAACTCGCCCTCGTATCGAATGTGCCTTCCGAATGGAAACAATCCGTCCCGATCAAACGATACCTGGAAGAACGCTTCAATCTCCCGGTACTGCTGGATAACAATTCCAACGCGGCGGCTTTAGCTGAGAAATGGTTCAGCGAAGGACAGGAATGTCACAACTTGGTATCCATTTTCATCAGCAAAGGCATGGGAGCGGGAGTGATTATCGACGACCAGATCTACCACGGCGCCTTCGGCTTCGCCGGCGAGATCGGTCATATGAGCATCAACTTCGACGGGCCGGCCTGCGGGTGCGGCAATAAAGGGTGTCTGGAACTCTATTGCTCCACGATGGCCCTGCTCGCCAAAGCGCAGCAAATCCGCGGATCCGACACCATTAGCCGATTCGAAGTCTTCAAAGAGCAGGTGAAAAAGGGAGACCCGGATCTCATGAAGCTGGTGGTCGAGAGCGGAAAATACCTCGGCTATGCCATCGTCAATTTGACGAATACCTTCAATCCGGAGTTAATCGTGATCAACGGAGATATGAACGACTTCGGCTCCTTCTGGCTGGATAGCATCAGACAGGCGGCTTTGGAACGGCTTCCTCCCGAGGTAGCCGCCGGATTGCGGATCAAACTGACTTCATTGTCAGAAAATCCGCTGCTCTTGGGAACGGTAGCCATGGTCAGCAATTATATCTTTGAAAATCCGGAGTTAAACCTGTTTGTGGCGAAGTGGCAAGCTTAACCGGATAATCAAAGGTTTGTCTTCCCAATTAATTAAGTTAATTAATGCATTTGATATAGAGCCCATCGAAACCTTTCAGTCACCATATCGAAAGCTTCCTCTCCCGAGCAGTATTCCCGTACCGAAAAATTTGAGTTTAAGAAGCCATGTGATAAAGTCTTCCGAACCGAAATTGTCTGGTAAAAAGAATTGAATCGACTTTATCCCTTGCTTCCCCGCGCTTTTGTGAACGCCCTGACTTGCGGACAGGGTTTAATCACAACGCTTTTAAAAGAAGGTGATGGATGAGCAAAATGTAACGTAAGGCGAAACAGAAACCAAAAATTTGGGGAGGTAAAGTTGATGAATTTTAAACACAGAAGCATTTGGATGTTCCTCGTTTTCATGGCGGCTTCGGTCATGATGAGCGCCGGGGCGGGCGCGGCCAAAAAGTTCGACGGCGTCACTTTGAATGTGGCGATGCAGGATCATAATGCCACCAAGGCTTTGGTGGAACTGTTGCCCGGGTTTGAGAAAGCCACCGGAATCAAAGTCAATATCGATCAATTGCCCCAATCGGAGCTGGCCAAAAAGGCCGAAGCCAGTTTTGCGGCGGGGGCGGATAACTACGATGTGATCATGACCCTGATCGTCAATGTTTCGCGGTACGCCCGGGCCAACTGGCTGGCGCCATTGGATAGTTATATCAAAAAATCGCCCGACGCCAATATCAAAGATTTCATGCCCGGTTTTATCAATGTTCAGAAATACAACAAGAAAACCTACGGCCTGCCGTTCTATGGCGAAAGTTCCTGTTTGATGTACCGCAAGGACCTGCTCAGCGCGGCCGGCGTCGCGGTGCCCCAGACCATGGATGAATTGTTGGCGGCCGCTCAAAAACTGACCAAAGGCAATACCTACGGCATCGTCCTCAAAGCGGGCCGGGGGCAAGCCTCCAACGGTTATCTCTGGCCGATGTTCCTCCGTTCCTACGGCGGGGATTATTTCGATAAGAAATACCGTCCGATCTTCAATAGCAAACAAGGCCAAAAAGCGACCCAGTTCTTCGCCGACCTGATGAAGTACTCCCCTCCGGGTTCGGTCAATATGGGATGGAACGAAGTCCAGGTTTCCATGCAGCAAGGCCAGGCGGCGATGACCATCGACGCCACCAATTTCGCCCAGGTGTTTGAGGCCTCCGACCTGTCCAAAGTGGCGGGCAAAATCGGTTATGCCCCGGTTCCCAAAGGGCCGGCCGGACGTTTTCCCGCCATCGCGGTGGCTTCCCTGAATATCACCAACTTCTCCAAACGTAAAGATGCCGCTTGGGAATTCATCAAATGGGCCACCAGCGCCGAAACGCAAAAGGCAATGGCCAAATCCGGTTCCCGGTCCGACGTGACCCGGATCTCGGTCTATAAAGATCCGGAGTACCAACGGATTTACAACTGGGATAACGGCAACTGGTACAAGGTGACTCAGGAATCGATGCAGATGGCGCTGCCGTTTTACCGCCCGGTGAATATTCCGGAATGGCCGAGCATCGGCGATGCCATTTCCATTCAGGTCCAGTCGGTTTTCACCAAGGAAAAGGATGTTAAGAAGGCCTTGAATGACGCGGCGACGGAAGTCCAAAATGCGTTAAAGGAAGCCGGTTACTACTCGCGCTAAGTTGATAAATCTCTAAATCGACGGACTGAGGAAATCATCCTCAGTCCGGTTTACTAATCTACGCGAGGTGAAGGCAGAGTGAAATCAAAATCGTTTCGGTTCTCTTTAACGGAAAACCATGAGAAGGTATTGCTGGTGCTGCCCATTGTCGTCGTTTTGCTGTTGTTTACCACCTTTCCCTATTTGATGACGCTCATTCTCGGTTTTTTCAAGGTGGACATGGCCAATCCCGGCGGCAACCGCTTCCTGGGCCTGTTGAATTATATCAATGTATTTTCCGATCCCCGGTTTTGGAATTCGATGAAAGTGTCGGCGGTTTTTGTCAGCGTCGGGACGATCCTGGAGCTGATTTTCGGGGTGGCGCTGGCGCTGCTGTTACAGCAATTGAATCGCAGGCGTGCGATTTACCAGTCGCTGCTGTTGATTCCCATGGTGGTTCCGCCGATTGTCGTCGGGCTGAACTGGCGCATGCTCTATGATCCGAACTACGGAATTATCAATTACTTTTTCTCGCTGCTGAATATTCCGCCCCAGACGTGGCTCTCCCAACCCTTATTCGCCTTGCCGGCTTTGCTGGTGGTGGATATCTGGCAATATACCCCCTTTGTCACGCTGCTGGTCCTCGCTCTCTTGATGAATCTGCCGGAGGATCAGTATGAAGCGGCGCGGATCGATGGCGCTTCCGGATGGCAAATGACCTGGCACATCACAATTCCGATGATTAAAGCGGGTTTGACGGTGGTGGCGACCCTGCGGGCGATCGAGGCCTTCCGGGAGTTCGCCAAGATCTATACGTTAACCTCGGGAGGACCCGGCATTGCCACCGAAACCTTGAACTATTACGTCTATATCACCGGCTTTGAACAATACCGGGTGGGCTACTCATCGGCTTTGGCCACCATTTTGTTCACTTGCGCGATTGGTTTTACCCTCTTGATGCTCCTATTAACCAAGACTTCGTCCGAAGGGGGGACAAACGAATGAATGCTACGCAACGTGAAAAACGGCGCCAGTTTTGGCTGCATGCTTTGGCCACCGTTATTTTAATCGCTTTTATGATCCCGGTCATCTGGCTGTTTTTAACTTCGATCAAATCCCGGACCGATGCTTTTGCCATGCCGCCGGTTTGGTTTTTCAAGCCGACCTTCGAAAATTATCAGTCCTTATTGCGCAATGAACCGTTTTTCAAATATTTATGGAACAGTTTCTTCATCGCCGCCATGGCCGCGTTGTTGGCGGGATTCATCGGGACCCCGATGGCCTATGCCTTATCCCGGTTCAAGTTCAAGGGCCAAAACTTCCTGGCCTTCTGGGTTCTGGCTTCACGGATCGCTCCGCCGATGGCGCTGGTGCTGCCGTTTTTCCTGATGTTTCGTGCGCTGAATCTGGTCAACAGCTATACTTCGATTATCTGTATTTACATGACGCTGAATCTGGCTTTCGTGGTATGGATGATGCGCGGTTATCTGGCGCAAGTTCCGGTTTCCATCGAGGAGGCGGCCCGGATCGACGGCTGTTCGATATTTTCGACCCTGATGCGGGTTACCTTGCCTTTAGTCTCACAGGGGCTCACCGCCACCCTTGTTTTCTGTTTCATGGCCAACTGGTCGGAGTTTGTTTTGGCGTTAATCTTTACCGGTACCGAGACCCGCACCGCGCCGGTCCTGATCGCCGGGTTTGTCACCACCGAGGGAATCAAATGGGGAATGATCGGAGCGGCCGGCACCATTGTCAATGTTCCCGTCATCATTTTTGCAATGTTTCTCCAGAAATACTTCGTCCGGGGGCTCACCGCGGGCGCCGTTAAGGGATAAGAAACAGGAGGAAGAGTCAGCATGCAACAAGTTTATCTTCGAAAAGCCTTTCAACTGGTACAGGAGGAAGCGGAGATCCCGGCCCCCGGGAGCGGACAGGTCCTGGTCAAAGTGGAGATTTGCGGGATTTGCGCCACCGACGTCCACAGTTATGAAGGTGAAACGGTCCAGGGGAATCATTATCCGTTTCATCCCGGCCACGAAATCGCGGGCGTGGTGGCAAAGATCGGCCCGGGCGTCACCGGTCTCGCCGCAGGGGACAAAGTGGTGATCGACCCGCTGTACCCTTGCGAGGCCTGCGATTTTTGCCGGGAGAACCAACAGAATCACTGCACCCATCTGAAAACGCTGGGCATGATCGGGCCGGGCGGCTTCTCCGATTTTACGGTGGTTCCGGCGAAGAATGTATACCGCTTCGAGGCCATTGATTTTAAAGAAGCCGCCTTTGCCGAGCCCCTCTCTTCGGTGGTCTATGCTTCAAACCGGGCGGAGATCGGCAAGGGCGACCGCGTCCTGATTTACGGCGCCGGGCCCATCGGCCTGCTCCATCTGCAGATGGCGCTGCATTCCGGCAGCGCCATGGTGGTCATGAATGATTTGAACCCGCAAAAGCTGGCGCTCGCCGAGAAGCTCGGAGCCAGCGCAACCGTGTCGGCCGCCGCGCCGGACGCGGATCTCCAACTGAAAAAGCTGGCCCCCTCCGGTTTCGATGTCGTCATCGACTGCACCGGCGTCGCCAAGGTCGTGGAACGATCGCTGTCATTCCTGAAAAACTCCGGCCGGCTGGTCATTTTCGGGGTCTGCCCCCAGAACAGCGAGATCCGCTTGAATCCGTTCCAGATTTACCGGCGCGATCTCAAGATCATCGGCGTTTTTGCCGCGAACCGGACCATGAAAGCGACAGTCGCGCTATTGGAAAACCGGATCATCCGGACCGAGGAGTTGGTGGCGGAGATCATTCCCCGCGCCCGGCTTGAGGAGGCTTTCAAACTCCTGAAGCAGGGCAAAGTGAACGGCAAGATCTTAGTCGTGCCCCAGTAAATGAGGGGCTGAACCATTGCCCGATCATTTTTACGATAACAAAGGGTTATCGCTTAACGAAAGAAGGAATTTACATGAAAGCAGCAGTATTCGATGGCCGCTCCGGAGTTCGGATCGTCGATCGCCCCATTCCGGAGGTCGGCAGGGATGAAGCACTGGTCAAAGTGAAATATGTCGGAATTTGCGGCTCGGATCTTACCATTTACCTGGGAAAAAATCCGCGGGCCAAAATTCCGGTGACGCCCGGGCATGAGATTGTCGGGGAGATCGTTGCTCTGAAAGGAGCTAGCACGGCCCCGTTGGCAGTCGGCGACCGGGTCGCCGTGGTCCCCACCCTAACCTGCGGCAGCTGTGAACTTTGTAGAACGGGACGGCGCCACCTCTGCAAAGCCATCCATTTCATCGGGATTCAGACCGAGGGCGGATTCGCCGAGTACGTCAAAGTTCCGGTGGATAATCTGCTCCGCCTCCCCGAAGGCCTCTCCTTCGAAAAAGCGGTGCTGGTCGAGCCGGTGGCTGTGGCGATTCACGCGATCCGCCTGGCCCGGGTGGAGGCCGGGGACTTTGCGGTGGTTGTCGGAGCAGGGCCCATCGGTTTATTGGTGGCGATGTTGGCGCGTCATTCCGGGTGTGAAGTGTTAATCAGTGAAATATCGGAGAGCCGGGCCCAGTTCGCCGAGGAACTCGGGTTTGCGACGGTCCATGCCGCCCGGGCCGATCTGGTCGGCCGGGTGAAGGAACTCACCGGCGAGCGGGGCGCCGATCTGATCTTTGAGTGCGTCGGCCATCCCAGCACCATCGATCCGATGATCGAGATGGGCAGGCCGGAAGCACAGTTCGTCGTGGTGGGAGCTTTTAAGGAACCGGCTCCGATCGATCTGTTCCGGATGTCCCGCAAAGAGCAGCGCGTGGTCGCTTCATGGACTTATACGATGGATGATTTCCGAAGGGCGGTTCAGTTTTTGGACGAATCGGCCATTCCGTTCGAACGGATTATCAGTCATTTTATCCCCCTGGATCAGGCGCAAGAAGCGATGGCGATGATTCGCCAAGCGGATAAAGCGATGAAGGTGGTTTTGAAACTTTCGTAAGGGCCGAGCTTTCGGAATCCGGGGAGCAATCCATTCTAACATAGGAGTTGTTTGAGCATGGCGCTGGTTACAACCAAAGAAATGATCCTGGACGCGCAGCGGCGGCATTATGCCGTTCCGGCCATCAACACGCAAGGCGGGAATTACGATATCATCCGGGCCATCTGTTTCGCGGCCGATAAGTTGCGGTCGCCGGTTATTCTCGCCCATTACACCGCCACCGGGAAATACTCCGGGGATGAATGGTTCGTCGAAGTAAGCAAGTACTTCGAATTCAGGGAGAACGATGAGGACCGCCATTGCCAATCCCGGCTTTGGCGGTCGCCGCGATCCTTTCCGGAAATTCTCAATCCAACGGTTGCAAACCATCGGGAAGACCGGAGGCGATGCTGGCGCCTGTCGCCTTCCGGGGACGAAGGTTTGCAGACAGCCCTGGAAGATCGGAGAAACTTCCCGGCGGTTCGGAGAAGCCGGGGGGAGGTTCCGCCGGGCCGGACGGAATCCCTTCCGTCCCGGATGGAGCCTCCTCCAAGCCGGAATCCGGGACCGCGGGAGATTATTCCCGCTTTCCCAGGGCGTTAAACATATGGGTCTTATAAGCCTCCACCCCCGGTTGATCGAACGGGTTCACGCCCAGGAGCGAGGCTGAGATATAGCAGGCATATTCGAAGAAATAGAACAATTGGCCCATATAATAGGGGGTCAATGCCGGCACGTTCAGGATCTGCACCGGAACTCCCCCGTCGGCGTGGGCTTTGACCGTAGCTTCAAAGGCGGTCCGGTTCAAGTGGGCAAAATCTTTGCCGTCGAGATAGGCAAAACCGTCCTCGGTCCCCGGGTCTTCCGGAATCGGGACGCTGGCGCCCGGGTCTTCCAGGTTGATGAAGGTCTCCATGATCATTCTGCGGCCATCCTGAATGTATTGGCCCAGCGCGTGCAGGTCCTCGCTGAAGGAGCAGGCCGCCGGGAAAATTCCGGTGCCCTGTTTCCCCTCGCTCTCCCCGAAAAGCTGCACCCACCACTTGGAGAAGTACTCCAGCAACGGTTCGAAATAGCCCAGGATCTCCAGGCTAAAGCCCCGTTCCAGCAACAAGTTGCGGAGCACCCCGTACTGGACGGCCGGGTTTTCTTCCAGGGACGCGGTCCGGAGTCGTTGGGCCATGTCCCGGGCGCCGCGAAGGATCTCCCGGATAGCGACGCCGCTGGCCGCGATCGGCAGCAAGCCGACCGCGCTGAGCACCGAAAAACGCCCGCCGATATCCAGCGGGAAGGGAAAGAAGCGATACCCCTGCGCCGCCGCCAGCCGTTCCAGGCTGCTCCGGTTGGGCGAGCCGGTGGCGATGATCCGCCGGGCGGCCGCCCCCTCTCCGAGCGCCGCTTCGAGCTGCTTGCGGATGACGCGGAAGCAGATCCCCGGCTCCAGGGTCGCGAAGTTCTTGGCGATCACATTGGCGTAGACCGACTTGCCCTCGATCCGCTCTAAAATCCGTTTCATATATACCGGCGAAAGATTATTGCCGGTGTAGACAATCTCCGGTTTGGCGTCCCGCTGAAAAGCCTTGATGGCCGCCCGGGCTCCCTGGTTGGATCCGCCCACGCCGATCAGCAGAAACACCTCGGCGTTCGCCCGTATTTCCGCCGCCGTTTCCTCGATCCGCGCCACCAGCGCCTCATCGGCGCAATGATCGGGATCGACCCATCCCAAAACATCGGATGCCCCGGCTTGGGCGGCGAGAATGTCTTTCAACCGTTCGCGATAGGCCGCGATGCGCGAGTCCATATCCTGGGGCGTGACAGTGCCCAAGGCTTTGGAAAAGTCCAGCTGAATCTGTTTCATGGTTGCGCTCCTTTCCAACCGCTACGAAATCATTTCCTTCATTGATTATAACCCATTCCGGGCTGTTTGTAAGTTGCATCTGTTTTCCCACTTTTGGCGGGCGCGGGTCACGAGCCGTAGCTCCGGGCGATCTCGCGGAACCGGGGCAACGCATAGTCATAAAATCTCCGGTACGCCGGGCAGAAATAGTTTTGGCCCTCGATCCGGTCCGCGATAGGCTCGTAATGCCGCCGGCAGCCGCCCCGGCAAAGGGCGAAGACTTCGCACCCCTGGCACTGCCCGGCGATATCCCGGGATACTTCCACAAAGGCCCGGGCCGTTTCTCCCTGCAGCATTGCCTGAAGGCTGTCCTCCCGGATATCCCCCATTTTCCAGCGGTCCAACACATAGAAATCACAGGGGTAAACCGCGCCGTCGGCTTCGACGACGGTATTGGCCGAGCAATACCCCTTCATATCGCAGGATTCCGGGGGATACCCCAACAGCAAATGCAGGATGTTGTCGAACATCCGGATGCTCACCCTGTTGCCGTTGCGGAAATCCCAATACCACAGGTCGAATAGTTTTTTGAGAAAGCTCTCATACAGTTCGGGCGTCAGCGAATAGGGGTTTTGCCCCGGCGTTTCCCCCAGTCCGTCCAGGCAGGGTATGAATTGCAGATACCGGAAGCCCTTTTTGGCGTAGTAATGATAGACCTTTTCGACATGGCGGGCCACCGGCTTGGTGACCACGCACAAGATGTTATATTCCACCCCGTATTGATCGAACCAGGCCGCCGCCTGCTCCACCCGGCGGTGGCTTCCGCCGCCCCGGGCATCGGTGCGGTTCAGATCATGGATGTCCTTGGGCCCGTCCAGCGAAAGCCCCACCAGGAAACGGTGCTCCGCCAGAAACTCCGCCCATGATTCATCAATGCACATCCCGTTGGTTTGGAGCGCATTGCTGATCCGGGCATGGTTCCGGTTGTATTGCTTCTGATACGCCAGGAGCTTCCGGTAGAAGTCTAGTCCCGCCAGGGTCGGTTCGCCCCCTTGAAAGGCGAAGCCGACCGCCTGGTCGCCATATTCTAAGGTTTTTTGGACGAGGGTCTCCAAGGTTGCATCGCTCATCATCCCCTGGTTGGGGGTGGCCCGGTTCCCGGCCACGTCATGATAGAAGCAGTACTTGCACCGCAAATTACAGGCGCTCGACGCCGGTTTGATTAATACGTAAATCGGTGGCATTTTTTACTCCCAGCTTTATTGAAGCGACGGCATGATTTTTCAGGGCCTGGCTTCCGCCGAATGATTCCTGCCTCCGCTGACCGTTCAAAGGTTATGACGGCTCGGGGGCTCCCTCCGGGAGACGCCGAAGTCCATTGCCGAAGCAAAACCGTGGCGTTCCATGAAGTATTCGGCGCCTTCATAGAAATACCTGCCCTGATTCAAATTGCCCACCATGGGAAACAGTACCGGCGTCTCGTTCCCTTCGAAAGTTTATTTCCCTTCGCCCGGCCGGAGCAGCCTTCGCAATGGTTCCGGCAATTCGGCCGGGGAGGCGTAATAATTTTCGGGATAGGCCAGGGCCTCGGGCCCCGGTTTCCAATGCTCGCTCTGATCGAGCGCGGTGTGGCGGAGCCACTGTTTCTGCAATTGAATGTGTTGGGCCTTGATTTCATAGGCTTTCAGGATCCGCTCCGCATCCCAGTCCCCGAGCGCCAGCTCTCTCATTTCTCCGGCTTTTTCCGGGTGCGTCCCGGCCAGATTGGCCAGCTCGTTCGGATCGCTGGCGAGATGAAACAGTAAATCATGGTCTTCATAGCCGGCATAGGTGATGTACTTCCAATGGCCCTTCCGGGCCATCCGGCAGGGAACTTTCCGGCCGTCCGGGCCGGTCTCCACGTGTTCGCTCCAGACCGGCCGTGTCGGGTCTTCCTTTCCCGTCACCAATTGCGGCGCGAGGCTTCTGCCGTCCTGTTCCGGGGGCGGCGCGGCTCCGGCCAGGCTGCAAAGGGTCGGCCCCAGATCCATGATGCTGACCGGGCTTTGCAGCCGCAACCCTGCCGCGATCCCGGCGCCCGCAAAGAGCATTGGAATGCGGGCCGAGGATTCAAAGAAGGTCTTCTTCCCATAGAGGCCGCGCTCTCCGAGCTGGTCGCCGTGATCGGAAAGATAGCCGAAGATTCCTTCCCGGCCGGTCCGCGCCAGGTACTCCCGCCATGCGTCAAAGACCAACCCGATATTCCCGTCCAGAAACTCCACCATGCCCCAATAGGCGGCCCTGGCCCGCAACACCGTCTCCGGCGAGGTATCCATGAGCCTGCCGCTGAAGACCGGGTGCGCGTAGTCACAGCCGCTGCTCAAGGCGGCCGGATATTGGACTTTGTCCAGGTAATACCGGTATAGTTCCGGCGGCGCCACATACGGGAAATGCGGCGCGTATACGCCGACCACGATACACTGCGGCTTCTCGTGATCCTGCCGCAGGTATTCCAGAGCGGCCCGGATCACCTGGCGGTCATATTCCAAGGTCGGCGAATTCCCTCCGCCGATGATCTGGAGGCATCCGAAATCGGCGCGGGTGTACTTGTAGGGCCCCGTCGCCTCGAAAGCCGCCCGGTCCCCCGGGTATAACGGCGTGGTATCGCCGAAGATCCGTTGGGTGAAGCCGTGCCGCTGGTCCAATCCCACGAAGTGCATCCTGCCGCATAAAACCGTCTCGTACCCTTCCGCTCCCAGGGAATGAAGGAAGGTCGCCTGATCCGAAGGAAGCGATCCGTCATTGGTAAAAATCCCGGTTTTCGAAGGAAGCTGGCCGGCCAGCATGGACATTCGGGCCGGAACGCACAGGGGGCACGAGGTATAGGCGGCATCGAAAACCGTCCCGGCCGCGGCGATCCGGTCCAGATTCGGCGTGCGCGCCACCGGATCGCCGGCATAACCGGCGCAATAGCCGGCGTGCTGGTCGCTTAGGAAAATAAGTATGTCCCGTTTGGCCATTCAAACTCCTCCTCCCATCCTCCACGGCGGCGTTCAGGCATTTTCCGCCGCATCCTCCGCTGCGAGGGCAGAAAGCCCCAACCGCTCCAGCTGCTCTGCCGGGGCGTCATGCTCCTGCAGCGTGGCAATCAATGCCCGGCACAGCTTTTTCTCAAGCTCCGGCAGGGCCAGCGGCCGCTCCTGCGCATAGTCGCTGACAATGTCAAATAAGCGGTTCCGGTCGAGGTAGGGGCTCCGTTGGTTGAAGGCCTGGCTCTGATCCCGCATCCGCACGGCATTGCCGGGTATCTTATACACCGGGTAAGCAGTCCAGGACAACCACCGTCCGATGGCGATCGCCGAAACGTCGGTCAGGCTGTCGCGGTTATAGAACTGGTTCAGGGTCGTGGGCATGGCAGTGTAGAGATGCAAGGGATCATTGGTGTCGCGCGCCGCGGCGCGGAAATAGGTGTAATGCCCGTCGGTAAGATTGACGTCTTTGCCGAAATAGCCATAAATGGCGTATTCGCGGATCCGCTCAACCTCCCCGGCGAGCAGCGGCAGCAATGAGCGGCCATGAAGCTTGTTGGGGCAGCCGTCGGAACCGATCCCGAAGTAATCGAGCAGCGTCGGGAAGAGGTCGATGTTTTGGGTAAGCGCCCCGATCCGCCGGCCGCGGTATGGGTCTCCGGGGAGATGAAGCATGAACGGAATATGAAACACTTCGTTGTAAGCCGGCATATAGTTTTTGGCCATGAAGCCGTGTTCGCCAAGCATGTAGCCGTGATCCGAAGTAAAGGCGATCAGGGCGTCGTCCCAGAGCCGGTGCTCATCGATGACATCGAGCACCTTCCCCAGCCAGTGGTCGGTCATGGTCAGCAGGGCGGCATACCGTTTCCTGATGTGTTCCAGGGCCGGCTCCGGGACATTGACTTCCTGGTATTCGGGCCATTGATAGGGGAGACCGCGATAGTCGTCCCCATAGGCTTCCAAGTACTCGGCCGGGAGGTCAAAGGGCTCGTGCGGATCGAAGACCTCCACCCACAACAGATAGTTATCGGCCTCCCGGTTGTTTTGCAACCATTCGACGGCCCCCTGCAAGGTCAGCGGGCTCGGGAAATCCCCCTCTTGCGGAAACCTGGTGCGGTTGACGCGATATTGGGGGCTATCCTTGCCATAATGCGGCGCAGCCTTTTCCTTGTTGACCCGGGATACCCAGGGGTCGTTTTCCTGGCCCCGCATGCACTCCCAAGTATCAAAGAGCTGGCAGTAATTCTCCCCGCCCGTCCGCAGATAGTGGTAATGATCGGTGACCATATGGGTAAAAATGCCGTGCTGCCGCAAGGCCTGGGGGAGCGTATAGTCGAAGGGCTCGATCGGCCCCCAGTTCCGGTCGAGGAAGTTTAACCTGCCGGTGAACATGTCTCTCCGGGCCGGCATACAGGGCGCCGATCCCACCCAGTGATTGTCAAAAACGGCGCAGCGCCCGGCCAGCCGATTCAGGTTCGGCGTTTTCACCCAGTCGTTGCCATAGGCCGGAAGGAAGCGCCGGTTGACGCTGTCCAACATGAATACAATGGCTTTCATCCCGCAATTCACCCCTTCATTCCGGTTGTCACAATGCCTTCGACGAAGTAACGTTGCGCAAATAGAAACACCAGGATCAACGGCAGCGAGGTCAGGGTCGTCGCGGCCATCAGCTGAGTCCAGATGACGGTCGATTCGTCTTTGAACATCGTCAATGCCAGCTGTACCGTTTTCATCGTGTCGTTGTTGGTAATGATCAAGGGCCAGGTATATTCATTCCAGGTTTGGGTCGCCTTGAAAGCCGCCAATACCGCAAAGATCGGCTTCCCCAGCGGCACATAGATCTTTAAAAAGCTTTGGAATTTATTGAGGCCGTCGATGGCCACGGCGTCATCCAATGACCCCGGAAAATTCATAAAAAACTGCCGGAATAAAAACACGCCGAAAGCCCCGGCAATATAGGGCAGAATCATGCCCATGTAAGAATTGACCCAGCCCATTCCCCCTTGGCCGAAGAGATCGTTCCCGCCCACCAGTGGGAAATTCTTTAAAATAATGAACAGTGGGATCATCGTCACCTGAGGCGGAACCATCATCGCGATTAACGAGATGATGAACAGCGTGTCGCGGCCGGGAAAGTGCAACCGGGCAAAAGCGTACCCGGCCATGGAATTAATGATTAAGCTGACCCCGACGGTGATCGCCGTAACCACCAGGGAGTTGTAAAAATAGCGTACCCAATCCCCCCGGGTCATGGCATCGACATAATTGGAGAATTGGAAATGTTCCGGAATAAAAATGAAACTGGCTGACTGGACTTCCCCCATGGTCTTGAAGGACGTCAGGAGCATCAGGAAAAAAGGCACCAGCATCAGCAGGGATAAAAACAGCATGATCATTGAGATCCAATAACGGGTCTGTCGATTTTCCATCGTTTCTACCTCACCCTATATCCAAATCTTGTCCTTGATTGCCGTACTTGAAGTTGAATAACGTGATTCCGCTGACGATCAGCAGGAGAATAATGGATAACGCCGCCGCATAACCCATTTGAAATTCGATGAATCCCCGGTTATAGATTTGATGGACGATGGTCGTCGTCGCATTCATCGGTCCGCCGTTGGTCAGGATCATGACCTGCTCGAATACTTTGAAATTATTCACGATGCCGGTCACAAAGAGGAAAAAGGTCACCGGACGCAACATGGGGAGGGTGATGGCGCAGAATTGCCGGAATGAAGACGCCCCGTCCACCGTCGCCGCTTCGTAGAGATAAGCCGGGATACTTTGCAACCCCGCCAAATAGATCACCATGAAATAGCCGAGCGATTTCCAGATGCTCATCAAGATGATGCACCCCATGGCCAGGTTGGCGTCGTACAGCCATTGCCGGCTTTGGATCCCGAAGAAACCCAACACTTGGTTGAAGATCCCATAGGACGGATCGTACATCCACAGCCAGATCATGGCCCCCGCGACCATCGATGTGATATAGGGCATATAAAAACTGGTCCGGAAAAACTTCAGGCCGATTAATTTCTTGTTGACCATCAGCGCCGCCATGAGCCCCAAGGCCATGGTAAAAACCAGGGTGAAAAAGGTGTAGACGAACGTATTTTGCATCGACACCATGAACGTTTCATCGGAGAATAGCCGCAGATAATTTTGGAATCCGACAAAATGGACGGTTCTCAGATTGAAATTGGTAAAACTGAAAAAAATGTTGATGAGAATCGGGAATATGACAAATACGATCAAAAAGAGATAAAACGGGGCGATCATCCAATATCCGATATAGTCCCGATTCAATGGCGAATATCGGCGCTTCTCTGTTTTCATCATGCGCATTACTCCCATACGATAGATGTAGGAGAGAGGCTTATGGTGGCAACCCATAAGCCTCCGCCCGTTCATTGCGTTACTTCACATGCTTGAGCTCTCGTAACAAATTCCGTTGGGCATCCTTTAAGGCTTGATCCGGTTTCTTGATGCCGTTATACGCTTCCTCGTACGCCTGGTGAATATACTTTACGGCCAGCGTATTCCAGGCCACGACGTTATCCCCTTGGCCGTATTTGACATAGTCCATCAAGACCTTGTTGAAGGCCGGTTCAGCCGCAATGAAATCGTCTTCCATGGATTTGCGGACCACCGGAATCTTCAAATTGACGAACCGGTAGCGCATCTGTTCCTTGGACATCATGAATTGGATGAATTCCCAGGCTTCGTTCTTATGCTTGGAGGTATTTCCGATGGTAAACAAGCGGTAACCGCAGAACGCCGACTTTTTCTTTCCGCTTAATACCGGGGCCAAGCCGATTTTATCCTTCAGGGAAGGGTCGGAGTCCATCATTTTGATGATCTGGGTCGGCTGCAAGAACGACATCGCGCTTTTCCCGTACAGAAACGGTATCGTTTCCTTCTTCTGATAATTGAAAGGAATGCTGACATTCTCATTTTTTAATTTGATGATAAAATCCAGTGCGCCGATCATTTTGGTGTCGTCCAGCATGGGTTGGCCTTTCTTCTCATTCACAACGAGCGCCCCGTTCTGGCGGAAAAACGGTTTCATAAACACATTGCTGCTGATCGCCGGGATGTCGAGACCGGCCCGGGTCACATTATGGCTGTTGTCCCGGAGCGTCAGTTTTTTGGCATAGGCGGCGAGCTCCTCCCAGTTCGTCGGAGGACGGTTGGGATCCAATCCGGCTTCCTTAAAGAAGTCCTTCCGGTAGACCAAAACCTCGGGATTGGGATAATAGCCCAGGCCCAGAATTTTATTGCGATATTTGCCGATATCATAAACGCTGTCATAAATGTCATTTTTATCGCTCCAGCCCCGAATGAACTTATCCAGGGCGAAGAAATCCCCTTGCGAGCCTCGCGTCCCAATATTGGCGAGATAGGCCGATAAAACATCGGGATAGGTTCCGCCGAGCAAGGCGGCGTTCAATTTTAAATCCACGTCGGCCTGGGTAGCCGGTAATACAGTGACTTCCACTCTGATTTGGGGATGGGTTTTTTCAAAACTCTTGGCCGCCTCGATAAAATAGGAATCATTGACTTTATCGGCGCCCGGAAACCAGAATGAGATGGTCACCGGCGCTTTGGCTTTCGCGAAAACCGCCGGATTCGAAGCCGCGATGACTACCAGCGACAACAATACCAGGAACAGGCCCAGTGACAACTTCTTCATTTCCAATCCTCCCTTTTCTTTTTAAAACAATTGTAACCTTACCGTAATTCTATATTGAGAAACCCTTTGATGAAAATGGCTAGAATTGCAACAATTTCTGCCAATATTGGTTTATCAACCGCTCCCCCTCCCCCGGCCGGACCGGAATGCTGAAAATATTGGCTATTTTTCGTATAAAATTGTATTTTTGATCCTTCGACGCTGAGTTTAAAATTGGTTGCCAAAGATCACAATTAGACAAATTTTTTGTTTTTTGTTAATATAACATTAACGTACAGCCATTGCAGGAGACTAGCCATGAGCCGATTCGTCCACTTTCCGAGGAGCATCTTTGGTAAATTATTATTGTCCAATGGGGTATTGATCCTCTCCATGTCGCTCATCGGCTTCTTATCCTTTTTTACCGCCAAAAATCTCATCAATACCCATATCCGGCAATCCAACCTCAATACGTTGAATCAAATCCATAAGAACCTCGGCATCCTGATCGATCAGGTCATCACCGTCGTCAGCCTGTTCGATCACAACAACGCGCTGGAAGATCAGCTGACCCGCGATACCCCCGGTCCCTTCGACCGTTTGAAAAACATCGATACCGTCGAATCCCAGATCAGAAAGTATTCATTTGCCTATGATTGGCTACGGTATGAAACTATCTTGCTGGGAGTCAATGGCAACGTCTACAGTCCGGACGGTGAAAGCGAACTGGCTCCCGGCGCTCTCCGGCAGCTGGATTGGTACAGGCGCGGGGTTCAAAATCAGCAGCAAATTTTTTGGCGCAGTACCCATCCCAGTCTCATCAACCGCGCCAAAAAAGTCTTTACCGCGGTAAAGACTTTACACAATCCGTTTTCACGGCATTATTACGGAACGCTGCTGCTTTCCATCAACGAATCCTGCTTGTACGATATTTACCGGGATTCCTTGGACCGGAAGAGTCAATTTGCGATCGTGGACGCAGCGGGCAGGGTCATTTCGCATTCGACGCGATCGCGCATTGGCAGCCGTTTGAATTTGAAACCTTTCGCCAAGCTTTTGAGCGGACCGGATGACGCCCATCAGATCATCCGGATCAACCGGCTGAAATACTTGTGTATTTACCAGAAGGTCGAGAAGGTGGATTGGATCCTCCTGCATATGATCCCGTTGGCCACCATTTCCAAAGACATCAACGCCTTGAGCGTGAAAATTCTGACCATTTCATTGCTATGCATCGTTTTCTCCGTCGGCCTGGCGCTGGTCATCTCCAGAAAAATTGCCCTGCCTTTGATCAACTTGAAAAACCGCGTCAAAAACTATCCCCCGAAAAGCGCTCCTTTACCGGAGAACACGGTCAGCGACGAGATTACGGTTTTAACCAAGGAATACGAGAACATCATCGCCGAATTGGAGAAGACCATTCATCATCTGATGAAGGAGCAGGAAGAGAAACGCAAGGCCGAGTTGCACGCCTTGCAAATGCAGATCAGGCCCCATTTTCTTTATAACACCATCAACTCCATCAAATGCCTGTTATGGACCGGCAAAACCGAGCTCATCGAGCCCACCATTCACGCCTTGGTCAATCTGCTGGAGCAGACCGTCTCCCGCAAGGAAGAACTGATTCCCCTCGCCGCCGAATTGAAATGCGTTCAGGATTACCTCTACCTTCAGGAGATCCGTTCCGATCGCACCATCCGCTTCCAGGCGAAGGTCCCGGAATCCCTGCAAAATTGCCTGATCCCCAAACTGTTATTGCAGCCGCTCATTGAAAACGCTATTTTCCATGGATTCGAACCCAAACCCTCCGGGAAAATCTGGGGGACGATCGCGATCTATTGCAGCGCGGCCGGCGATGATCTCCAGCTTGAAGTGCTGGATGACGGGGTGGGCATGGCCCAGGATACCGCGGCCCGGTTGTTGACGGTCGACAGCCCGGAGACATCGTCCCGTTTTAACGGGATCGGCGTGAAGAACGTACTGGAGAGAATTCAGCTGTATTTCGGCTCCCGCTACGGGTTGACCATCCGGAGCGAAATCGGGGTCGGAACATCGGTGGTCCTCACGCTTCCCCGACAATACGCTGACCGAAAGAAGGAGGCTTTGCCATGATCAAACTGTTGATCGTCGACGACGAGAGCCTTTTGCGTCAAGGGTTCACGCATATGACCGACTGGGCGAGCCACGGATTCCAGATCGTGGGGGAAGCCGGAAACGGCGAGGAGGCGCTGGAAATCATCGCCCGGCGGTCTCCGGATATCGTCGTCGCGGATATCAAAATGCCGGTCATGGATGGGATCGAGTTAACCCGGATCATCAAAACCGATTACCCGCAGATTCAAATCGTCATTTTAAGCAGTTACGACGATTTTGAGTATGTCCGGGAAACTTTGCGCCTCGGCGCTTTCGATTACATCCTGAAGCCCAGGATGAATTTTTCCGACCTATTGAGTGTCTTGGAAAAAGCCAGTTCGGTCCGGCCCCCGGCCCAAAGCGCCGACCAGGACCGGCGCCCCGGCTCCCCCGGCGCTTTCCTGGGCGAATGGCTGGCTGGGCATCATTTTACGGTACCGGAGGATATCGGCGGCACTTTCGCCAAATACGGCATTCAGCTGAAAGAAATAAACCTAACGATATTGGCGGTCGTCCTCGATTCCAGCGCGCCGGTTCCCGGAAATGAGGTACGCCAATCCTTGATATCCGGCATTCGGACGGCGCTGGACCCTTCCCGGAGCCCGGTCAGCTTTTGGTTCAGCCCGGATGTGCTCGTGACGGTTTTCAATCATCCGGCGCCCGCGGATGAGTCATGCGGCGCCGCCCTCGCTCAACGCGTCATGGACCACCTCCATTTACAGGCTGCGTTGCCCTGCCGGATCTTGGCGAGCCCCTGCTTTGACGGCTATCACTTGCTGCGGGAGACTTTTGAGGAGCTGGTTGAGAAAATTCCGTATAGCTTTTATCTGGCCAAAAATCAATATGCGGCCCTGTCCCGGTTCCAAAAAACCGCTGATTCCATTGAGTTTGATTTTACGATCCTCCATCCGCTGGTGGAACGGTTCAATTTTGAGGAGCTCCGGGCGCTGGTCGAAGATGAGGTGAAAGCCCGGATCGCCCAGGGAACCTATATCCAACCCTACATCTTGAAAAAATTCTTCTCCGAGATCTGTTATTTGATCCTCTATAAAGGAATGGAAATGGGATTCCAGTGGAAGGATGTCAATGACCGGAAATTCGAATGCCTGAGAAGAATCGAAAATTCCGCCGATTACGAGAGCCTGATGGAGTCGTTCCCCGTCATCTTGGCCGATCTGGAGCGCTTCTTCACCGAACACCTCCAGACCAGAAACAACTCGCTCATCGCCAAAGTCATCAAGTATATCCACCAAAATTACGATCAGGACATCTCCCTGGAAACCACGGCGAAACACTTTTTCATCGACAAAAGCTATCTCTGCAAGCTTTTTAAAAAGCACCTCGCCCAAAACTTCAACGATTACCTGATGCAAATCCGGATCCATAAGGCCAAGGAATTATTGAACAACCCGGAGTATACCGTCAACGCCGTCTCCATCAAGGTCGGCTATTCCGATTACAGTTATTTTGGAAAGATCTTTAAGAAAATGATCGGGATCACGCCTTCCGAATATAAGAAATCGCTGTTGAATACCAAGAAATAGCCTCCGGGACTGCCCATTTTGGTCCCGGGCCGGCCGGTCCGGGACTCCGTCCTCCATCCCGGCCCCCCTGATATATCAGTTGATCGCCTCTCGTGTCAGGTATGGTCTTTCGTCCAACTCGGATCTTCTTCATCCTTGTTAGGATGAAAGCCATCCTTGTAAGGGATGCCCCGATCCTTTCAGAGGATCTTCCGATCCTTGTAAGGGATGCCATGATCCGTGTCAGGGATGGTCTTCATCCTTGTAAGGGATCCCATGATCCTTTCAGAGGATCCTGCGATCCTTTCTTCCCCGAAGATCATCCTACTTTCCCGGAGCCTTCGGGAACCATCCCGGGGCTTCCGGGATAAAGGACCAAACCTTCGGGATGCTTCCCCGAACCTTCGGGAAAGAGGACGGAGGCTTCGGGAAGCATCGACAAGCCTTGAGGAAGCTTCCCCAAACCTCCGGGAAGCTTCCCCGAAACGCGGGGAAAGCAGAACGGGGTCCGGGGAGACGGCCGGGGGAAGCATCGGATAGGGCACTATCAGACGATCTCGGACCCGTTGCAGCCGCTGCTGGAGAACAGGCCGGTCCGGTCGCCCCGGCAGCGTTTCCTTCCGGCAAATCCACGAAATCATCACCGCTTCATCACCGAAAGGACATATCATCCCGATATAGTATTTCTATCCGATCAAACTCAAAGGAAGTGGCATCCATGCAGAAGCGGCTTATTCCCTGGCTCCTGGCAACCTCCCTGGCCGCCGGCTCCCTCGGCGTCTGGGCTGCTCCGGCGCAACGACCGCCGGGTTCCGGCCCGCCCCATTCCCGCCCGCCGGCGCAAGCGGCCCCGGCCCGGCCGGCGCCCAAAAACGACCGGCTTGAGGCCGACGCCCGCCGGGTCATTCAACGGACTGCCCTGGTCCTGACCCAGGCGCAACAGGCGGCGGGCCGCGGCCGCCGTTACCAGGGGCTGGCCCGGGCCATCGCCCATCAGCAACTGGCCCGGCAATTATTCGGCCGGGGCGCGTATCGGGACGCCATCAACCATTCGTTGCGCGCCCGCGATCTCGCCTTCGGGATCCTCCGGGAGAACGCCGGGAAGATCCGCGCCGATCTCCGCTGGAATGAAGCGGAACAAGGCTATGCCAAGGAAAGGCCGGCCGACGCCGAACTGGATCGCGGCCTCGAACCTTCCCAAATGGGCCCGGACCGAGACGCGGTTCATATCCGGATCGAGCTGAATATCTGACGCTTTTGCGAACCCCCGCTCCCGGACAGCCGGACGGGGGTTTGCCGTCGCCGGGGCCGGGCCGTTTCACGGCAGCCCGCCCCGCTTGCGGAACGCCAGCGGCGCGGAACCGCTGATCTTCTTGAAGACCCGTTCGAAATGGGTCAGATTCTCGAACCCGGCCCGGCCGGCGATCTCCGTCACCGGCAGCCGGGTCTCCTTGAGCAGCCGTTCCGCCTCGCGAATCCGGACGCTGTTGATATACTCGACGAAGCCGAAGCCGGTCACCTTCTTAAAGGTCCGGCTGAGATGAAACGGGCTGATGGCGAACTGCCGCGCCAAAAAAGGCAGGGTCAGCGGCTCCGAGTAGCTGGAATTGATGAAGCGGACGATCTCCAGGATCTTCTCCTGAAGCGGGCTGGCCGGCAGCGGCCGCCCCGGAGGCGACTCCTGGAGCCGCCGCTGAACCAGGATCAACAGCTCGGCCAGAATCAGCCGGAGGTACGTCCGGAAGCCCGGCGCGGCATTCTGGCTCTCCCGGACCAGCTTTCCGAAGAGCGCCTCCACCTCCCGGCGTTGCGCCGGCTCGAAACGGACCAGCCTTTCGAGCCCGCTGAAACCGGAAAGGAGCAGCCCGGCGTCGGCCCCGCCCGGCAACGCCGCCGGGCTGAAATTGACCACGATCCGTTCGTGCTCCGCCGGAAGGTCGCTGTCGCTCGTCTTGTGCAACTCGCTGATATCAATCAGCACCACCTCGCCGGTATTCACCCGGTAGGTCCGGTCCTCGATAAAATAGTTCCGTTGGCCGGCAATCAGATAGTACAGCTCATACCGGTCATGATAATGATTGGCCCGCATGTTGTAGGACCCGGTCCGCCGGTGGTGCTCGATCCGGAGCTGGGGCTCCTCCCAGACATACCCCGGTGAATGCTGCGTCATTGGGAATCACCTCCCCTCCATTGTACAATGATTCCGCCGCCGTTTGAACAAAAAATGTTGGATTGTTTGAAATAAAGCAATATTTCTGAAGTAAATTGGCTTTTTTTGCGCTACGATCAGGGAGAATTCATCAATCCGGATCATTGTGAGGAGGAGATTCCGATGACCATGCAACAGACCGACCCGCGCCATCTGAGCATCGCCTATATCGGCGGCGGCTCCCGGGGCTGGGCCTGGCGGCTGATGACCGACTTGGCGCTGGAAGCATCGCTGGCGGGAACCGTCAAGCTCTACGATATCGATCGCGAAGCGGCCGGAGTCAATGAAACTATCGGCAACCGTCTCAGCGGCCGGCCCGACGTGCCGGGAAAGTGGCGCTACCAAGCCGTCAATAGTCTGGCCGAAGCCCTGAGCGGCGCCGATTTCGTCGTCATCTCGATCCTGCCGGGCACCTTCCGCGAGATGCGCTCCGACGTCCATGCGCCGGAAGCCTGCGGCATCTATCAATCGGTCGGCGACACCACCGGCCCCGGCGGCCTCATCCGGGCGCTGCGCACCATCCCGATGTATGTCACCATCGCCGCGGCGATCCGGGCCCACGCGCCCGACGCCTGGGTGATCAATTACACCAATCCGATGAGCATCTGCACCCGGATCCTCTACGAAATCTTCCCCGGCGTCAAAGCCTTCGGCTGCTGCCACGAGGTCTTTCACACCCAGCTCCTGCTGGCCCAGGCCCTCAAGGAGTGCGGCGGCGTGGCGGGAGCCCCTCGCGAAGCGATCAAAATCAACGTGCTGGGGATCAATCATTTCACCTGGCTGGACCGGGCTTCCTATCAAACGATCGACCTCTTCCCGCTCTACCGGCAGTTTGTCGAGAAATATTTCGAGACCGGCTACGAGGAAGAAGCGGGCCGCTGGGAGCGGGACTTTTTCGCCTCCGGCCAGCGGGTCAAATTCGACCTTTTCCGGCGCTACGGCCTGATCGCCGCAGCCGGCGACCGGCACCTGGCCGAGTTCCTGCCGCCCTGGTACTTAAAGGACCCGGAGACCGTCCGGGAATGGAAGTTCAGCCTGACTCCGGTGGACTACCGCATTGACAACGCCAAAGAGCTGATCGCCAAAAGCCGGCGGCTGGCCAGCGGCGCCGAGGAACTCCCGCTGGATCAGACCGGCGAGGAAGGGGTCCGCCAGATGAAGGCCCTGCTCGGCCTGGGCGATCTCATCACCAATGTGAACCTGCCCAACCGCGGCCAGCTGAGCGGCGTACCTTTGGGAGCGGTGGTGGAGACCAATGCGCTCTTCAGCCGCGACCGGGTCCAGCCGGTGGTCGCCGGCCAGTTGCCCCCGGAGATCCAGTCCCTGATCATCCGGCACGTTTACAATCAGGAGGCCACCCTCCGCGCCGGGCTGACCCGCGACAAGGAACTGGCCTTCCGGGCCTTCATGAATGATCCGCTGGTCACCGTCGGCCCGGCCGACGGCAGAAAGCTCTTCGACCGGATGCTGGCCAATACTGCGGAATACCTGCCGGGCTGGGAACTCTGAGCCGGATCCGGCCTGTCGCAACTTTAAACCAAAAAGCCAGGGCACGTTTCCGACGTCCCTGGCCTTTGCTTATCTTCCTCCGGCGCACCCGGAGTCCGCCCTGGCGGGCTCCTCTCTTTCCCCCATCGTTTTGAATAGCGCCGTTGCATATGAAATACCCATTATTTCTAACTCTGTCATTCCTTGATATAATAAGATCGAGTCTACAAAAGTCTTGGAAAATGCCAAATTCGGAAATCCGAGTCAATACTCGAAGGAGGAATCCGCTCATGAAACTTAGCGGGCGCAATCAATTGAAAGCCACGATCAAGGAGATTAAGGAAGACGGCATCATGGCCAAAGTGGTGCTGGACTATAAGGGCGAAAGACTGGTTTCGGTGGTGACGGCCGACTCCGTTGCCGATCTGGAGCTCAAAGTCGGCGACGACGTTACGGCGCTGATCAAATCCACCTCGGTCATGCTGATGAAATAGCCGCCCGTTCCCAACGATGATCGAGTCCACGCTCAGGGAGATACCATTCAGTTATCTCCCTTTTCAATTCGGCATGCGGCGCTTTCCGGCTAGCGCGCCGCCCCGCCGGCCGACAACCCCGGGCTTAAGAAGCCCGCCCGGGAATTCCGCAGCAATTCCCGGGGCCTGCCGCATTCACCAATGCGGCCATTCTCCATCACCGCCATCATCGTCCCCAGCGATGCCGCTTCCTCCAAGTCATGTGTCACGTGGAACACCGTCATTCGCTCCCGCCGCTGAAGCTCAGCCAGCAGTTGCCGCAGCGCGGCTTTGGTCCGCCAGTCCAGCGCCGAGAGGGGCTCATCCAGCAACAACAGCGCCGGCTGGAGCAGCAGCGCCCGGGCCAGCGAAACCCGCTGCTTCTCCCCGCCGCTCAGGAAGCGGGGGTGGCGTTCCAATAAATGGGTCAAACCCATAATCTCCGCCAACTCCATCAGCCGTCGCCGGACCGGCGCCTGTTTGGCCCGACCGCGGCCGGCCGCGCCGAATAAAATGTTCTGGCGGACCGTTAAAAAAGGATACAGCAAGCTATCCTGATAGGCAAACCCCAAACCGCGGGCTTCGGGCGGCAGGGCCGTCAGATCCCGCCCTCCGAAATGAAGGCTTCCGGCAGCGGGGGTCCGCAGGCCGGCCACGGCCTCCAGCAACACCGTTTTCCCGGAGCCGCTCGGCCCGACCAGGGTCAAATAGGTTCCCAGCGGCACCCGCAAGTTGATATCGCGCAACGCAAATGACCCGGCCGTACAGCTCAAAGCGCGGATTTCGAAATCAGAATCATTCATAACGCTCCCTCCCCGTTCCCCAGCGGAATCCGGCCAGGATGACCATGGCCGCCAGAAAAAGGATGACCGCGATCGCTACCGCCAGCCGCAATTCGCCCACTGACATATTTAAAAAGATCGCCGCCGCCAGTGTCTCCGTTTTTAAGCGGGTCACTCCGGCCAGCATGGCAGTGGCTCCGAACTCTCCGACCGTCCGAGCCCAGGCCAGCGCCGTCCCGTTTGCCAGACCGCGCCCGGCCATCGGGATGGCGACCCGGAAAAAAAGCCTGGCGGGAGTGTACCCCAAGGTGCGCGCGATAGATTCGTAGCGCCGGTCCACGCTCTCAAACGCCTGGCGAAAAGTCTTCACCGCGAAAGGGAACGCCATGAACCACTGGGCGACCACCACGCCCCGCTCCGAAAAGACCACTTCGAACCCGAAGCGGGTCAGGGTCGCTCCCAGGAGCGGCCCGCATAAAATCAGCAAGGCAACCCCCGACACCAGCGGCGGCAGAATGATCGGCAGATCCAACAGCGTTTCCAGGATGATCTTCCCCCGGAAATCCGTCCGCGCCAACTGGTAAGCACAAGGCAGAGCGGACAAGACCGCTGCGCCGGTGGCCAATACCGTGGTTTTCAATGTAAAACCCAAAGCGAAACGGAATTCCGGGTTTTCCCAGAGACCCGTCAAGGGGTTCTGAAAACCATATGCGACCAAGCCCCCGAAGATCAGGCCGAAGCAAAGGAAGGTCATCCCGAGGATCGTTCCCAGCGCCCACCCGAACCAACCGCCGTTTCCCTCAAAGCCTGCCCCGGGCTTACAATTGGGTCTTGAAGCCATGTTTCGCGAAGACCGCCGCGCCATTGGCCTTCATAAACCGCAGGAATTCCCGGGCCGCCGCCGGCTGCGCGCTGCAAGTCAGCAGGGCGCAAGGGATTTCATCCACCACATTGACTGCCGGGTCGATATCGACCATCTCCAGACTGGCGCTATGCTTCGCAGCGTCGCTGAACTCGGCGATCCCGGCATCGCCCTGGCCCAGCATGATCGTCATCGGGACCTTCGGCCCGGTCTCCACATAGGCCTTGACGTTCTTCTCAATCGCCGCGCTCAAATTGATATTGGCGAAGATTTTCAGGGCCGACTTGCCCAGCGCGGTGCTCTCCGTATCGGGCAGGATCAGGCGCACTCCCGGCCTGGCCAGATCCTGCACCTTGCTGATGTGCGCCGGATTGCCCTTGGGAACGATGATCACCGGATAATGATAGGCCAGCGGACCGACCATTTCACCGATGAATCCGGCTTTTTTGGCCAGCGCCACGAAGGGCATCCCGCCGGGCATGTAAATATCCCCTTTCCGGCACAACTCCAACTGGCCGAGCAGGGCCCCGGAGCTATTCAAGATCATCTCGACCCGGACGCCACTCTGTTTCTCATAGGCCTGGGCCAGCTCGGTCGCGGGACTCTTCAGCCCCGCGCCCACATAAGCCAATAGGCTGGTCTGCGCAGTCGCCCCCTGAAACGTAGCCGCCAGGAACAACGCGCCCAACAAACCGAATAATAGCACCCGCCCTTGCCTTTTTTCACCTTTGCCCACTGCCATCATTCCTTTCCACTCGCTTCTTGATCATTCCACAACCATCCTGGCGCTGAAATCACTCGGTTTTCCAAAATAGACTGCCGAAGTCACCAAGGCATTCACTCCGGTGGCCGCATATTCCGCGATGTTTTGCTGGTGGATGCCGCCGGCCGCCAGAATTACCACCCGGGGCTGGATCCGGCGCAGTTCCGAGACATACTCCCGCAGCTCTACCGGAGCGATCTTGTCAAATTGAATGCCGTCGACGCCGGCTGCGACCCATTCCAGCGCCTCGCTCAAGCTTTCCGCTTCGGCCAGGATCTTCTTCTCACAGGCCTTTTCCTTGAGTTCGGCCACCACTTGGGCGAGCGGCCGGTTTCCGGCAGCCAAGAAAGCCCGGTGTTGCGGAAAGATTAACACTGTCTCGGAAAGGCCCAGCCGGTGTGGATACCCGCCGCCCGCCAGGACCGCCTTGGTGGCCAACTCCCTGGTACCGGGAAACCCTTTTCGGGTCGTCACCAAACCCACCGTCCGATCGACCTCGCGAATCCGTTCCAGCCAGTCCCGGGTGCGGGTGGCGATCCCCGAAGCATGCTCCAGAATATTGACCATCACCTTCCAAACTCGGTGCAGATCGGCGGCACGGCCCACCGCCTCCAGCACCATCGTTTCGGATTCCAGTTGAGTCCCCGACGGAAAAAACGTCTTCACCTCCAGATCGAACTTCCTCGCGATCCGGGCCGCCTCCTCCGTGCCACACAGGACGGCCTTTTCCCGGTTAAAAAAACGGATGGCGCCGGGCTGTTCGCCAATACCCAAAATCCAGGTGGTCAGATCCAGATAGGGAACGTCTTCCTTAATAAACTTCTCTAACGTCTCATCAGCCAGGTAAACCATGGGCAACGCTCCCTTTCATCGTTTCTCAAACGGAACCGCTCACCCGGCATTGGAATAAGCCGCCGGTTTGCGGATGAGGATCCAAAATTCATTATCGCTGAAATTCACTTCGTAGCCGGCAATTCCCGCGGCAGTCAACTTTTGGCAAATCGGCGCGACGCGTTGTCGCCAGACCTGGTCGTTCAGCTGGTTCAGCAGGCCGGGATCATACTCCGCCAACCGATTTTCCACCCGCAACCTCAGATCCTGATTTTCAAATCCTCCGCCGATACAAGCCACTCCGCCCGGGGCTAACACCCGATAAATCTCAGCGAAGATCTTTTGCCGATCTTTCCAAAAAAAGACCGAACGCTTGCTGCAGATTAAATCCATACTCCCGTCCGGTAGAGCGATGGTACCGCGGATTGCGCCCCGCAAGGTCCGGACCCGGTCCGTCAACCCGCAATCCGCGATGTTTTTCTCCGCCAAACGGAGCATATCCGTAGAAGCATCCATCAAATAAATCTCCAAATAGCTGATCTGTGCCAAGGCCAGCCCGAGATAACCGCTGCCCGCGAAGAGTTCCAAGCACCGGCCGCTGCGGATCCCCGCCTTATTCTTTATCTGTTCGGCAATGGCCAGATCGGAAGAGTATAAGTATTGCCGGTTCATCTGTTCCAAGGTCCGATTGCGAAAAGCCATCCGCGATTCCTCCTTATCCAGCTCGTAGAGAAAGCCGGTATTGTATATGTGAAATATATGTTATGTTTTATACTCCATAAACAAATTGGAACTAACAAAACTCAACTTGATTGTTATTATAAACTACTGCCATTCAAAATTCAACTCTATTTTCGTCAATAACTAACACGTATATTACATTTATTCCGATGACAATATCCTACGCCTCCCAAAGGATATTGTCTGTCCCGCATTCCACAACATTCCGTCCGTTCGGCCCATCTTTTCTTTCTCCGAGGCCATTGCGGAACGTCTAAAATTTTGGTTATCGCTTTCCGCTTTTACGCCGAATCAATCTATGATAGTATGGTAATAGTCTTAAGCGCCCGGGAATGTTTGCGGCAGGATCGATGACTCACCGACATATCGCTCTGCAACTGGATCACCGGCGGAACGGCTTAAGGAGGGTTCAGCCAATTGCGGATCGGGCAGGACGTTCTTTTTATCTTTGCTCTGGTTTCGAGTTTCATCACCGGAGGATTGGCTTTTTATTCCCTTCTTCAGAAACGCCAGAGCGCCGAAGCAAAAATTTTCACCTTTCTTTTGCTGGCGACAACCTTTTATTCCTTCGGTTACGCTTTTGAGCTAGGAAGCTCTACCCTGGCAGGAATGCTTTTCTGGACCCGCATCGAGTATCTCGGCATCGCTACGATTCCCTCGCTATGGCTGGTGCTGGCGCTGCAATTTTGCGGCCTGAAGCAGCTGCTTCACCGCAAAAGCATGCTTTTGCTTCTGGCGATCCCCGTGCTCACCCTGGCGTTTCATTATACCAACGATCTGCACCACTTGTTTTATCGTAGAACTTTCGTGACCCTGCAGGGGCCCTTTCCGATGTTCGGCAGCATCAAAGGCCCCTGGTACTGGATTCACCTCCTCTATATGAATTGCGCGCTTTTTCTCTCCGGCTTATTGCTGCTGCGAACCGCCCTTCAAAGCGTGCCTTTTTACCGCAAACAAGCCCTGATGATGCTCGCAGGTTCCGTCTTTCCCTGGACTGGACAATTCATTTACCTGGCGCACTATAGTCCCTGGAACCTGGATCTGGTCCCTTTTGCCTTAACCATCACCGGGCTGATCATCTCTTAGGCAATCTTTAAGCAGCATCTGTTCAATCTGACTCCGTTCGCCCACAATAAGGTCTTTGAAAGCATCCGTGACGGGGTATTGGTCCTGGACCTCCAAAATCGGCTGATCGATCTGAATCCGGCGGCCCGGTCCATTTTGAACCTGCCCCATGCCCAACCGCTGGGCCTCGGCGTCGCCGAAGCGCTACGCAACCATCCGCATCTCTTGGAGCAAATTGACACCGGCTTGGAACAAACCTGCCTGCGGATCATGGGTCGCGACCAGATCCAATACTTCGAGTCCCGTTTGTTTCTGGTTTTCAACCGGAAGCACCCGGTCGGCAAAACCATTATCCTCGACAACTTGACGCAACAGGCCTTGCTCATCCAACGTCTGGAGACCCTGGCCGCTATCGAGGAGTTGACCAATGTGTGGAACCGCCGGCATTTCATGGAACGTTGCCAAAGGGAGTTGCAGCGTCTGGAGAATTTGGGTCAGCCGGTTTCCCTAATCTTCGTCGATCTCGACTATTTCAAGCAGATCAACGACCATTACGGCCACAAGACCGGCGACGAAATGCTCCGGGCCGTGGCGCAGATCCTCCGGCAGGGCCTGCGCGAAGGCGATCTGGTCGGCCGGCTGGGAGGCGAGGAGTTTCTTATTCTGTTGCCCGCGACGGTTCCAGATCAAGCCTGTCAGATTGCGGAACGGCTCCGTTCCATGGTGGAATTGGCCGTCCTGGTCATGCAACCCAACCTGACCGTTACCGCCAGTTTCGGCGTGACCGGACTCGCGACTGCGGCCAATGTCAGTCTCGATGAATTGCTCGCCAAAGCCGACGCAGCCTTGTACCAGGCCAAAGAATCCGGTCGAAACCGGGTGGTTTGCGCGTAGGAATGGGTCCGCGCTTGCAACCCTTCTCCGGAACCCCCGGGATCCGGGATGGACTTCATAGAAAAAGAGGACCAGCGCTGCTAATAGCGCTGGTCCTCTTTTTCTATGAGTTGATCCGCATCAATTCCACTTCGCGACATGCGAGATCTTATAACCCTTGGTCTTTAACTCCTCGACCAGCGACTCGGTATTGGGACTGTCGAGCCGTAGGACGAGTTCGCCTTTTTCGGTGGTGCGATGGAAAAGCGCCAGCGAGATGATGCTGACTCCCCGGGTTTTGAGAAACTCGGTCAAGTCGGCAATCGCGCCGATCCTGTCCTCCATGTCGATGGTCAGCCGGGTCCCGGTCTGCCGCAGGCCCATCAAGTCCAGAAAGGCGTCGAAAATATCCGATTCGGTGATGATACCCACCAGTCTGTCGCCATCAACCACCGGTAAGGCACCGACTTCTTTCTCGCGCATCAGCAGGGCCGCCTCTTCCAGAGTGGCTTCCGGCCGAATCGCAAAGGGGTTTTTGGTCATGGCGTCTTTCACCTGCAATTTGGAGAGGACGTAGTTCAACTCCCAAACGCTCAGGGTGGTGGCTGCCGAGGGACTGACCTTCAAAATATCCTCCTGCGTGATGATGCCCACCAGTTTCCCATCACGCACCACCGGCAGCCGGGCGAAGTTATTCTTGCGGAAGATCTCGCCGGCCTCCAGGATCGGAGTGGTTTCAGTGGTCGTTACCGGACTTGCAGTCATTCGATCTTTGACAAACATCGTTCCATCCTCCTTTGCAACGGTTATTCTTTCGATCTTTCCAGGCCGCAATCCATGAATCTGAAATCGCGGCATCATTCCCTTTGCAAATCGAATCATTCTGCCATCCATTATAAGCATCGGCAAAACTTTGACAGATATTTATGCCGGTCCGGACCGCAGTTTCTCGGACGCTCCGGAGACCAGGATATGGTTTTCTTGAAAAAGCTCAATCGTTTGGCCATTTATAGCCGAATTTTAGGATAGGAATGTTGAGTAAAACTCTGCTCTTTTATTTATGATAACGGATTCCCGGCGATATCGTTCCAAAAAATAACAACCCTTCCTATCTCTATGCCGGCCAACCGGAAATGATGAATCCAAACCCTTGAAAATGAAAAGCCAGGGAATTCTACCGCCTTCCCTGGCCGATACCTTACTGCAACTTTGCCGGTCTCAACCGCCCAAATAAGCCTTACGGACCTGCTCGTTCTGGGCAAGTTCCTTGGCCGGCCCTTCCAACACTATCTTGCCGGTCTCCAGGACGTAAGCACGGTGCGCGATGGAGAGCGCCATGTGCGCATTCTGCTCCACCAATAATATCGTCGTCCCGCCCCGATTGATCTCTTTGATAATCTCAAAGATCTCCTTGACCAACAATGGGGCCAATCCCATCGACGGTTCATCCATCAGCATCAATTTCGGGCGGGACATTAGCGTCCGGCCGATGGCCAACATCTGCTGCTCCCCGCCGCTCAAAGTGCCGGCGATCTGCTTTAAACGCTCTTTTAAACGGGGAAATCGCGCAAAGACGTTTTCGTAATCCGCTTTGACCTGCTGTTTGTCCTTGCGAATATAGGCCCCCATCTCTAAATTTTCCAAAACGGTTAGATTGGCGAAGATGCGCCGGCCTTCCGGCACCTGACCCAAGCCCAATTGTACGATCTGATTGGGCGAGACCCCTTTCAGCGATTTCTGAAGAAATTGGATCTCTCCCGATTTCGAGGGAGTCAGCCCGGAAATGCTATGAAGAGTGGTCGTCTTTCCGGCGCCGTTGGCGCCGATCAAGGTCACAACTTCACCTTCCTCGACGTTGAAACTGATATCGCGCAATGCGTGGATGTTGCCATAAAAAACATTCAAACCATTCACTCTAAGCACCGGTTACGACCTCCTCTCCGAGGTAAGCTGTGATAACCTTCGGGTCCTTACTGATTATGGATGGTGTTCCCTCGGCAATGATCTGGCCGTAGTCCAATACACTGATCCGTTCGCAAATTCCCATGACTAAATTCATATCGTGCTCAATCAGGAGGATCGTCAGATGAAACTCCCGGCGCACAAACTCAATTAATTTCATCAAGTCCTGGGTTTCTTGAGGATTCATTCCGGCGGCCGGCTCATCCAACAACAACAGTTTGGGATTGGTCGCCAGCGCCCGGGCGATCTCCAACTTCCGCTGTTCGCCATAGGGCAAGTTCATGGCCAGCTCGTTGCTTTTCTCACGAATATTAAAAATTTCCAACAACTCCAGCGCTTTTTGGACATTTTCCGCTTCTTCCCTATAAAAAGCGCCCGTGCGTAAAATTGACTGGAATGAATTGTAACGGACGTTAAAATGAAACGCGATCCGTACATTATCCAGGACCGTAAGATTCTTAAAGAGCCTTATGTTCTGGAAAGTCCGGGCCATGCCCAGTTTGGTGATCTGATACGGTTTCATTCCGGCAATGCTCTCTGGGTTTGAGGAATCCCGATAGAATAGGATCTCGCCCTCGGTGGGTTGATAAACTCCGGTCAGCATGTTGAAAACAGTGGTCTTTCCGGCGCCGTTCGGCCCGATCAGCCCAACCAGCTCCCCTTGTTCCAGGGTCAGATTAAAATTGGAGACCGCCCGCAAACCACCGAAACTGATGGAAATGTTATTCGCTTTCAGCACGGTCATTGACTCACACCACCTTTAACCCGGGTCTTCCGCGTAAACAGTTTTACGAATGACAATTCTTTGGTTCCCATAATTCCCGCAGGACGGAACAGCATCATCAGAATTAATATTAACGGGTAGATGACCAAGCGGTAGTCCTGGAGAATCCGCAGAAATTCTTGTAGATAGGTGAGGATGAACCCAGTAATCACAGTGCCGGTGATGCTTCCCATGCCGCCCAATACGACGATCACTAGAAAATCGGCGGACTTTAAGAAATTGAACATCGTCGGATTTAAATAGCCAAAAAAGAGCGCGTACAACCCGCCGCCGATCCCGGCAAAGAACGCCGACATCGTAAAGGCATACATTTTATAATAAAATACATTGATTCCCATGGAATTAGCGGCGATCTCATCCTCGCGAATCGCGACGATCGCCCGGCCCGGCGAGGAGTTGATCAAGTTGCTGATTACCGCGATGATCAGCACCATAAAGATGTATACCCAAGCGAAGGAAATAATCGGTCCCCAGGTGAAATCCTCGGAGAAGGGCGGGATTCCCTTTAAACCGGCGGCTCCACCAGTAATCTTGTCTAAATTGATCATGACCACCCGGATAATCTCGCCAAATCCTAAAGTCACAATGGCCAGATAATCGCCACGCATCCGTAAGGTCGGGAAGCCGATTAAAAAACCGAAAAACGCGGTAACCGCTCCTCCCGCGGGGATGGCGACCACCATCGGCAAATGAAGCTGCATCACCAGGACGGCGGTGGTATACGCCCCAATCGCCATGAAGCCCGCCTGGCCCAATGACAACAACCCGGTGAATCCGGTGATCAGGTTCAAACTTAAGGCGATAATGACATTGATTCCGGCGTTGGTCAGAATCTGGGCGGTATATTCGTCAATCACTCCGGTACGGATGAATACCGCGACTGCCGCCAGGATTAATATTGAAATACCGAGTAAAATGGCTGAATTTTTAACCCGTTTATTCATCATTTTCACCTACACCTTCTCACTGACATTGGCCCCGAGAATTCCCGTCGGCTTGACGATCAAAATGACGATTAATATTCCGAAAGCGATGGCATCCGCCAGTTGAGAAGAGATAAACCCTTTGGTCAACGTCTCGGCGACCCCCAGAATAAATCCGCCAATCATCGCTCCGGGGATACTGCCGATTCCGCCGAGAACCGCCGCCACAAACGCCTTAATTCCCGGCATGATACCCATGTACGGTTCCACTTGGGGGTAAGCGGTGGAAAACAGGATTCCGGCCGCGGCCGCCAACGCCGAACCGATGGCAAAAGTGAATGAAATGATCCGATTCACGTTGATTCCCATCAAATACGCGGCCCCCCGATCGAAGGAGACCGCCCGCATTGCTTTTCCGACTTTCGTATAATTTACAATATAATTCAGTAAAACCATCAATCCGATTGAGACAATGAATACAATGATCTGAACTTGGCTGATATTCACGCCGAACAAATTAAAATTGACATTGGCCAAAGTCGGGAACTGTTTCGGGTTCGGGCCAATCGGCGGAAACACCCGGGCGCCGTTCTCAAGAAAGAAAGAGAGACCAATCGCAGTAATCAGCGCATTCATGCGGGGCGCATTTCGCAAAGGTTTGTAACAAGTCTTTTCCATGATTACGCCGATGGCGGCACAAATCGCCATGGCCACAACGAACGACACGATATAAAGAATAGGAGTCGCGGCGGATGCAGTAATAAGGACGAAGAATCCGGCAAAAGCGCCCAGCATCAGGATGTCGCCATGGGCGAAATTGATTAACTTCGCAATACCATAAACCATAGTATATCCTAACGCAATCAAGGCATAGATGCTTCCTAACGCCAAGCCATTAACCAGCTGTTGAAACACTTCTTGGAGGAGTCCCATAATCCCACCTCTTCTTGGACCAAAGTAACTTCAAAAGCTTCCTTTGGCTTTATCCTATTATTGTTTCAAAAATTCTCTACCATGTTTAAAGCTACTTTAACCATAAATAATGGGAGAATTGACAATTCCCCCATTATCTATGTTAGGAATATTATAGATCAAATTTTAGGCATTTTGTAGCGCAACTTTCTGACAATTACGGATTAACGGTACCCGCATATTGCGTAGCCAATTTGCCGTCCTTGCCTTTGACGACTTTCAGCATAACCGCAGATTTTACCGGATTCCGCTTGCTGTTGAACTTGATATGTCCGGTGACGTACTTCCGGTTGGTCTTCATCATAGCCACTTTAATCTTGGCCGGATCGATCGATTTGGCTCTTTGAATGGCTTGAGCCAGGATATAGGTGGCGTCGTAACCCAGAGCAGCCAAGGCGTTCGGGGTGATCTTGTATTTGGCTTCATATTTCTTTACAAAAGCTTTGACTTCGGGGTCGTTGGCATCCGGAGAGTAGTGGTTGCTATAATAGCAATCCAACACTTCATCGCCGGCGTTATTGGTGATCTCATCCCAGCCGTCGGCGCCGACCATCGGAATGGTCAAACCTTGGCTCCGGACTTGTTTGGCAATGAGCGAAATGGTGCTGTAATAATCGGGGATAAAGAGCACGTCAGGTTTGGTCGCTTTGATCTTGGTCAATTGAGCGTTGAAGTCTTTATCATTGGTGCTGTAAGATTCGGAAGCGACAATTTGACCGCCTAAAGCCTTGAATTTGCTGCTGAAGTTGGTGGTTAATCCCTTGGAATAATCATTGGTGATATCATAGAGAATCGCGGCTCTCTTCGCTTTCAACGTTTCATAGGAGAACTGGGCCACGACTTCGCCCTGGAAAGAGTCGTTGTAACAAGCTCTAAAGATATAATCACCGGCATCGGTTACCGTGTCATTGGTTGACGTAGGGGAGATCATGACAATTTTTTTCTCTTGAGCGTATTTGGTGATGGCCAATGAGCATTTGCTGGTCAAGGCGCCGATGACCGCGATCACTTTATCGCGCGCGACCAGCTTCATGATGGCGTTCTTCGCTTTATCCGGGCTGGCTTCATCATCTTCCACGGCCATTTCAATCTTCCGGCCCAAGACGCCGCCTTTGGCGTTAATCTCTTCCACCGCCATTAAAATCGCATCCCGGGTCTGGGTGCCGTAAGCGGAAACCTGGCCGCTGATCGGTTGGATGGTTCCCAGCTTAATGGTTTTGCCAGCACCCTGAGCCACTGTGAACATCATGGAGACAATCAGTAAGCAAACCGCAGTCAAGGCTAAAACCTTACTTTTTCTCACCACGAAAACCCCCTTTTAAATTAGTCCGACGATAGGACTTATTATATTGAATATATCAAAATCAGTTATCCGTGTCAACGAATGCGTGCTATTGGAAATAAAATTGACGTCAAAATTACATTGCTCGGTTTTACGAATGCGCGGCAATCTCTTTCTGCAAGCGCTCCTTCAGCCAATCCACCTTCTGACTGCCCAGATCCCCCTCTTTCCGGGAACTGACCGCCACCACGCCTTCCCTGGCCTCACGTTCCCCAACCACCAACCAGTAAGGGATCTTCTGCAACCGGACTTCGCGGATACGATAGCCGATCTTTTCATTTCTGGAATCCAGCTCGGCTCTGATCCCGACTTTACGTAGATCTTCCATCACCGTCCGAGCATACTCCAGATAATCAGGGGTAACCGGCAGCACCATCGCCTGGACCGGAGCCAGCCAGGTCGGAAAAGCGCCTTCGTAATGCTCCAAAAGGACTCCGAAGAAGCGTTCAATCGAACCCAATAGCGCCCGGTGAATCATATAGGGCCGGTGATCGGCGCCGTCGCTTCCTTTATAGGTCAGACCGAACCGTTCGGACATATTGAAATCAAATTGAATCGTCGAGCACTGCCATTCGCGTCCCAGAGCATCTTTGATTTTCAGGTCAATTTTGGGTCCATAGAACGCGCCGCCGCCCTCGTCGATCTCGCTCGGCAAGCCGACCTTGTCGATGGCCGCCTGTAGCGCCGCCGTAGCCGCTTCCCAACGTTCCGGTTCCCCCACCGAGTCCGCCGGTTTGGTGGCCAGGTATAGCTTGAAGTCATTAAAACCAAAAGAGCGAATGAGCTTCAGACAGAAATTGAGGGTCCGCTCGATCTCCTCCGGCATCTGATCCGGCCGGCAAAAAATGTGCGCATCGTCTTGAGTGAAACCACGCACCCGCATCAGACCGTGCAATACGCCGCTTTTTTCATAACGGTAAACCGTTCCCAGCTCGGCCCAGCGGAAGGGGAGCTCCCGGTAGGAACGGCCCCGGCTCTTATAGATAGCGATATGGAAGGGGCAATTCATCGGCTTGGCGTAATACTGCTGGCCTTCAATATCCATCGGCGCATACATGTTCTCACTATAAAATCCCAGATGGCCACTGGTCTCCCAGAGGGTGCTCCGCCCGACATGGGGAGTGTAGACCAGCTCATAGCCGTTCTTATAATGCTCTTCCTTCCAGAATTGCTCGATCTCCTGACGGACCCGGGCGCCCTTCGGATGCCACAGCACCAATCCGCCACCGATCTGGTCATCGATGGAGAAGAGGTCCAATTCCTTGCCGAGTTTGCGGTGGTCGCGCCGGGCCGCTTCCTCCAGGAATTTTAAATACTCCTCCAGGCCAGCCTTGGTGGCGAAGGCCACGCCGTAGATCCGCTGCAGCATCTCGCGGGATGAGTCGCCTCGCCAGTACGCTCCGGCGATCGACATCAATTTGTAAGCTTTCAACCGGCCGGTACTGGGCAAGTGCGGTCCGCGGCAAAGATCATCGAAATCCCCCTGGCGGTAGAAGCTGATCGTACCGTCTTCCAAACCTTCCACCAATTCCGCCTTGTACTTCTCGCCGGCGGCCCGGAAACGCTCCAGGGCCTCCCCCTTGCTCAACTCATACCGTTCGAACGGCAGGTCGGCGGCCACGATCTTGGCCATCTCGGCTTCGATCCGCGCTAGGTCCTCCAGTTTTAGAGGCTCCGGCAAGTCAAAGTCATAGTAAAATCCGTTTTCAATGGCCGGGCCGATGGCCAATTTAGCATCGGGGAAAATCCGCCGCACGGCCTGGGCCATGATATGCGAGGCCGAATGGCGCAATACCTCCAAACCTTCCGGATCCTCCGGCTTGATCAGTTTGAGATGGACCTCGCCATCCAGCGGTTGACTCAAATCGACCAATGTATCATCCACCTGGGCGGCAATCACCTCTTTGGCCAGGCGGCCGCTGATCGACTCGGCAATCGCCCGTGGCGTCGTGCCGTCCGGATATTCGCGACTGCTTTGGTCGGGAAAGATCACTTTCACGTCTTATCTGCTCCTTTCTCTTTCAATTGAATTCTTACTATCGCTTGAAAAGCTTTCACGGCCAACTCCCGGTCGTTCGCGAAAGTCAGCCGGTCCAACTCGGTTTGGGTAATGGTTTGGCCCGCGGTAAACAGATCCGCTTCGGGAACGATCTCCTCCGTCAACGCCTCCATTACAAACCATTCCACGGTTTTATAATGTTCCCGGCCGTCCTCGGTAAAATTGTAAGCCGTCTCCGCCAGCTTTTCCAAGATCCGGGCCGTGAGGCCCGACTCTTCTTTCACTTCCCGCACTGCCGCCTGGGCGGCCGTCTCCCCGGGATCGATATGCCCTTTGGGGAAGAGCCAGACACCGTTTTTCCGCCGCAAGATCAACAAGCGATCGCCAACGAAAACCAAACCTCCAGCACAATAATCCCGAATCAACCCATTCACCCCAAAAAATAAAAATACCCGCCCCCTATAGGGACGGGATTAACCGCGGTTCCACCCTGATTGGCCGAAAAGGCCCGCTTTGGGAAGACCGTATCGAGGTCTACGCCGACTTATGCGCAAACGCCTTCGCCGGAGCGTCCCAGGTGGTCCATTCGTGTCGCACTGGAAAGTTGCACCCATTCTTTCCTCTCTGCAAGCCGATACACGAACAATTCCTGTTCATCCGCAAAAAAGATATTATTAATATAATATTATAGCTTTTCTTACCAGCCAAGTCAATCCCCCGACGCCGTGAAATCATCCCTGTGTCGTTATACCAAAAATGCTGGCATGACGCGGCCCCATTTTATACGATCGGACCAGTCCGGCCGGCGGGTCACAGCCATAAATTATACCGAACCGCTTTGAAATATGCGTTAATCTGGAGAAAAATACGCGCATGATCTGTTTTACGAATGATATCATCGCCCTTGCCTGGCTGGCATTGCTCATCGGACTCATCCTCGTCAGTTGTTCCCTTCAGGATGACGCGACCGGTTCGCCCGGTTGTCGTCCTCCTAGGAAAAAACCCCGCCCTTGCTGAAGCGGCGGTCGTTGGGGTATTCGGCGACAATGCTATCCCGGAACGTCCGCCATTGATCCTCCTGACCGCTTGCGAGGCAATGTTTCTTATACAGGCCCAGGATTCGGATGGCGGCTTTCCAAGCCAGCGGCTCGCCGCGATCCGCCAACACCCGGAACAGGGGCGGATAGAATATACTCAACTCGGCCCGGAATGCCGCGCTAAATTCTTCTGCCAGCTTCAGCGCCAGGTCCGGGTCATTCGACAGTCCCGTCCAGTGCTCGGTCAGCAAAGCGGCATCTCCTTCATGAGCGGCGCATTGCATCAAAAGCTCCGTCATCCCCCGCTCCGCTAAGAATTTGGCGAGGCGTCGCCAAGCATCGGCCCATGCTCCGGGCAGAGGTTCCAGGATCATTTTCAGCCGGAGGTACTCATGGTAATCCGGCGCCTCGCCAAACTGGGCAAAGCTTAAAACGGCCGCCTGTTTTGGCTCGCCCCTTGCGAGATGAATCCGGATGAGCCGTTCCCGGAAAGCCATCCGGCTCGGTCCGTCCCCGGCTTCCCGCAAGCCGGCCCTCGCGATCCGGAATGCCTGATCGGGATCGCCCTCCAGCAACCGGTCAATCAGCCAAAGCCGGCCGGATTCCATCCCCTGAAGCTCCCCGGCCACTCGATGATGCAGTTCACGATAGCCCGGTTCATCGGGGCAGGTAGCCAACAGCTCGTAAACTGCAACCAATCGCAAAAAATCGCCGGCCACGGCTGCACCGGCCAATTCGGGTAAAAAGGCCGCGGCTTGACCATTTTGGCCTAGATAGGCCCGAATCGCCGCCCGTAGTGCATCCTGGTACTCCCAGAGTTCCGGATCACAGGAATAACCAAATAAGCGGCGGACTAGCGCCAGGCCGGCAATAGCCGATAGGGTGGGTGCCAGTTCGGCCACCAACTGCAACAGCTCCCGGAAACCGGCTTCTAAGACAGGATACTTGCCGGTTTTGAGGGTCGCGATCATTCCGTCCAACAACTCAAGCAATGGCCCGAGCGCCTCGGAATCCCCGGCCCGGAGCCGCTCGCCGATCAATCCGCTGAGATGCTCCAACTTGGCCCATAACTGCCGCGCTCCATCCATCGTAAACTGTGGATAACTGAAGGCCGTCCGGACCAAGTTCATCAAGGCGCGGCTTTCCGCGAAGGCCGGAGAAGCGTCCCGGTCGGGCCAGAATTCGGCGAAACCGGCCGGATCGAGGGTAGCCAGCCGCGTCAGAAACAGCGCCGCCCGTTCCCTATGTTCCAGCAGGTCGTCCAAACGCGGCCGCAGATCGACGAAACGTTCCGGCGCCTCCAGCCAAGCCAGGGCCAGGGCCGCCAAATGCTTGCAAAATCCGCCGTAGGGACAGCTGCATTCACCGCGCGGCCCGCCCTCCGACAGCCAGAGCCTGGCTTTATAGAACGCGGCGGTCCCGGCAATCTTACCCGCCAGCACCGTTCCGAAGCGGAAGGTCTGCAGCACGTGCCCGGCCCCCAGGTAAGTCAAACCCCGGTTGAGGATTTCCGGAGTTGTCAACAATTCCAGATCGGTTTTTGAAAAACTTGACCAATCCATGCCTGACGATCCTTTAAAAAATGATTTCTAGCTTGCTATTTGCTTCAATCCAAGATAGCTACTGGCTTTTCCACAATATACACAACTTATCCACAGAACGAGCCTTGATTTCACTCGTTTTGGGGACATTTCCACAATATCCACAAGTTATCCACAACTTATCCTGTATATAAACAAATCCCAACATGCCAATTATTCCGGCGATTCCTGCATTTTTTATCCACAATTTTATAAACAGAGGTCCGGCTGAGCCGTAATTTCCAGATCGGACGGACCTTCGGACTGAAACCGGAAATATCCGGCGGCGGCGATCATTGCCGCATTGTCGGTACAGAGCGTCAGCGGCGGATAGAGGCAGCGAATGCCGCGCCGTTCGGCCTCGGCCAGACAGACCTGGCGCAACTTGGAATTGGCCGCCACTCCCCCCGAAAGCAGAATGGTCCGGACCCCCAGATCGTCGACCGCCTTAAACAGGCGCGAGGTCAGCTGGGCGACGGCCTGCCGCTGAAAACTGGCGGCCACCCGGGCGGAGTCCACCGCCTCTCCCAATTGTTTCTGGCGGTGCAAATAGTTAATGACTGCGGTCTTGAGACCGCTGAAAGAGAAGTCGTAGTTGCCGCCGAATCCCTTGGGCTGGACAAATTCCAGATCATCGGCCGCTTCCCGGGCGATCCGGTCGATCTGGGGTCCGCCCGGATAACCAAGACCCAATACCCGGGCTACTTTATCAAAGGCCTCTCCGGCGGCGTCATCCCGGGTCCGGCCCAGTATCCGGTAACTGCCCCACTTCTCCAGGTACAACAGATCGGTATGCCCTCCCGAGACTGTCAGGCAAACCAGCGGCGGCTTGACCTCCGGCCGTTCCAAAATATTGGCGTAGATGTGCCCTTCAATATGATTAACCCCGATGAACGGAATCTTTTTCGCCAGGGCCAAGCCCTTGGCAAAAGAGAGCCCTACCAGCAGACTGCCGATTAATCCCGGCCCATAGGTGGCGGCGATTAGGTCGACCTCCTCCAGGGTGATTCCCGCTTCGGCGAGCGCCAGCCGGTAAATAGGGAGCACCGCCTCCAAATGGCAACGGGCGGCAATCTCCGGGACCACCCCGCCGAATTTGGCGTGCTGTTCCAGCTGGGACGAGATGATATTGCTGCGGATGACGGTGCCGTCGGCGATCACCGCCACCGAGGTCTCATCGCACGATGATTCGATTCCTAATGTAATGAATGGTTTCATATGAATTCGATTCCTGGCTTTCTTCGCTAATAATTTGTGGTTCTTCGTTACCCTGTTTTCAAGCTGCTCGCGAGAGCGAGGGACGTTCGGAATTACTCCTAGTCCTGGCTCCCTGGAATTGCGGCAGCGTTACCACAGTTCGCTTTGGCGCTTGCGATACTCCTGATAAGTAAGGACCGGCGTCAGTTCGTCGATGGCCCCGGCCGCCAGGCCAGACCGTCGAATTTGGCTGTTTCCCGGCCCGGCTTGAAACCGAACCGTTTCACCAGCGACAGCCCGTCCGGGGGCAAAAAATGAACTGCAAAGGCGCCGCCGGCCTCGATATACTCCGTCGTCAGGTGCCGCTTGTCCATACCCAGCAGCAACTGCAGTGGGGAATCGGTAATCTGGAAGACGGTGTTGTTGATCATGTCATTGGGATGCCCGTCCCGGATCGCGCTGACCACGAAGAGGCCACAGGGCACCCGGAAGAGCACTTGTTGCAGTTGTTTCACCCGGCGACCGTCCTCCGGAACAGCCGCCGTTTCCTCAAGCGCTTCGAAATACTCCAGCCCGGCACCGCAGACCGGACAGACCTCAGGCGGCTTTTCCCCGTGGCGATATCACCGCAGCCCCCAACACTATTTCTTCACTGGAAGACTTCCCCTCCTCCGAGCCCGAGAGACTTTTTCAAGTTGGCTTCGGTTAATTTATGCAAAATTTGCCCCACATACTCGACCAGTTCGCCCTGGTCCACAAAGAAAGGAATGTGTTCCGCCCCCAGCTGGGCGGCCAATTTTTTCCCCGCTGGCGTATCGTAATCGATATATTCAATCTGTTCCCATAAGCCCTTCTCTTGAAGGACCCGTTTTGCCTTCCGACATTTATCGCACCAATCGGCGCCGACCATCTGAAACATCCGAATTCCCTCCCGTATCTTCACGACCATCGATTACCCTATTCTATGATTGGCACTTTCGATATGCAACGACTTTATCCTGTCGGACCAGGGTTGGCCATCATCCCTTCTTGCGGGCAACGGCTGCTGTTATATTTCGTTTTTTTGCCGTTTTTTCCTTTGAAGTTTACCGAAAATACCGTCCGGATATTCTTTGGCGGTTTCCCGGGGGATAATAAAAAAGCCGCCTCAATAATGAGACGGCGGCAGGTGTTTTCCGATATGTCATGAGCCGAATGACTGGTTACAATTCATTCTCGATAAAGCGTTGCAAGTCGGCGACGGCTTCCCCTTCGTCGCTGCCTTTGGCTTGAATGGTGATCTGATCGCCGCAATACGCGCCCATGGCCAGTACTGACAATAGGCTTTTTCCGTTAAAAGGTTTCCCGGCTTTTAGCACTTGAATCTCCGACTGATATTGGGCGGCTTTTTTCACAAAAAGACTGGCCGGCCTGGCGTGAAGGCCGGATTCATTTTTCAGTTCGACTTGGACTTGAACCATGTTGTTCCTCCTTAAAGTTACGTACGTCATGACTGTCAGCAACATTCTTTCCGGGGCTGAGAAACCGACCATTTCTTCATGGCGCGGTAAAACCCGGTGCCGTTTTCCGGGGGGGCCACTCCGAAATATTCGGCGATGGTGGCCGCGATATCCGATAGCGTCTCCCGGAGGCCCAACGCCATGCCGGATAGGTTCTTTCCGTAAGCTAGCAGCAACGTCTGCTCCCGGGTGTGTTGGCTGTGGCCGATGGTGGGATCATTGCCATGATCGGCCGTGAGCAGTAACAGATCGGTTTCGGTCATTCGTGCCAAAATGTCCCCGAGCGCCCGGTCCACCTCCATAATTTTGGCGGCATACCGTCCCACGTTCTGGGCATGGCCCGCCAGATCGGTCTCCTGCACGGTCGCGGCGATCAGTCCCTCGTCCACTCTGCCCATCTCCTGAAGCATCGTTTCCATGACCAGCCCGGTGGGGACCGCCGGAACTTTATGGGCTCCCACACATTCGATGACGTCCTGCATCTTGCCGATGAGGGTGACCGGAAAGCCGGCCGCTGTCAAAATACTGGCGACCTGGCGGGCCGGATCGACGCCGTGGCCCAAGTGGCGGCATTGGTAACCCACTTGATATACGCCGGACTTGGGACAATTCACTCCGATCAGGCCGTCGCTCCGCTCTTCAATACTGGCCAGAATCCGCTCCGGCGCCACTTGAGCGCCGCCGAGCGCAATCACCCGGTTAACCGCCACGTTCGCCCGGACCAGCCGGCCGATCCGCAACACTTCTTCAAAAGGGATCCGGTCCAGCGGCGCGGTGACGTTATAAATCTGGCCGTAATCCGTCTCGATGTTGTCGGCCACCACCACCCCGCCGTTCACGACCAGGTAAGGGCGGGCCGGGTCGGGCAGTTCCACTTGGTAGCCGCCCGCTTCCAACGCCGTCCGGACCCGGTGAATCACGCTCTTGAAAGGGGCGATAAAAGGCTTTTGGGGCCGCGTCCCCATGATCTCCTGATGTCCCGCGTAGCTGTCGGCGCCAAAATGGGCCAACTTCATCCGGCCGTAAGCCGCCCGGACCTCCGGCGGCGTGGCGAACCGGGGGTGGTTCACAATGCGATTGACGCCCAGCCACTCCAGATTGGGGATGGCGATCGTCTCCGCCTGATCCAGGATATGATAAAAAGTATTGGCGCCCCGGTCCTGAGGGCGGTCCCGCTCTACATCCTCCATGCATCCGACTCCGAGGCTGTCGATTACCAATAATATCACGCGCTGTTTCATGGTGTCGCTTCCTTCGATATCTGTTAACCACAAGGGTTGCTGGTTTTCCTAATCCCTAAGCTAGCGGAGTTTCTTTCCCTGGCTGTCGTAAATGCCGCTGATCCGGGGCGAGCCGCGCTGCACTCCTTCCACCAGGGCCACTTCGCTGCGGGTGACGAAGATCTGGGTTCGAAACGCATAAATGGCGGTATCGCCGACGCGCACTTTCCGGCCGCCGCTGCGCAACGTGCCGTAATAATCGATGGACTCCGGCGCAATCTCCTCGGCCTCCAGCCGGTTGCCGGTCATGGTCATAAAGTCCGTGCCGACCATGGCTTCTTTCACCTGAGAGCGCCGGTAAAAACCGCCTCCCACGGCGTAGGCCTTATCCTGGTAGATGTGGGAGATCTCACTGACATACACCATGGCCGGGAGCTCGGGCTGATCCTGGCAGGCATGGAGCGGCGTGGTCCCGGTGATGGCATGGCCCGGCTCGGCATGGGTGGCTCCCAGCCGGCGCAATAGCGGAAAAGTGCTGGCCATGTTGGCGCTGGGAGTATTGATCTGCTCCAAGGTCAGCCCCAACTCCCGGCGGAGCAGCTCGGCGCCGCGCAAAACCGTGGCGGCGTTCTCGGTCGGTTTCACCCGGCCCTCCGCCGCGTCGTACAGGAAACAAGGAAAGGAGGTCACCCCGGCGACGGCCACCCCGGGCAGGCGCATGATCGCCGCGGCCGTCGGCAACAGCTCGGCCTCAGCGACCCCGCCCAGCTGGCCTTCGTAAATTGTATCCAGCGGCCCCACCACTTTCAGGAGAAGCGCTTGCCGCTTCCCCAACCGTACCGCGGCCTCCGAGATCTCCCGCGCTTTATCGAGGCTGAAGACGGTGACCACTTCCGGTTCAAGGGCCAGGATTTCCGGGATCATCCGGCTGGGGACCTGGACCAGGTGTCCGACATTGCCGATTTGAATGCCGGCCCGGCCGAGGGTGAGCGCCTCCCACGGGTCCACGGCCACGGCCCGTTCGATGCCGGCCTCGGCGATGATCCGGGCCAGATCGGGATTCCGGCCGAGTTGCTTGGTCATCATATAGAGCGTTAATTGCTGGTCCCGCGCCGCCTGGACCAGGAGACGGACATTGGCGCGGATCGCGTCCACGTCAATCAGATAGGTATTGGGAGCAATCTCGCCCGCCCGGTGCAGCTTTACGGCGGTCTCTATCAATCGCGGATTGCGCCGCAAGGTCATTTCCAAAAACATCGCAATCGCTTCCTCCTAATCAACGACTTGGGCCAGGGCTTCGCGCAACACGCGAATCACGGTGTCGGCCCCGGCACGCATCGGATTGATTCGGATCAGCGTGTGGGCCCAGTCCGGATTGGCCTTTAAAAACGTCCCGGAAACCCGGTAGAACATCGCGGCGATCTCATACCGCGACTCGGCCCCCACCGGATAAGGAGCCGCTCCCAGCTTGGCGCTATGGGCCAATACTTTGGGGGCCACCGGCTGTTCCAATTCCACCAGGACCACCCGGGATTGGGCGTTGGCGATCCACGCCGCCTTGACCCCCGGAACCTCTCCCCGGTTCAACCGGGCCACGATCTCCTCTCCCACCCGGGCCTGGATCGCCAGGGCCACCGGGGCATAGACCAGGGCGCGCAGCGCTTCCATGGCTTCCCCGCCTTGGACTTGGCCGCCGCCTGAATAATTCCGATCGCGGATCCGCTCCACCACCGTCCGCGCACCCACCACGCAACCGATCCCGGGAGGGCCCAACAGTTTGAAGAGGGAGAAAGCGCTGGCGTCCGCGCCGAGCTGTGCCCCGATCCGGGGTACCTTCATGACGACGTAATTGTCATCCACCAGAATCATCAGCTCCGGCCGGAGCGTTTTCAGTCGCCGGATCACCTCGCCCAGATCGTAGCGGTCCTCCGGCTGCTGGCGCGAGGATTGGACTAACGCCGCGCCGACGCCGGACAGCTCCTGAGCGTCCAGGCTTGCCAGATCGTTATAGTCGGCCGTAACCGGTTGCAAGCCCATGGCCTCGATGGTCGTCCGGGTGGTGGGATAGACCGGCGCGCGGTGCAACAGGATCCGGCTGCCGCTGGGGACCATCGCATTCAACACGCTGCGGATGGCGCCGGTTCCCGCGCCGCGGACCAAGGCCGCGTCTTCGGCCTCGAAAAACTGGGCGATCACCCGCTCCACCCTGGCGGTGAAAGCGGGCCGGCCGGTCTCCGGCACCAACCCGTAATCGCCGCCCTGCAAGAATTGCGCGCCCTCAAAATTGCGATGAATCAGATCGACCAAGCGAAACTGGAATGCCATTGCCTGTTCCAGATCGATGGCTGGTAACGGATAAACGTTCATGGGAACCTCCTGTCTCATTGCCTGGGCCGGTGGTAATAAAAACCCGAATCCGCTCCAATGTTTCTTGCTCAGACCGATACTCCCAACAAGCGGCGGGGATTCTCCACCAGCAGCGTCTCGATGGCTTCGTCCCCGACCCCGTTCCGGCGCAGAACGGGAAGGAACTCCGCCCAAAGATAGCCGTAGCCGGTGCCGCCGTGCGCCGCCAGATGGGAACGGCGGGTGATATCCTGGGCCAGCACGATCTGGGAGAGATGGCCCCGCTCGATCAACTCCCGGATCAGTTGGGCCCGCCGTTCGTCGCTCTCGTATTTGAGCTTGCCGATAGTGTCAAAGCCCAAAAAACAGCCGAAATCAGCCACCCGCAAGTGATAGTCCAGATCGCAGCGGAGATCCAGGTGGCCGATGACCACTTTGGACAGATCGGTTCCCCATTGCCGCAGCAGTTGCAGTTGTTCAAGGGCCATCGTCCCCAGCGTGGTGTGGGTGAAGATCGGCCGTCCCGTCTCCCGGTGCGCCCGCGCGGCGGCGGCAAACACCTTGCGCTCGGCCGGAGCGATCTCGTCCCGGCTAGTGCCGATCTCCCCAATGACGTGGGCCTTGACCCCGGTGTCGGCGATGCCTTCCAGGATCTCCCGCCGCATTATCTCCGCCAGCTCCCGTTCGCCGAGGTCATGGACCTCCGGCGGGAGAAAAGGTTCCTTGTAAAAGCCGGTGCTGACCATGACCCGGATGCCTGAGGCCTCCGACAGCTGCCGCAGCAACCGGGCGTCCCGGCCCATACCCCGGTTGGTCACCTCGACCAGCGCGTCGATCCCTTGCCGTTTCAGCACCCGGAGTTCGGCGGCGACCAGCTCGGGAGCGTTCAGATCGGCGTCCGGATCATGCTTGTGAGCCGAAAGATCGATCCGCAAGTGTTCATGAATGTATGTCCTGCCCAGATCGGCGGCGCGGATCGGACCGGTCGCCGTCTCCAACCATTGCTCTGTCTTATTCATGGATTAAATAAACCCCTTATCTTCTGCCTGATAGCCGTCACGGAAATATTGGGTGAATACCTCCGGCGCCGGGTACAGCGGCTGGAGCAGTTCGCCCAGCTTGATCACGGCCCGTCCGGCGGCCACTCCCGGGCGTCCGAGCAGCAACAATCCAGCGGCCAATTCACCCGCGGGCAGCGCCACGGCGGTGGCGTCGACCAAGTTGGCGACTTTCAGCAAATACTTGCCGGATTGCTGCTGGAGCCGCGCGCCTGTCGATCCCCACTGGCCCAAAACCGAATCGCCGGTCCCTTCGAGTTCCACCGGGCCTTCCATCGTCAGCACGACGTCAACGTCTTCCCTGAACAGCTCCTGGCAAAAAGCGATCAACGGGTTACGCTCGGCCGTTGCGGGGAATTCCCGCTCCGTCCAGGTTACCCGGTCGCTCAGGGCCGCCCTGACCTTTTCGAGCATCTGCCGCATATCTCGGCCGTCCGGCAAGGCGGCCGAACCGCGTTTGGGGAGCGCCACCACGATCCGTTGGGCATCCAACTCCCCGGAACTCAACGGCGGGATCCCGGTCAACTCCGCAATGGCCTTTTGGCAAAGCTCATAGCGGTTCGCGATCACTCCCAAGCCCGGCAAAAAGGGAATCCGGTCGGTCGATACCCGGGCGATGTCGCCCTTCAGACCCAAGCCCTTGGCCATGATGGCATAGAGCCCGGTGCTGAGCGCCGGGGCCAGCACCGAGCCGCCGCCGTCGGTCCCGATGGCCAAATCGTTGAGGCCTTTGAGAATATGGACGCACGAAGCGCTGGAAGACCCGGTCATTACCCGCCCGGTCAGCGGATTGACCAGGTCGGTATCGATGGCCCGGCCCCGCTCGGCCATTTTATCCACCGTATGAAAAAGCCATCCCGGGAGAGCCCGCAGCCGTTCCACCAGCGCGGCGCCGATCTGGGCGGTATTTTTGACCCCGAACGGCACCAGGGTTCCGGCGGGGTTCTCCCGCAGGAAGCCGGCGGCTTCGTCCAGCACTTCCCGGCGGTGATAGACGACGCTCCGGCCCCGCAATTCCCCGGCCCGTAGCGCGGCCTTGGAGATCTTCAGCATCTGCAGCAAGGCATTGACGGATGTATTTTCCATGGACTGCTTCCCTCTTATCGTCCTCCAGCCGAGGTCAACCTCGGCTGGAGGTTAGCCTGTTTTCTGGTTTCCCGTTCCCAACGAAAAACAACCGATGATGAACTACGCCGGCGGAGTAAACAGCCCGAGCAGCGCCAGCAGATTGATGAGGACTCCGACCAGAATGGCGGCGATGGGACCGACCGCCATCCGCACCACCGGTTTTCCGGCGATCTCATTTAAAATATAAAGCCCGATGACCATATAAAATCCAATGCCCGGGGCCATGGCGTTGGCGGCGTTCATCCCGCCGACCAGGAGCGCCACTTCCAGCAGCTTGGACATGGCGTTCCGGATATTCTCCCCGGAACGGCGCATGCCGGGGAATTTGTCCAGGAATCCGGCCACCTTTTCCAGAAGCAATACTTCCAGCCCGATGCAGACCGCTCCCAGGACGGCGGCGAGCCAGGGATTCCCCACGAACAGGGCGATGGCAAAGACAAAAGTCATGCCGACCGGGCCGTAAACGCCGGTGGCGATGGCGGTGGAGGCGATCAGCGGGATGAACCCGATCCCCCGGGCCAGGGCGGCAAAACCGGCATCCAGATATTTGCCCTCTTTCATCAGGTTCAAGGAGATGGGATCGCCGGCCATGATATGATAAGCGGCGGCGCCGGCGATCAGCGCTCCCATCACCATCAGGAGCGGAGCATTGGCCTTGATCCGCTTGACCCGTTCGCTGAAGAGCGACGCCAGATCGACCGCTGTTTCATCGGATTTTTCGCGCATGGCGAAGACGATCAGGATGATCATGCCGACGATCAGCGCGGCGCCTTCGGGATTGATGGTGATGGCGGCCGTTCCTATCTTGATGGGCCCGATCACCACGGCCAGCTGCCGCGCCAGCAGCGAGATGACCAGGGTGAAAAGCCCTTTTTTGACGCCGTATTGATAACCCGTGGCCAATGCGGGGAAGGCTGCGAAGGCGATCACGATCGGCGCGCCCACCTGGCCGAGGCTGCCCATGAAGTTCACCGGCAGAAGCTTAAAGGCATTGACCACGCCTTCCAATCCCACCAGAATGCCGATGCCGTAAAGGGCGCCGACCACCCCGGCGATAACCAAGCCTTTTTTGCCGTCGGGCGAAAAGGTTCCAATAATGTCCGTTCCCAACAAGATGCAGTGGATCAACAGAATGCTCGCAGTCAACGAAAAGGGGATCCCGAAACCGATGACCAGTCCAAAACACATGGCAAACGAGGTGGCGGCCAGCTCTTTCCGGCTCATTCTGCCCTCGGCGTGCTCGGGGAGGATGGGGCGCAAGCCGTCGTTAAACACGGCAATCTCTTTATTGGCCATAATGGCGGCCAACGCGCCAATCAAGGCGATCAGAATGAATTTCATCATTACCCTCCTTTGTTACTCCATCTTTTGCAATAGAACTATGAAAGGTTTTATCCCTTGGCTTGCAACACTTCCCTGACGATATGGGTCACCGCTTTTTCATAATGATCGCCGGTGAAGCCGAAAGCAACCCTCCCTTCCGCGACCGCCCGGGCGATCTCCGCTTCCTGGGGCGGCTTTCCGGGCATGGAAACAATGGCGCATTTGGCGCGGGTAAGCAGCGCCATGGCCATGCTCAAGGCACCGCCGCCGCCCGTGTGGCAGGCTCCCAGATAATAGTCGGCCTTGCCGGCCTTGACATCCGCGGCGGCCTGCAGGTCGCTTTTGATCTCCACCTGAATTTGGTCTCCCCCGAGTTCTCTGACGAGCCGGGCGATATTCTCCTTTTCGATCTGGCCGCCGATCACTACCTTAACCATGTTTCACTTCCTCCCGTCCATTTTTTTGGCTACTAAAACGCACGCGTGGAGCGTAATGTAGTTCTGTTCCGCTTCCGGAATGGCGATCCCCAGCCGCCGTTCCAAGCCCCGGTAAAGCTCGGGCAGCTCATGGTAGGCCGGGATGCCGGCCAGCTCTTCCAGGGCGGCCTCATCCAGCCCCGCCACGGCTTCGCCCCGGCAGATCCGGGCCAGCGCCATGGCCAGATGGGTGATGAACATGGCGGCGTTATCCTCGGCCAGCTCCAGCCCGAACCGCTCCTCCAGCGCCTTGGCAAAAGCGACGACCGCGCCCTGAATCGGCTCGTCGATCTCCCCCGCCGCCAACAGAATCGCCAGCCTTTGTTGCAACAATAAGTCCATCCTCAGGCCCTCCCGTAATGTACAATTTTCTGTATATTAATCGTAAAAAAATCAATAGACCGGAGTCAGCTCTCCTCGAATGACCTTTTTTTGAATTGCCTCGGTTGCCTGAAAATCGACGAACCGTTTCAAGATCGCCTCAAACTTGCTGTTTTCCTCACTGACCACGATCACCGCGGTGGTGTCGTCGGAACGGATCCCCAAAGCGGTGGCGTTTTGCAACGGAGCGACCTTAAAATCCAGGTTCTTCTCGCGAATCTCGTCTTCATTCCAGATGGCCGCGTCAATCTCATTGTTCTTCAATTTCGACAGTATCTGGGCGTAAGAGGTTTCGACGTAGGTTACTTCCTTGCCGGCGCATTCGGAACGGGTGAGCAGATACTGATCGAGCGAGGACGAGTCGAGGGCCACCCGCATGCCGTCCCGGATGGCGGCGTCGTGGCCGTCGCGGAAGATCACCACGTGGTTGCCCACATAGCTGCCGGCGCTGAATTGATGAATGATCCGGAAACCCGAGGCGGAATTGGCCTCGGCCTCGGCGGCCAGTTTGGAGATGACGGTGAAATGGTATCGTCCCAGGCGGACCGCTTCCATCCGCTTGTTGGCGCCCCGCATGAAGGCCAGGCTGAACGGGATGTCGGCGGTTTCAAAGGCCTTGTACAGTCCGGTGGCCAACCCTTCGTAGCGTTTGGAGTACGGCAGGGGCATGACCGCGGTGACCGCCCCCAGATCGGCGATCTCCCACAGCTGCTTATAATTGAGGCTCTGGATGGTCGTTCCCAGATGGCCGCGGGATTCCAGGCGGATGGCTCCGGCGGTTTGCAGAAACTTCAACGCCGCCTGGACGGTGCCCCGGCCGGTGCCAAGCTTCTCGGCATACCAGCCGACGGTCTCGATCCGGTCTCCTTCGAAATGGGTCAGCATTTCCCGGGCCAATTGGACGGTGTTCCAACCGTTTTTCGACATTAACTGATTTTTTAGCGTAGTCATCGTTTCCCGTTCATCATTGTACAATTTACTGTATATTATATTTTGCATTATACCACCCGCCCGAAGCGGATTCAATAGGTTCCTGGACCCTTTTTTCATTGCCTTCTTGCGGAGACCGGTTGAGTGAATTGAACGCGGCCAATCCCCGTTTCAACAGCTATGGCTCGATCCAATCCCCGATCAGTTCCAGGCTTTCCATGATCCGCAGCGACCACATGGAGGCGCAATTGGTGGTGATCCCCGGAATCTCATTCAGCTTGGCGATGACTCCCGGCGTCGCGACCGCTTCGACCCGCAGCGATTCGTCCGTCCCAAAGCCACTCTCCTCAGCCAACAGCACCCGCCAGGCCCGCGCCGCCAGTTCGGGATCGTTCTTGTAGCGGGCCGCGTAGGCCATGAGGCTGCCGGCGAACATCGGCCAACTCCAGTCTTGGCCGGTGATCCCGCCGCCGCTCCGCCGCGCTTTCTCCGCGGGGCTCAAGGCATAAAATTCGCCGAATTCGGCCAGCATGGCCCGCCACTCGTCATCTTGCAGCAGGTCGGCCAGTTCCATCCAGATCTCGGCCGCTCCGAAACAGATCACCATATGATAACTGTAGTTTTCATCGCCCAGGTAATGCAGGATTCCCGTCGCCGGGTCATAGCCGAAAGTCGGGCCCGAACAGAGCCGGAACGGCATCTTTTTCAGGCTGGCCATGCCGCGCAGGAGCTTATCGCGGTAAAAAGCGTCCTCATGCCGTTCCCAGCGGGTCAGCCAGTTGGCGCAGAACGCCGCCCAGTCGGGGCCGCTGCGGACGTGGGTCGGGAAGCGGTCCTTCGGGAAATAAGCCCGCATCGGGTCGAGGCGCACCGTGGCCGCATCGGCGTCTTTCACTTCATCCATGATCTCCCCCAGCCGCTCGTCCCCGGTCAAATAATAATAGCAGCGGTGCAGCCCGGCCATGCCGATCCGGGCTTCCTTGCAACCGCAGCCCCAGTGCAGCACATTATGGCGCGAGCCGAGTCCGGCGTACTCGCCGCGATGATAAAGATCCACCTCGCTGGTGTGCCGGGTCATGGCCTCCGCCAGCCGGAAGAGCGCCGCGTCGCCGGTCCGCAAGAAGCTGTACCAGAGCCACAGATTCGGCACCAGCTCGGTATTCTGCCAGGCATACCCGCCGACATCGTAACGCCAGGCATGGCGCACCGGATCATAGGTGTGCATCAGATCGCCGAAGTTCCAAAAACCATACCAGCGCCGCTGTTCGATTTCTTGCTGATAGAAGTCGAGCAGCGCCGCCAGCTTCTCTTCCAGGCGGGCCTTGGCCGGATGCGCCCGTTCCGGAAGGCTCCATACCCCGAAAGCCTTTACCGCATGGTAGTATTCGGGCCGGCAGACCAGCAACGCCGGGGCTTGCGCGACCGCGGCGCGCTCCAGCAATTCCGGATGCGCCGGCATGGCGTCAAAACCGAACAGACTGATCTCGCTGGTATTGGCGATCCCGTCCGGGGTGCTCCGCAGCTCCGCCGCCCCCTCGTAAGAAGAGACCGGATGCGTCCCGGTGTCGTAATGCCGCAAGTCCATCGCCGCCGCATCCGGAGTCCACAGCCACAGGCGCAGGCAGGCTTCGGGCCCCGACAGGCGCTGGATCTCCAGGGATGACGGGTATTTTTGCCAGAAATTGCGGAGGGCGGCGGCCAATCCGCCCCGCGGGCCTCCTAAAAAAGCCAGTCCCTGCGAACGCCGGCCATGGGCCGCATCGATCCAGCAACATTCCGGCTTGGTCCGCTTGCGGATCACGTAATGATCGGCGGAGTCCTGGACGATTTTAAAACTGTCCCAGACGGCCATGTCCTGCACCAGGTCGGCCGGGCCTTCGTTGCGCTCCGCCGCCGGCGCGACGGCCCGGCCGGCCACCTGTTGCGGATAGGATTCCGCATATCCGGCATAACAGCGCGATATAAACTGCGCCGCCTCGCAAAACAAGCCACTGTCCCCCGCCAGCCGGATCTGCCGGTTGTACAGCTCGCCGCCGAGCGGCACGTTAAACTGGAGCCCCAGGCCCTTGGGATAATCGCGGCGGGCGTCCCCGTCATAAATAAAAGTGTGAACCAACCGGATGGAGTCCAGTCCGGCATAGAAATAGCAGCGCAGAATGAAAGGCAGCCATTGGCGGCCGTCCGCAACGCAGCGGTGGCTCCCCTCCACCCGGAGCACGGCGCGGACCGGGCCGTCCTGTTCGATCCGAATTTGTGCGATATGGCCCTCAAAAGGCTCTTCCCGGCGCAGTATGACGCCATCCTCCCGGCGCACCGTCTCGAGGAGACCGATTAGCTTCCCGCCGGAACAGATCTGCTTCCCCGCCATCGCGATGGCGCGGAAGATCAGCGGACCGGTTTTATTCAGGCTGCAGATCAGCCTGCCGGTATCGATTTCGATCCGATCGTCCGCCTCGCGGACCGACAACGGCCGTTCCGGAAGAGTCGGCTCCCCCTTTTGGAGCTGGTAGGTCCCGGTCAAAGCGGCGCCGGCCAGACAGGCGGCATGAGTGGTCCATTTGACGCTGCCATCGGGCCAATAGGCCGCGGGCCAGCTTTGGACGGGTATTTTCCGTCCGGTTGCACTGGTTAAGGCCAATGGTTCGTCCCTTCCCAAAACGCCTTGCTCCCAAGGGACGCCCCAGGTCACCCCCACCGGCAGGGCCGGCTTTTCATTCAGCCATTTTAAGAGGATGGGTCGATCATGCTTCGGCATCGTTCAGTCTCCTTTCGGGGCCAATGTCGCTGGCTCCCGATGCGATGCGGCTTGGACCGCACCCAGGAGCTCCACTCCGGCTAGCATGACGATTCCGACGCCATGCGTATCATTGAAGTTCCACGACAAGTCATTCTTGTAGTAATCGGCGCTGAAGGAAAAACCGGAGCCCCGGCAGACGCCGTAAATATTGCCGTGATCGTCGATGGCTTGGCGGGAAAGCCCCTCCCATCCCCTGACGGCCGCCAGCAGATAGGGATCCTTCTCCTCCAACCAGCCATAGCGCACGCCGCGGGCGAAAGCATAAATAAACATCGCCGTGCAAGAGGTCTCGGGATACGAATCCACGTCCGTGAGCACCTGGTGCCACATTCCCGTCTCATCCTGCAATGCCCGATAGCCTTCGCATAATTGATTGAAGAGCTGCAACAGGCGGGGCCGGTCGGGATGCGCATCCGGCAGGAACGCCAGGAGTTCCGCGCAGGAAAACAGTACCCAGCCGTTGCCCCTGCCCCAGGGCACCCCGGTGGCCTTGCCGATTTTTACGTCGTAGACATGGGACATGATCTTCCGCTCCGGGAGGTAAAGGTACCGGTGGAACAGGAGCAATTGCCTCACGGCATCATCAAGGTAGCGGGCCGCTCCGGTCAGCCGGTAATAGCGGCAGAGAAACGGCACGCTCATATACAGGTCATCCGCCCAGAGGGTGTCGTCCATAAAGGTGTGAAAGGCCTTCTCGCGGTAAAAGGCGCCGTCCGGCAGCCGGGCCTGCCTAGCTTCGATATAACCGGCCACGAAATCGGCGACCGCCCGAAAGTCCGGGATCGTTTCGGTCCGGGCCGCTTCCAGCAGCAACGAACCGAAAGAGCCGCAGTCGTCGAGACTGTCGGTGGTGGTCAGCTGGTTCAGAACCCCCGCCGCGCCATACTGTTCTTTGTCCCAGAAGGCGTATTGGAATATGGCCGTGCAGGCCGTCACGTGCTGCCGGACGTACTCAACCAGCGCTTCGCATCCCAGCACCCTCCCCGTTTGCAGGAGGCCGTATAGAGTGACTCCCAGCGGGTAGCTCCAGCGCCCGAAATTTTGATTTTCCAGATACGGCCGGACCCATACCCCGGGCCGATCCAGCCGCCAATAGCAACCGCCGTCCGCGCCCGGAAACAACCGGTCCATCTTTTGCAGCTCCGCGGGGTCCGGGAGAGCGGATTCCGCAAACGGCCCGCAGTAAAGCCAGGGATCTTTGGCCCCGTGAACCGGATACGGAGTCTGCAAGGGAACCGTTGCCGCTCCGTCGCTCAATTGGATCCCAAACCCCCAGTCCGGCTCCGGTTCCTCGCAGTCGCACAGGACCAGCAGATCCTGCTTGCCGAATGGCGCCTGGATCGGAAGATCGAACCGGCCCGAGGCCGCGGAGGCATAGATGGGCTGGCCGGCGAGATAAATCTGGATCGGGCCCTGATTGAAACCTTTCAAGGAGTATCGGCCGAGACCGCCGTGGGGAAAAAACGCTTTGGTCCAGCCAATTCCGGTGCAACCCCTGGGCAACCCGTAGAGCCTTTGCAGTTGGCCCATAGCCGATTGCGCCGCCGGCCACTCCCGCTCCGGGTACCATTGCAAGCCGGTGGCGGCTTCGGACGTTCCCTGCTTGGGCAGTTCGTTGAGTTCGGCAATGAGCGGCGGGGTGAACAGCCATCCTTCCTGGCCGTTCCGTTCGGGCGAGGGCATCAGAAAACAGAGCGGAAAATTCTTGGGCGAAGCGGTGCCGACCAAACCGCCGAAACCGGCCGGAGTTTTGGTGAATTTTACGACAATATCGTTCCAGCCTTGCTTCAGCGACACCGTCACCGCGCTTCGCTGATCGCCGAACCGCTCGTTGATAATGTTGGATTTAAAGACCAATTGCCCATTCCAATAGAGGGTGACCGGACCGTATCCCGAGACCGCCAAATTCAGCGGGCCTTCTTGGGCGCCCCACAGTTTCGCCCAGGCATAGACCATGGTCTCCGGGGCGGCCCCGGGAAAAAGCGCCGCCAAGTCAAAGCGATAGCGGTAATCCGGCGCCCGGCCGATCCCGTTCCGGCAATAAGCCCGATACGTCAGTGGATGAGGCGGATTGGCCCCGATGTAGCGGCTGGCGATCGTCTGGATAATTTTCCCGATATCATCGGCCTGTCTGGCATAGATGCTCTCATTTTCCGCAAAATACTTTCCCATGCCGTGATGCTCCCTTCTTGTTTAGCGGCGGATCGGAACCGTTTCGCCGATCAGCCTTATCCGGACCGGCCCCATTAGCCCCGAATCCCGCCGCGCCCCGCTGAACCGGTTCGCCAGGCTGTTGGTGACCTCGACCCGCAGCGAATTGGCGCCGGCTTTTACCAGTTTTGTGATGTCCAACGAATAAGGGGACCAGAGTTTGAAACCGGCACTCGTCCCATTGATATCGACATGGGCGATCTCGCCCACCCGGCCCAAATCGAGCTCGACCTTTGAAAAACGCGGCGTTGCCGCCATTTCAAACACGGTTTCGTAAACCACGGTCCCGGAGAAATCCGCCCTGCCCGGCCAGCGGGTCCATGAATCCAGCTCCCGGCCGGCCCGGATCTTCCCGTCCGGGGTTTCGATCTTCCAGTCATGCTGCAGCGCCACTGCGGCGCGGATGCTTGGTTCCGTCGCGCCGCAGTGAAATCTTTCCGGTTTCCGGGAAGGATCGACCCGGATGATGGCGCTCTCCCGCCGCTGCAGCGTAAGGGGGAAGCCCAGATATTGCCGATCCCGTTGGATCAGCTCCGGTTGGCTGATCTCCCCCTCCCAGGCATCCCACCTTTCCACCAACCGGTCCGTTCGGAGCCGCAATTCGCCCTGGATTGGCGTTTCACCCTCATTGACCAGCAGATAGAAATGCTGATTCTCTTTGACCACATGGCTCACACGCAAATTGGGATCGGCCGGCTGGAGCAGCAGATCGCGGACTACCCGTTTTTCAAGGGCGGCCACCAGCTCGGCGCCGGTGGCGATCACAACCGCCCCTTCCGGCAAAGTCGCGTCCGGAGCCGGCTGGTACAGCATGACCGTTCCTCCGCCTGCCATGAAGCGGCGTAACCGGGCGCGGAGTTTCTCCGTCACCAAGGCGGCATCATCGATCACCAACACCCGGTACTGCTGCCGGGCAATGAAAATCGCGCCGTCCGCGATGCGGCAGGCGGCGGAGGATAAAAGCCGATCTTCGAGATAGTTAAACTCCAGCTGATTCTGGTATAGCGGCTTTACGACCGCCCAGGGCAAGCGGTCCGCCTCACACAGGACGGCTACCGGAGTGACATTGACGCTGTCCGTCATCAGCCAGCTCAAACGCTTAATATAATTGGCGAGGGTCCGGTAATAGGGCCACCAGATGTTATGCGGCCCGACATCGGGCGGCCTTTCTCCCCTTCTTTTTGCGCCGTTGAGCGAGTAATAAAAGGCATGGGGGTAGATCAGATTCACGCCGCGCACGAAGAGCCAATCGAGGTACCATTTCATATCATCCATCGTCAACGCCCAAGGAATCCCTTGCGGGCCGCAACAACCGAAGCACTCGTTGGCGTTGCGCCGCCTGCCGCGGTGCCGGGCGGCGTCCGCCGAGCATTTCCCGACGGTGCTGTGCCGTCCCTCCAGCCCCCGCCCCTCTTCCGGGGCCACCCAGCGCCAGACGATATCCTGGCCGGGAATGTGAAAATAATGCAACAACCCGATATCATCGCTCTCATGGGGGTGTCCGGTCAGCGCGATGCGATGCCCGGCGCACCATTGGGAAAGTTGGCGGTAATAGGCGGATTCCAGCCTCTGATTCACCGCCCGGCGGTAATTTTTCCGCTTGAGCCCGGTATCCGGACCGGCCTCGAACCATAATGCCGCCAAGTCCAGTTCGTCATTGCCGCATTGGCGGAAGCGCTCCAGAAAACCGCCGGTCCAGGGCTTGACATCCGGCGCGGCGCATCTTCCCAAAACGTCGGGCTCATCCGTGAACATTGCCATGACGGTGCTTCCGAAATACTCGCGCAGCGCATCATAGTAACGGTCGTGCGTCAGGCGGATAAATTTCCGGACGGCCGCCGGGTTGAGCAGATCGGCCGCCGGCGGCGCCTCCGGTTCGCCATCGTCCTCTCCGAAATGGATCCCGCGAATCGTCCCCCGGGTGAAAGTCTCGCTAAAAACCAGGACCGACCAATTTTCCTCCGTCGGTCTTTCAAAACAGACCCGGTCCTCCTCAAAAGCCAGCTTTCTGGTTCTGGCGGGTTCAATGGCCTGGGCGGCCGATTTCACGACCGCCAGGACCGCGACGACCGTTTCTCCCGCGTCCAGTTCCGGGCTGAAGGCCAGCCGGCCGGGGCACGGGTATTCCCGCACGCGCAGGCCGCGCGCGGCAAACTCCGGGTTGCCGGCCACCACCATTCCGTGGGCCGAACCGGATGGATACATACCCTCGTCATACAGGACGACTTTCATCCCGTAGCTGGACGCTTCCAGCACGGCATGTTTCACCAGGCCCATGAACCGATCCGATAAATAGGGAATATCCTTGGGAATTCCGATGCGGGGGTGGAGCACCCAGCCGGAAACGCCTTTCGTATGGAAATCCCGGATCTGCCGGCTGATTTCCGCCTCATCCAGGGCATCGTTCCAGAACCAGAAAGGCAGCGGGCCAAACTCGGCGGCGGGCTGATAAAATTGAACTTTTAACTTTTCCATCTTTGCAGATCTCCTGACCCTATTACGGCTATTCTAGAAGAGTAGTGAAAAACTCGACTTATTTGCCGGGAAGGTTCAAACCGATCCAAAAGCAGCGCATGATTCACAGCGGGTAGATCTTGATCCCCAAAAGGTAAATCTTGATTCACAAAAGATCGATCTGAAATCATCCCAGACAGATCTTTATCCACAAAAGATCGATCTGGAATCATCGCAGACCGATCTTTATTCACAAAAGAGCGATTTTGATTCACAAAAGGAAGATCTTTATCCACAAAAGTAACTCCGGGAGCGCTTGCCATCGTTCCTTGCTTCACAAAAGAGCGATCTTTTAACGGCCTCTCATCCGGCCGAGGTTTTTCACAACGCTGCTAATGAAGAGCCAAATCGGAATGATGGCTCTTTTCATGAAAGATAATGGTTTTGCGATATTGCCCCGGCGTCATGCCGGTGTATTCCTTGAAAAGGCGTAGAAAGGCATGAACCCTGTCGTACCCGACTTTCTCAGCCACCTCGGCGATCTGATAGTCCGGATCGGCCAGAAATTGCTTGGCTTTCTCAATCCGGACCTCATTGATGAATTGTTTCAGCGGTTTGCCGTATTCCTCGCGGAAAACCGCGCTTAGATAGGGAACGCTTAAGAAAACCTGTTGGGATAGTACCTTTAGACTCAAATCCTGATCGTAATGCTCCCGGATGTATTTCACAATGGATTCGATCACGCCCTGGTTCTTGGCGTTTTTACGGTTTTGGACCTGTTCGGAGAGTTCTTTGAATAAACCAGCGAACCAATCCTGAACCTCGGCGATGTCGGTGCATTTTAAGAGTTCCCGGTAGGGATTGGCCCCTCCCAATAAGGATTCAATATTGATCCCCATCTCCAAAGCGCACTGAATGGCGGAACTTAGCAGTTGCATATAGAAGTAAACGGCGGCATCGCCCGAAGCGCCGCTGCAACTGGTGAAAAATTTGAAAAGATCATGGTTGAGCCGGAGGGCCGATTCAATATCGCCCTGCTTGAGGTGATTGATCAACGCTTTTTCCTTGGGATAGGGATAGGGGTAGTTCGCCTCTTTGAGATCCTGAATCTCTTCAAACCAAATCACCCGGCCGTTGCCTTTCAAAACCCGGTAATGAAGGGCTTCCAAGGCTTCCTGGTAGGAGTCGGCGATCCGGGCGATCTCGGGCTTCGGCGTCCCCGCCGCAATGGCAAACTCGCCCTGGACATGGGACTGCACCGCCTGATGGATTTCAGTGCCGATCAGCTTGATCTGCCGCTTGAATGAGAGGTCGTCGTCCAGGGCCGGGAGGGCAAAGATCATGGCAATCTCCGGCGCTTTGGTATTGACCACGATCTTTTGATAATCGCCGCCCGGCAGATTATTTAAAACTTCCATCAGGGAGATCACGAACAGGTTCAACTGGCGTTCGGAAAACCTGCCGGAAAGGCCGCGATAATTACCCAGCGAGATCAGGAATACGATATACTGGGCGTGCTGCGCGAAGTCAATCCCATAATACTGAAATCTGGCCTCGATCTCCCGGCTGTCGGCGATGCAACCCATCAGCAAACTGGTGAGAAAGTTATTCCGTAAAACCGGCAAATGTTCCCGGAAGGCCTTTTCGATATGCTCATTCTGCTCAACCAAGCGGTTGACGCTTTTTTCAATATACTTCAAAATATCATTCTCGCCCGGCTGCTTCTCGCCGTTTTTAAAGAGTCCGGCAATCAGCTGAATCGGCCGGGAGATTTTGTTGGAGAAGAACAGCGCAACGGCGATCCCCAGGACAATTGCCAAAAGGGAGACGATCAGCGCGTAATCCCTGAAAAAGACGATCTTCGCATCGATCGCCCGGTAGGGAACGATGCTGATATATTTCCAGCCGTAACTCTCCGAGGATACAAAAGAGATCAAAACTTTCTGGCGGTTAAGCCGTGCCGGATAGCTGCCGGATTTTTGTTCAAAAACATGGCGCAAATACGGTTTATTCCGGAAGTACCTGTCCGACAAGGCCCTCCGGTTACTGGAAATGAAACGGCCCTGTTCATCCACTACCAAGAGCTCATTCTGCTCTTTGGTGATGATCGAATTCATGCTGTTGCGGAGAAAACCCTCATCGATATTGACCGCGGCTACGGCGATCGGATCAAAGCTGCCCAGCGGGATCGGTTTGATGATCGTGATCACATCGATCATGTTTCCGGACTTCTCGTCCAGCAGTTTGCGGGTAGGCAGCCAGTTATAATAGTTCAGGCCGCCGTTTTTCATTTTGGCGAAGATCCGCCGGTCGGGGAAGTCCGCCAGATCCCGCACGCCGCAATTAATGGAATATACTTTGTTTTCTTTGCGGTAAAAGATGTTGATCGAGTTAATATACTGGTTCAACAGCAAATTATTATCCATCGCGGCGTTGATCTCAAATTGCCCCACCAAATCCCGGCCTTTGTAATGCTGAATGAACTCGGTGATAAACGGATCCAGCGATAACCGGTTCAAATATTGATCGACCTGGTTCAGCAATAAATCGGTCGACTTATTCAGCTGAAGCAGCATGTTCTGATTGGCTTCGAGCGTTTGCGCCTCCAGCGAGCCGGCGGAACGGACATAAAGCAACGCGCCAAAAAGCCCGGCCACCAGCATGTTTCCCACAATAAAATAGGCAAAGAACCGGCCGATGTTTTTTTCCCAGTCGATCCATTGCTGCAATGCCGCCAAAAACTTTTTGAACATCGCTTTTCTCCAATCCATATAAATGGATACGTTCATACCGGCCTGGCCGTTTGCGCCAAACCGGTATGAACGGACGAGTTTTTTGCGTCGGTCACTTTCCGTACTGGGCCTTGTAAGCCTGGGCGAGTTCCTGGGCCACTTCTGCTCCGCCCACCTCTTTATATTGCTTGATCGCGTCATCAAAAACCGCATCAAACTGATTCGACGGGGCGGTGATGATCTTTACCTGGAGCTCCTCCCATTTTTTCATCAAGGAACCGTTCAATTTATCATAAAGCGGAGTCGCCTCGGTAATCCAGGGCTGATAATATTTCAGCTTTTTGGAGCCGGCGATGGTTTCCCGGACATACTGATCGCGATATTGGGGCGCGAAGTCCATCGACAAGCGCTTGATATATTTTTCGGGCGAATTCACGAAAGGGTTGCGCAAGACGTTATATTGCGAACCAATCCAAGGAACCCGCTGTTTATACTTGGCGTCGTCGACCGGCAGCGGGATGCCGTCCACTATCTTATTGTCAATGCCCGGCAATCCAAACCAGTTGACATTGGTCGCTTCGGAGCTGGCCATCCAGTCCAGATACTTGACGACCAAATCGGGATGCTTGGCGTTCCGCGGCGAGTACCACATGTATCCAAAGGGATAACAGCGGATGATCTCATATAAGTTGTTTTTGGGATTGGCGGTCCAGGGGAAAGTGGCTACTAGCCTGGCATCGGAGATATTCTTGTTAAGATTTTCGTACATATTGCCATAGGCGCTGTGGTAGGGCCAGTGCGGAAAGTGGACGAAAGCGCCGATCTCGCCGCGCACAAACTTCTGCCTGAAAAGGACCTCGTCTTTATCCAACAGAAACTGGTCACTGAGCAATTTTTCATTATAGAGTTTGTTCATAAACCGCAGGCAATTCTCGGTCTCCGGCCACAGCGGCAGCGCCGCCTCTTGCATTCTTTCCGGCGACGGGGCTTGTTTGAGAAAGCCGGGCATTAAAACCGCATACCACATGCCGAACGGATAATTCGGCGCGCTTGGCAGGGCAAAGGGGACCAACCTGTCGCCGACCTTGCCCGGATCTTTCTCCTTGAAGGCTTTGAGAACATTATAAAACTCAGCGGGAGTGGTCGGCTCCTTCAAGCCGAGCTTATTGAGCCAGTCTTTCCGGATGAAAGTGGTGTCCGCCACCGGCACGGAACGGTACACCAGGGAATAGATCCGGCCTTTGCTGGCACCCAAGGCCAAATCGGTTTTGGAAAAATACTTTTTAATATTTCTGCCATATTTGTTGATGTAATCGGTATAATCGAGCAGCGCCCCGTTTTTCAGATACAAATTATACAAAGCCTTATCATAACTGAAGATGATATCCGGGGCATTGCCCGCCGCCAGCATGGTCGGGAGTTTTTGCATCTCCTGGGCGCGCGGCACCGGTACGAATTTTACCTTGATACCCAGTTTGGCAACATGGTCATTGACATACTTGGTCCACCAGTTTTCCTCGATATTGCCCTGAGCCGGCGGAATAATCCCCCGGTCCCAGGCGAGCACGGTGATCTCCTGGAGATCTTTGGTTTTTGCAAATACACTGGTCATAAATAAAAGCGCTAGTACAAACCCCGCCGCCACTCGTAATCGTTTGGACACCATAAACTCCTCCTTCGTTTCGTTTCAGCCGATAATGCAAATGCATGACGGTCATGCTTCGAGTTCAACTTCGGGCCGGCGAATAAAAAAGGATCATTGGGACTTACTCGCCAGGTCGAGGTCAAAATAAGTATCGCACCGCATGATTGGTTAACCCTTTAATGAGCCGATGGTCACCCCCTTGATAAAATATTTTTGGAGCCATGGATAAACAAATAAGATCGGGACGGCGGTTACCAGCACCATCGCTCCTTTGAGGTTCTCCGGGAGCACCGTCTTGGCGGACGCGGCATCCAATGAATTGGTCAGATCTTGCTGGAAGACGTTCAGTACCTGGTATAATTTGATTTGCAGCGTATATCTGGCGGGACTCTGAATGTACATCAACGCTTGCTGAAACATATTCCAATAGGATACGGCGTAATAAATCACTAGGGTCGCGATGACCGGTTTGGCCAGCGGTACGATGATCTTGACCAAAATCCCGAAGTTGCTGCAGCCCTCGACTTTGGCCGCTTCCTCCAGCTCCACCGGGATGCCCCGGAAATAACTGATCATAATGATCAACAGAAACGTCTGGATTACATCCGGCCAGATCAAAGCGCCCATGGTATCGAGCAGTCCCAAGTTCTTGACCAGCAGGTAGGTGGGGATGATTCCGCCATTAAAATACATTGTGAAGACGATCAGCCGCAAAATGATGCCGGTCCCTTTCAATCCCGTCCGGGACAGCGGATACGCCGCCAGCGTCGTCATGATGATGCTGGCGGCCACTCCGCATACCGTGAGCATTGCGGTAAAAAACAACGAATGCAGCAGGCCTTGGTCGCTCAAAACCGCCCGGTAGGCCGAGAGCGTAAATCCTTTGGGAAATAGAAACACGCTGCCTTCCAGGATATGTTTGGCGTCGCTCAGGGAAACCGCCAAGGTATAAACGAACGGGTAGATAAATGTCAAACATAAGATGAACATCACGGTATAGTTGATGATCTGAAAGGTTCTGCCCCCCGCGGTTATGTCTGGTTTCATCGTCGGCCACCTCCGAAAAATCCTTCCTCTCCCAATAGCTTGGCGAACCGGTCGGCTCCCAGCAGCAAGCTGAAGTTGATCAGCGACTGGAACAGTCCGACCGCGGCCGAAAAGCTGAACCGGGCCCGGATTAATCCCATATCATAAATATAGGTACTGAGGACGCTGGAGACATCGTTGACCATTACATTTTGCAAGTTGTAGGGCTGGTCGAACCCGATGCTCATCATTTTGCCGATATTCAAAAGCAACATGATGATAATCGTGCCCTTGATGCCGGGAAGCGTCACATGCCACATGCATTTCAACCTGCCGGCGCCGTCCAGCGCGGCGGCCTCATACAATTGCGGGTCGATGGCGGTTAACGCCGCCAGATAAATGATGGCCGACCACCCTACTTCTTTCCAGATGAACGAGAGCAGGTAGACGCATACCCACCAGCCTTTATGAAATAAGAAATTAATCTCTTTGAACCCCAGCTGTTTCAACAATACGTTGACCATGCCGGTTTGGGGAGTCAGGAAAGCCAGGATTAACCCGTAAATAATCACCCAGGAAATGAAGTGCGGCAAGTAGGAGATGGATTGCACCAGCCGTTTAAGCCCGCTGTGGTTTATTTCATTCAAGAACAGCGCCAGGATGATCGGGATGGGGAACCCGGCGATCAGCGTCAGGAAGTTCAGCCGAATCGTGTTAAAAAATGCCACCCAAAAGCTATGATCGTGAAATACTTCCTTGAAAACGTCCAGCCCGACCCAGGGGCTTTGCCACACCCCGGTGATAAAATTGTAATCCTTGAAAGCGATCAGTAAGCCGTACATCGGAATGTACTTAAATATCAGGTAAAACAGGAGCGGAGGCAACAGAATCAGGTAGTACTGATAATTGTTCCGCCAGTAGCTCTTCAATTTACCGCTTTGATAATTTGGACGGCTCTTTTTTCCGGTAAGCATCTCGATTTCAGAAGCCACATCGCACCCTCTTTTCTTCGTTAGTTCCTTTCCTGAGCAGCGGTGGGATTTCATTCTCATTAAAATCCTGGTTTCATTGTATCGACTTTGGGGCGAACCTACAATTTTCATTTTTTATGATTCTTTAACAAATCTGTTACAACGATCCCTTTTGCTTCGCGGTGAAGCCGAACCGGAACAGGGCGGCGTCCAGCGGCACCGGCATGTTTTTCAGCAGCCCATTCTCGATCAGCCGGTTGATGATTTTTTCATTGCCGCCCGGCTCCTCCCTGTCTGTCACGGGCTCCTCGCCATCATGTAAGACCAGCGCGGAACGAACTTGAGATCATCTTATCTTCAATCAAAAAAAGCCTGATGACAAAAGATCACCAGGCTTTCTTTGGCCGTTTCCCGGCTCGCCCAACCGGGCTTGGAAGGCGACGTTTACTTTCTGTGGTGGTTCATTGTTTCAGATGAACGGGAAGGGTAAAAAATAAACGCCTCCGTTTTTTTTGAGCAATCTGTCAAAGGCATCCGTCGCGGGTCACCAATGGATCAGGGTTATAGCCTTTGGTCGGTGATGCCGAATTCGCGCCAGGTGGATTTGGGGAAGATCCGTTTCACTTGGGCGCGGGCGTCCGAGTAGGTCCGTTGAATCTGGCTGAGTTTGGCCCGGATCTCCTCGGTCTTCTCCATCATCCGGGCTTTGCAGGCCAATTGGGCGTTATGGGCATCGACCAGCGCCTGATAATCGGCGCTGAATTGCGTCATGAACGCCGCATCAAGGCCCCGTTTCTCCAAGGGCTCGGCATGGGCCTGGATCCCGGCGATCATTTCGGAGATCCGGGCCAGTTTGGCGTCGAGCGATTGCGGGGGAACGGATTTTTGGGTTGGATCGGGAGTCGGATCCGGGGTGGAATCCATGGTTGAATTGTTCAATTCGTTTACCTCTTGTGACATGATCATTGCCTCCTGTAAATAGAATGGGTAGAATGAACCCTTCCGGAAGGTTGCATCATGGCTATATTATACCGCGAACGTTAGTTTTAGTCAATGGATTTTGTTGATTTTGTGGAATAATTTTTGAGCGGAAGCGCAAATTTCATATTTGTCGAAATTGTCGCTTGTATGATATAATGATTACGGAATATTTTACGTATCATATTACTCATTATGGATCATATTATAAAAGGATGCGATTGAAATGCGTGGTGATGCATTAGCTGTGGAAAAACCATCGTTTACCTTTGATCAGATTATCAAATCAACAGAAGCTGCCAAAAAATTCGGAAAACTCAGGGAAATGGCAAAGTCCCAGCCGATAGTCATTACCGAAAACGGTGAACCGGATTCTGTTATCATGAGTTATCCGGCTTTCGTGTCATTCCTCAATACCGTCCAGGAGTTAGAAGAAAAATTATTGATTGAGCGAATGGAACGAGCCCGTGAGAATCCTGCCTCATTGGTCTCTCAGGAAGCAGTTCTCCGCTTGCTTGAGGAAAAATAATCATGGCGGATCGCTTCCTTATTCTATATACCCCTGGAGCTGTTAAGGAATTAAGAGAGCTTGATGGCTCAGTGAAGCCGATCGTGGCTAAGTATCTAAAGCGGCTTGCTGAAGAAGCGAACCATATCGGGAAACCCCTTAGAAATGACAAAGATTCTCGGCTTGCAGGGTGCAGAGAGTTAAAGCTCAAACAAGCCGGGATCCGGATCCTATACATGATAACCGGCGAAAAAGTTGAAGTCATTGGTGTAACGAAAGAAGTCCTTCAAGTCCTGGCAGTAGGCAAACGGGCCGAATATGATGTATTTAAAGATGCAAGTAAGCGACTCGAAGAATTCGCCGCCCCGGCCGTAGATGATTCACAAACTTTATCAGCATCGCATGGGACAGTTAATGCTATCAATAAGCCACCCACCCCAACCAAGTTTGGACAAACGAAAGAATGAAAAAGGTCGAAGTGCGACCCCTTGTCCCTTAAAGGGGAAAGCACAAGGCTTGAAGTGGATTAAACATTGTTTTATCTGCGACGAAGCATGGTAGTTATCCTTTTAAAGGACGAAAGGATCGCAGTTAGGCTTCGAAGCGATTTTTCTAAAAGCGTTGTGATAAACCCTGTCCGAAGGCCAGGGTGAACACAAAAGCTCAGAGAAGCAAGTGATAAAGTCGATTTTTAATCCTTTAAAGAGTGATTTCCGAATTTGAGGACTTTATCACATGGCTTCTAAGTAGTAGTAGTAGTCCCCCCACCCCAGTATAGCTGGGGCAATCGAAAGGAAATAAGCCATTTTTATTCTCCCGCAGAGGCGCAAAGACGCAGAGTTTTTAATATAATAATCCCCTCAATAATAAGTATTCGTTCTTTCTCTGCGTCTCCGCGTCTTGGCGGGAAGATTAAATCGCTGCGGGAAAATAATGATGATGCTTTATTGCTGCCCGACGAAATCGATAACGGGCTGTTGGAGGAGCGGGATGAATCAAAGCATTGAGCAATATTCATTGTACTGGGTCGACTTGAATCCATCCGAAGGTTCGGATGAATAAGGTAAGGCCTTGTGTTGCGATCTCACCGCCCGAAATGAATGAAAACCTCCAAACAATTATCACACATACTTGCCGAACTGCTCCGCCCCGGCCAAGCATTCTTTGAACTGGCGGGCAAACCAGATCGGCTTCACGGCAGCACAATCTCCCCGCCCCGTTTTATCCGCTCGATCCACGAGGCGAGGATGATCCCGTCCATCAGTCCCCGGGTATAGGTCAGTTCATCGCGCCGGTTCATTTGCATGGTCCGGTTGATGTCAAAATCGTCGAAGATTTGCCGTTCTTCCGGCGTGAGCCCGGCCCAGAGCCGATCCAGAAACTCCCCCTGTTTTCTGCCCCAATCCTGGTATTCCGCGTCGCGCGGCAGGAGCTCTTCATTGATCTTATAGATCCGGTCAAAGAAGAATTCGTAAATTCCTTTGCTGTCGCTGGAAAGCATACGAAACCTCCAATCCAGTCGAATGATTGAGAGCGGGAAACCAATTGATAGTTTGAAAGCTTGCGAAAAAGTCTTCATGCCGGCTCTGTTCGCGCTCCCCTCACCCTCCGGGCCGCTTCAAAAGCCGTCTGCCCTCTCCCATTTCGCTCGAAAAGACTCGTTAAATAATCTATTTTTTTATTTTATAGATTAAACTATTCCATGTCAATCGATTATTGAATGAATTGTTCCGAAGTTCCAGATAATATTCCTGCTATACTTTAATCATGATGAACAAAATGTTCCAAGAACGATTGAAAGAATTACGAAAAGAAAAAAAGCTTTCCCAGGAAGATTTAGGGGAAGTCATTAATAGTAGCGGAAGAACCATCAGTTATTTGGAAGCCGGCGAAAGAACCCCTTCTCCGGAAATTTTGAATAAATTAGCCGATGTTTTTAACGTCTCCGTCGATTATTTGCTGGGAAGAACTAATTTACGTCCGAACGATACGGATCAGATTCTGTTATTGCTTAAGGATTTGCCGGAAGCAGCTATAAATGAAATGAAAAATTACCTGGATTATCTTCAGCAAAAATATCGAGTAAAATGAAATTGTTATGAAGATGACTGCTGAGAAGAATCGCTTCGAAGCCTAACTGCGATCCTTTCGCCCTTAAAAGGACAACCACCATGCTTCGTCGCAGATAAAATAATGTCTGATCCACTTCAAAGCCTTATGGTTTCCCCTTTACGGGGCAAGGGGTCGCACTTAGACATTTTTCATCCTTTCGTTTGTCCCAACTTTGTTGGGGTGGGTGGCTTATTCTTGATATGTCAAGATGACCCTTATTATGAAGCTATATCTAATTATTTCAAGGGCTTACCAGTAAATTTGAATTGCAAAAATTGAGAGCTTAAGATTAATTTCCAAGTGATTGATAGTTATATAAGCATTCGTTATGTATTTAATTACATTCATATTGTATTATACTAAATACTTCATGTCAATAATTTTTTTCCATTTCTTTCCCAGGAGTTTCGTGATATGAAATTTGCGCAAATTTTAAAACGGCTTCGGCAAGAGCATAATTGGAGCCAGGAACAATTGGCCGAAAAGATCGGCGTTAAGCGTCTGGCCGTCGGGAAATATGAAAGCGGACAGTCCAAGCCATCCGCTGAAACACTTCAAAAAATATCCGAAATTTTTGGCGTTTCCATTGATTATCTTTTATCCGATGAACCTGACAAATTTGCAAAGACGGAAATAAGCGATAAAACCTTATTGGAATACATGTCCGAAATTGAACAGATGAGCGAAGAAGAGCAGCAGTTTGTTAAGTACTTTTTGGATGCTGTAGTTTTAAGACATAAAATGAAAAGGTAAATAGACAGGTCGGGGCAAAAATCGCCCCATGGACATCCAAAGTTAAAGCCATCAGTTCTTTCCCCCCTGTCATTACCCCATTTAGCTGCCCTTCCCCGACTTATCCACAGCCAAAATTCATTAACCCCATTCAACGTTCCCGTTTATCCACAGAAATAGCTTACTTATTCACAAAAAGAACTCATTTATTCACAAAAAGAGCTTGTTGAGCGACTGAAAGAGCTCATTCTTCCGAAAAAGAGCTCATTCAGTCACAAAATGAGCTCACTTATCCACAAAAAGAGCTCGCTCAGCGACTGAAAGAGCTCATTCATTCACAAAATGAGCTCGTTTATTCACAAAATGAGCTTGTTCAACGACTGAAAGAACTCTTTTTCCACAAAAAGAGCTTACCCGGCGACTGAATGAGCTCCTTCAGTCATCAAAAGAGATCCGTCACTCGCAAAATGAGCTCATTCAGCCCCCAATCCGATCACTTCGCCACGAAAAAGAAAGAGAGCCCATCATGTGAGCTCTCCCCAATCACCCGGTTCATTGCGGGACCGGTACAACCTTTTTCATTCCATCATTGCCGCATCCAACCGGGCCGCCCGCTTATTTTATCGCGCCCATGGTCAGACCGCGCACCAAGTATTTGTGAATCAAGATCCCGGCCGCCAGAATCGGCAGGAAAATGAAGCTCTCCATGCTCATGACCTGTCCCCAAGCGATCCCGTATTGCGTGATTAAACGGGCCGCGATCACCGGCAGCGTCTGGGATTCAGCCCCGGTAAACAACGAGGCGAAGGCATAATCATTCCAGGAAAACATCATCGACAAAATAGCCGTCACCAGCAGGCCCGGCAGCACTATCGGCAAAGCCACATAGTAAAAGACCTGCAGTTTGTTGCAGCCGTCCGCCATGGCCGCCTCTTCGATGCTGATGGGGATCTCCTTGAAAAAACCGTTCATTAACCAGATGGCAAACGGCAGATTGAAGGAAACATGCGCAAAGACCAGAGCCGGAAGCGTATTTAAGACCCGGAAGACCCGGAAGATCATATAGAGCGGCAAGATGACGGCGGCGATCGGCACCATCCGGGTGGAAATAATCCAAAAGGCAATCTGCTTTTTCGCGGCAATCTTGCCGCGGGCCAAGGCGAAGCCTCCCAGCGAACCGAGCAGCAAAGCGATCGTTGTCGAGGTAAAGGCCACGATTAAACTGTTGCAAAGATACTTCCCGATGCCCAATTGCCCAAACATCACCCGATAATTGTTCCAGGTGGGCGCAAAGATAAATTTGGGCGGGAAGCTGAACATATTTTGTTCGGTTTTCAAGGCGGACATTAACATCCAGACGATCGGGAACCAGGTCCAGATTAAATAGGCTCCCAGCAAGCATCCTAAGATGATTTTCGCCAAGGGATTTTTCCGGCGGAGCGATCGCGAGCGTAGCGGCACCTATTCCATCTCCCCTTCCTCGATCAGCACTTTCACGAAAATATTGGCCAAAATGACGCTGACCAGTAACAGCGTCAAACCCAGCACGGCGGCGTAGCCGAAGTTAAACAGCCGGAAGCCGTATTCAAAAATGCGAATGGCCAGGATCTTGGTGGAATTGGCCGGCCCGCCGCCGGTATTGACCATGATCGTATCGTAAAACCGCAGGATGTCCATGGTCCTGATCAGCAAAGCCACGGTAATGGTCTGCCGCAACATGGGCAGGGTAATATAAATCAGCTGTTGCCAATAATTCGCCCCATCGATGACGGCGGCCTCGTAAGTCTCTTCCGGCAGGGACTGCAATCCGGCGATGATAATAATCGCAATCAGCGGCGTCCATTCCCAGGTCTCCATCAAAATAATGGCCGGCAGGGCCGTATGGATATTCCCCAAAATGCTGATGTCGTTAAAGAAACCCAATTGGTGAAGGAAATAGGTATAGATGCCGTAACTGTCGTGAAACAAAAAATGCCATAACAAACCGACGGAAACCGGAGCCATGAACATCGGCGCAATAATCAGGGTCGTCAGCAATCCCCGCAGTTTTTTGAATTGATCCAGGGCCAGTGAGATTCCGATGCCCAAAGTCAACTGCAGCGATAAAGCCAAAATAAAATAAACCAAGGTAACCAGCCAGGAATGCCAAACTCCGCCGTCAAGAAGCATTCTCACCCAATTATCCAAACCGATAAAATCCGGTATCTGTCCCGGCAGCTTCGGGCTGTTATAAAAACTCATCACAACCATCGTGATAAAAGGGTAGATACTGATGGCCGCCAACACGGTCAGGCTCGGCAACAACATTTTCAATTCCGTGGCGACCAAAACGCCGTGCTTTTTCTGCGCCCGGATCACCCTGCTGATATCCTTGAGCAAGTTCTTCACTCCAATTTGCGCCACCAAAAAACGATTGAATTGGGCTACTTTTTCATTTTGTTATACCCGGTGATTTGATCGATTTTAAGCGTCGCGTCGCGCATCGCTTCCTCGGGGGAGAGCTTTCCGGCCAGCATATACGATAAATTGGTGAAAACCACGGTGTTAACATCCAACCAGTAGGGCGTCTTGGGCCGCAAAAAGATGTTTTCCGGTTTCCAAGCCTCGGTGACGGTATGCAGGGACTCCATAATCGGATTCACTTTGAATTTGATCCATTGTTTCACAAAGCGATCGTTATATACAGCGTAGCGGGTGGGAGTGGAACCTCTTAACAACAATTTTTTTTGTACGTTGGGACTGGTGGCCCAGAGAATATAGAGCCAGGCCGCCTTTTGTTTTTTCTCGGACGCATAGGAGTTAATGGAAATATTGGTGCCGCCCCAATGGTTCTTGCTGCCGTTGGCGCCGTGAGGCAACAGTGCGTAACCGACTTTGCCGGCGACTTTGGACCGGGCCGGATCTTCGAACGTCGACGCGAATTCATGCCATTCCGGGGCCATCGCGATATCCCCCGCGGCAAAGGCCTCGGCCAGGCCGTTCCAGTCCCAGGAAGTGCTGCCCGGGTGGGCGATGCTGAGCAATTTCTTATAAAACCGCGTCGCCTCGATCGCTTGGGGCTGATCCAGCATGCACTTGCCGGGGAGATTGGAACCCCATAAATTGACTTGATCATTGGCGAAATATTTACCGCCGTACGCCGCCAGCACATTGCTGAAATCGCACTGCAGCGAATCATACATCAAGGCCTGGTGGCCGGTGCCGGCTTTAACCTCCGGAACATGCTCATTGATCCATTTGGCGATTTCATAATACTGCTCCCAACTCAAGTTGCTGCCGGGGGTCCAGTCGTAGCCCCTGTCGGCCATGAATTTATCCTTATATTTCAGGAAAATATCCTTGCGGTAGATCCAAATCATCGTGGGACAGTCATAAGGAATACCCAGCAAACGGTCCTTATCGATCATATACCCGCCGGCAATCAAATCGGTTTTGATAAAATCATTTAGGCCCAGCGGTATTTTGGGGAGTGCCGGATCATTCATAAACTTGCGCATGTCGGCCAAATGGCCGTGAAACGGCGACAGGATTTGATACGGATCCGTATAAATCAACTCGATGTCGCCGGCTTTGGCGGAAAAGTCCAATATGGTCTTGGCTACGACATCCTCCAGCCTCGTTTGGGTGATCTCCACTTTGATTCCGGTCTTGGCCGTAAACTCATTCACGATCGATTTGACCGCCATCGTCGGGGGCGTATCCTCTGACAACAAGTGGATGGTAAGATGGTCATTCTTGAATTGGGTCCATTTCGCCTGTTCACTCATGATCCCCAAAGTAGGTTTGGCGGCTATCATCACGGCAATTACCAAAAAAATCAGCAAACTTCCTCTGAAAAATCGCTTCATGAAACTGTCGCCCCCATCAACGCAACTGCGATTTTTACTTTCGGAAAATTACCAGTGAAGGAAAAAACCCGGCTTTTAAATATTAAGTCAAATCAAATCCTTAATATTACATTATTTCTACAATCATGTTTTATTCCCTTTTTAGTTGGGGGAAAAGACTATCAAAGCCAGGACGGGTATAAAAGCTCAGAGAAGCAAAGTTGTTTTTCATTCCATCATGAAGTGATTCGGATCCGAAAAAACTGGCCGGTCATAAAAAAAAATCCTGATCAGGATTTTTTCTCGGGATCCGATTCACAATGTCCAATCCGAACATGAAACCTCTCAAAGGATTAACTGTCGAACCTCCTCCAGACCCGGCAAAGCGGGGATCCCCCCTTTTTTGGTGGTGGTCAAGGCGCCCACCGCATTGGCGAAACGGATAATCTGTTCAAACTTATCCCGGTCCAGAGCGCGGATCTGATCGAGCGGCATCTCGCTCAGCCAATATAGGACTCCGCCCAGAAAGGCGTCTCCGGCGCCGGTCGTATCGATCGTTGGCACGGTAAAACCGTCCACCCGGCCGGTCCCCGGCGGATAACGGTAAAAACACCCCGCCGGCCCGAGAGTGACGAACACTACGTCAATCCCTTGTTCACAAATCATGGCGGAGCCTTTTTCAAGATCGGCGGTATCCGTAATTAGCTCCAGTTCTTCCTCGGATACCTTGATGATGTCGACATACGGGAGCACCGATCGAATTTGTTCTCTGGCGGCGGCGATATGATTCCACAAAAGCGGCCGGTAATTGGGATCAAAGGAAATCAGCAAACCGTGTTCTTTGGCGAATTGCACCGCTTTTCGCGTAGCGCTCCGCGCCGGTTCGTCCGTCAATGAGAGCGAACTGAAATGAAAAATCTTCCCATTTTTGATAATCTCATCATCCAAGTCCTCCGCCCTGATCATCAGGTCGGCCCCGGGCTTGCGATAAAAACTAAAGGAACGGTCTCCCAAAGGGTCCAAATGGACAAAGGCCAGGGTCGTTGGTGCGCTGGTTGTCTGCTTCAGGCCCCGGTCGTCCACCCCGTTTTCCCGCAGCACCTTTCGTAAAAAGGTTCCGAATTGGTCTTGACCGACCATCCCCAGGAAAGCGCCTTTTTTGCCCAATTTCGAAACGGCCGTCAGGAGATTGGCCGGCCCTCCGCCGGGATTCTGCTCGAAAAGTTGTTGCCCGGCCCCGGAGACTCCGGCCGGAGTGAAATCGATTAACAACTCACCCATCGCGACAACATCAAACATTCCGGTTACGCTCCTAACAGGTTGGATTCGGCGCCGGAAAGCGCGCCGGCGATCGCTTCGGTTGCGGGCAACGGGACCAGTTCCAAATCATGTTGCGCCGTTCCGTCTTTGTAAATAACGAGGAAAGCCGCGCTGTCCTGGCGCGAAAACGGCAGATCGTGCCAGACGCCGGCGTCCAGGCAAACGGCATCGCCCGGTTTCAGCTCGAATACCGCGATTTTATCCGCTGCCAAAACTCCCGCCGGCGCAACCGCCAAGTAACAAGTTCCCTGCAGCAGGAGTAACATTTCCCGGGTGTCCCGGTGCCTTTCCATTTGTGATAACAGTAAGTCCCGTTGCTTGATGGCCAAATAGTTTACGCTGGTCGACCCGGTCCATTCCAATTCTCTGTCCCAATAGTTATGCGCCTCGGAAGAACCGTCCGGCGGCCGTTCGGGAGTTCGCAATACTTTTCCAAAGGGACGGAAAGACTGTTCGCTCAGAGGATTTACGTTTAGCATCTCCAGCTCAACCCTTTCCTGAAAATTATCGTTCTAAAACGTGACGACCGTTTTCATCGCAGTCTTTCCCGCCACAAATTTCTCCATCTGTTCGGGAAGCTGACTGAGCTTAATCTGCTCCCCGACGATGACCGCGACGTCAATCAGCTGGTTTTCAATGAGATTGATGGTCGGTTGAAAGGTTTTCTTTAGGGCGAATGAGCCGATGATTTTCAAATCACGCTTATAAATTTCATAGGGACTGACATTGATCTTGGCGTCGGGCGGGCAGACTCCGAAAATAAGCAGCGAGCCCGCATTCTTGACATGGGCGACCGCGTTTTCGACCACTTTGGGAACGCCCGAGGTATCGATGACCAAATGAAAGCCCAACGGAAACTCCTGCCGCAGCTCGTCATCCAATCCGGAACCGCTCAGCAAAACCCGATCCGCGCCGAGTTTTTGGGCCAATTCCAACCGTTCCGCTTTGACATCGACCACCGCCGCAAAGGAGGCGCCGTTCCGTTTGGCCAGTTGCAAATGGAGCAATCCGATGGGACCCGCGCCATAAATCAACACGTTATCGCCCAGCTGAGGCCTGGCCCGCAGCTGGCCGTAGACCACGCATGACAGCGGCTCGACCAAGGCTCCGGTCGTGAAACTCATCGCGCCAATCTCGAAAACACACCCTTCGGGCACCACGACATATTCGGCAAACGCGCCGTCCCGGGTCACTCCGACGGCCTGAAAATCCTGGCAGAAGTTTTGAACGTTCTGCTTGCAAAAATGGCATTTTTCGCAAAAAATATTGGGATCGGCGACGACGCGCTGCCCTTCCGTAAAGCGCTTGACCGCTTTCCCGGTTTGGGCCACGATTCCCGCAAATTCATGTCCCGGCACCAAGGGGAACTCCGAATAATACTCGCCCTGATAAATATGGGCGTCCGTGCCGCACAAGCCGGCCGCCATGACTTTTATCAACACGTCATGGTCGCCCGGCTCGGGAACGGCCACTTCCTTAACCGCGCCCGAACGTTCCTTGTCGATTACATATGCCAGCATCGTCTTGCCATCCATTGTTTACGGCCTCCTTAGCGAAACTGTAATTCGGAATAACAACCGAAATTAATGGTCATTCAAAGCAATAATCACTTTCATGGTCCGATCTTTCCGGTCTTCAATGAATTCATACGCTTTCTGGTAATCCTGGAATGGGAAATGGTTGGTGATTAACGGCTCGAGGCGCACCTGGCCTTCTTTGACCAGCTCGATCGCTTGCAAATAATCTTGCTCCTGGTACATTAATGTGCCAATCAATTGCAATTCCCGGTCCTGGACCAAGCCCATATCCAGGTTGGCGCGATCTCCGAATACGCCGACCACGATGATGCTGGAACCTTTCCGCGCATATTCGATAGCCTGGTTCATGGTCGGGTTGGCGCCCACGCATTCCAAAATCAAATCGGCCTTATCCGCTCCGAATTGATCGGCGAGCATGGTTCCCAGGTTCTGTTGCTCCGGATTCAGGCAGTAATCGATGCCGCAGGATTCGGCGATCCCCAGCCGGTAGCCGCTTATATCGGTGATCATCACCGCCGCGGCGCCCATCCCCCGGGCCGCCTGGGCCACCAGGTTGCCGATGGGCCCCGCTCCCAGGACCAGAACGTTTAAACCTTTCAGATTCATGCCGGCCCGACTGAGCGCGTGAACGGCCACGGCCAGGGGTTCAATCATCGCGCCGGCGTCGAAACTCATTTCGTCCGGCAGTTTAACCACCTTTGCCGCAGCCACGGCAAAGTATTCCGAGGCGGCGCCGGTGGTTTGAAATCCCATTACTTTTAAGTCGTCGCAAATATGATACTTGCCGTGCCGGCACGAATAACACCGCCCGCAGCAAACCTGGGGTTGGATCGTGACTTTATCGCCGGGTTTGAAGCCGGCCACCTTCGCGCCGAGTTTGACAATGACCCCGGATACTTCGTGCCCCTGAACCACCGGATAACTGGTATACGGGTGTTTGCCGTGGTAGACGTGAATATCCGACCCGCAGACCCCGATCCGTTTCATTTCAATCAGCACTTCTTCGGCGTTGATCTCCGGCACGGGGACGTTGCGAAATTCGATCATGCCGGGTTTGACCATGACGGCTTGCAGCATCAAAAGACCTTCTCTCATCATGAAATCTTACGGAATTACAAGGGAAAATTATTCATCAGGCATTCTTTCTTTACCAGCAAGTAAAGCCGCCGTCCACCACCAAATCCGTGCCCGTGGTAAAGGTCGACGCGTCGCTTGCCAGATATAACACCGCTCCTTGCAGCTCCTCCGGATTGCCCATCCTTTTTTGCGGGGTCCGCGCCAACCAGCCCGGAATCCATTGTTTCGCCGACAATGTCATTTCGGTGCCGATGTACCCCGGACTGATCGAATTGACCCTTACATTGTGCTCGGCCCATTCGGCCGCCAGGGATTTCGTCAATAGAATGACTCCGGCTTTGGAAGCGTTATAGGCGCATTGCGGCTGCGGTTCATTGACGATATGTCCGGACATGGAAGCGGTATTGATGATCGTGCCTTTCTTATTCTGGATCATCGCTCTGCCAGCCGCCTGAGCCGTCAGGAATACACCGGTCAAATTGATATCGATCACTTTTTTCCATGCCTCAAACGTCATCGTTGCGGCGGGTTCATTGATGCAAATTCCGGCGTTATTAAACGCAATATCGATGGTTCCGAAAGCGCTGAGGATCGCATCGATCATCGCCTCAACCTCTTTGGGGTTTGTGACATCGGTCTTGACCGCAATCGTATTTACACCCAATTGGCGCAATTCGGCCGCGGTTTTTTCCGCTGTTTCAATATCCAAATCCACCAGGGCAACATCGGCGCCCGCCTCCGCCAGGGCTGTGGCGACACTTTTGCCGATGCCCCGGGCGCCGCCGGTCACAAAAGCCTTTTTGCCGGTAAGTTTAAACTGATCCAAAATACTCATTCCTATCTCTCCTTTTTTATATGCGATATAAGCCGAATTAATTTCTAATATGATCATGTCCCGAATGCCGGCCATGATGGGAAAATCAAGGGATTTATTTCAGCCTATCGTTGCATTAAGTCTGCTCACAGCAATTTGCAACCGATTTCCATGCCGGATATGAGACATTGCATTCACCCTTTGACGGCTCCCATGGTGAGTCCCTTGATCATCGACTTCTGGGTAATCCAGCCCAGAATTAGGGGCGGCAATACGCAAACGGACGAGATGGCAGAGAGTTTTACCCAAAAAAGCCCTTCCTGGGTCATGAACCGCGCCATATACACCGGAATGGTGCCGGCCTTCACGTAAGTGAGGTTGACGGCGAAAAAGAACTCATTCCAGGCAAAGATAATGACCAGCAAAGCGGCGGAGATGATCCCCGTCCGGGTCAAGGGTAGAATCACCTTAAAGAATCCGTAAAATTTGGAACACCCGTCGATTTCGGCCGCTTCGATGATTTCTTGGGGAACATCCTTGAAAAACGACGTCACGATCCAAATCACCAGCGGGATGTTGACCCCGGTATAAATGATGATCAGTCCCAGCCTGGTATCGAGCAGGTGCAAGAAACGGAAAATAATAAACCAGGGAAAGATTACCCCGACCGGCGGCAGCAGATTGGCGGAAACGAATTGAAAATAGCGGGTGTCGGGATTCTTTAACGTCCCGAAGACCAGGGCGTAGGTCGCCGGGATGCCGAACAGCAAGGATAACAGCGTTACCGCCAGGGTGATGAAGACCGAATTGCTCAAATATTGGACGATGTCTTTGTTCAATACGGTTTTAAAGCTTTCCAGGGTGGGCTCGATTTGGAACACCCGTCGATTTCGGCCGCTTCGATGATTTCTTGGGGAACATCCTTGAAAAACGACGTCACGATCCAAATCACCAGCGGGATGTTGACCCCGGTATAAATGATGATCAGTCCCAGCCTGGTATCGAGCAGGTGCAAGAAACGGAAAATAATAAACCAGGGAAAGATTACCCCGACCGGCGGCAGCAGATTGGCGGAAACGAATTGAAAATAGCGGGTGTCGGGATTCTTTAACGTCCCGAAGACCAGGGCGTAGGTCGCCGGGATGCCGAACAGCAAGGATAACAGCGTTACCGCCAGGGTGATGAAGACCGAATTGCTCAAATATTGGACGATGTCTTTGTTCAATACGGTTTTAAAGCTTTCCAGGGTGGGCTCGAAAAGAAACGAGATCTGGATGGCTTGCGCTTCCGACTTTAAACTGGTCAGAAACATATATAAAATCGGGAAGAAAAACAGCAGGCTCAGGCAGTAAACCAGCAGAATAACCCAAATGTTTTCCCTTTTGCCTCTCCAATGGCCGGCCGCTTTGTTTTGTTGCATCGCTGATCACCTCGTCGCAAACGAATGTCTTCGCATAAATCGGAATAAACCCAGCAGCAGGAGTAAGGTCAGTACCACCATGACCGTCGCGATGGCAGCGGCTTTGCCAATGTCCCAACCGAAAAACCCGACTTTATAGACGTAATATGGCAAATTGGTCGAAGTAAATCCCGGTCCGCCAGAGGTCGTCACATAAATGACGCCGAAGACCTTCAGGATGAAGATTACGCCCAGCATGACCGCGACTTCGATATGGTTGCTGATCGAAGGCAGCTTGATATGGATCAAGGTTTGAAAACTGTTGGCGCCGTCGATTTTGGAACTTTCGATGATCTCCTCCGGAATGCTTTGCAATCCGGCTAAGATAATCAAGATAAAAAACGGCGTCCATTGCCAGACGATCAAAAGGATGACGGTCAGCATCGAAAAAGCCCCTAAAAAATCCACCGGCCGGATGTGCAATAGATTGGCGATGTATAAATTAACGCCGAATGAAGGATGGAGCATCAGTGTTTTCCAGATGATGCCGGCGACGGCGTCCATCACAAAAAATGGCGCAATCATCAAGGTCCGCACGATATTGATCCCGGGTATTTTCCGGTCCAGCAGGAGGGAGATCATAATTCCCAATACGGTACAGAACAAGATTGAACTCACCGTGATGATGAAGGTGTTTAAAATCACGGTATAAAAAGTGCTGTCCATAAAGATCTTCAGATAATTATCGAAACCGATGTAGCGGATCCCCAAATCCGGCCGGACCACAATCCATTTTAAAAAGGATAACCCAAGGGTCAGCACAAAAGGGATCTGCGTAATAACCAGCACTACGACCAAAGCGGGCAAAAACAGTAAATTCACCCGGTGGGACGCCTTTTTCTTCGCCATTTCTTGCGGCATTTTCATCACCTTTGCCAGTTAGAGAATTGCATAATTGATAAAATAATCTTTTGTCCACAATATATCGATAGATATATCCGGGCTTTGCACTCTATATTGTGGCCACAAGGCTTGTTAAGGTAATTATGCAATTCTCTGAATTACTACCCGATTTTCAACGGCTCGCAATGAACGCCCGGAGCATGGGCATTGAGGGGGACCCCCTCAATGCCCGCTCCGCGCCATCGTTATTTCTGATAGCCGCCTTCTTTGGCGACATTGTTGGAAACGTCCTGGCACTGTTTCAAGGTAGCGTCGAGGTCCTGCTTGCCGGATAGATAAGCGGCCAATTGCTGCGCGACCTGATCGCCCAGGTTCTGGAATTCGGGAATGGAAACATACTGGATGCCGACATACGGCACATCCTGGACGGTCGGGTGATCGTAATCGGCGTTCTTGATGGCCGCGATGGTCCGTTTGGCGAACGGAGCGGCCTTGAGGTACTTCGGATTGGTATAAGTGGATTCGCGGGTTCCCGGCGGAACCTGCGCCCAACCGATGGTCTCGCCGACCAGCTTAATATACTCTTTGCTGGTAGCCCAGGTCAGGAATTTGAAAGCCGCATCTTTATTCCTGGAAGAAGACTCAATGGCCAGCGACCAGGCCCAAAGCCAGCCGGCGTTGGATTTTTTAACGATCGGCGCCAACGCATAGCCGGTTTTGCCGATCACCTTGGAATCTTTGCCCATTAACGTTCCGGCGGAAACCGTCGCATCATACCACATGGCGGCTTTGGCGTTTTGGAAAAGCGCCAGGCATTCGGTATAACCGGCGGTGGTTGCGCCCGGCTCGCCGGCCTCGGTGATGATCTTCTTATAAAACTCAAAAGCGCTGCGCATTTCCGGCGTATTAAACTGGGCTTGCCACTTCATGTCGAACCATCTGCCGCCAAACGTATTGATCACCGTTCCAAAAACCGCCATATTCTCGCCCCAGCCGGGAAGGCCGCGCAACGCGATGCCGTAGATGCCTTTGGCGGGATTGTTCAATTTCTTGGCAAATGCGTAAACCTGATCCCAGGTCGGTTGTTCCGGCATTTTCAGCCCGGCGGCTTTAAACAGGTCGGTGCGGTAAAACAGCATGCTGCTTTCCCCGTAAAACGGCAGCGCGTATTGGGCTCCTTTATAGGATAGAGCGCTGCGGATCGGTTTGATTAAATCATTGCGATCATAGGCTTTCTGCTCTCTATCGGACATCTTGGCAAAATACGGTTCCAAAGAATCCACCCATTTGTTGGCGCCCCAAAACGGCGTATCATAGGTGCCGATGGTTACGATATCGTACTGGCCGCCGCCCAGTCCGACGTCCTCGGTGACTTTCTGCCGCAATTCATTCTCCGGCAGCGTAACGAATTTCAAGCCGATGCCAGTTTTCTCGGTGAATTTGGGAGCCAATCTGGCCATGATCACCATGTCCGGGTTGTTCACGGTGGCGATCGTCAACGTCACCTTGGGGGCGGCATTGCCGATCGGCATCATTACCACGAAAGCCAGGAGCAAAACCATCAAACATAAACCAAGTTTCTTCATGAATACCTCTCCTTTTTTATTTTTTATTTTTTTCCGATGGACTTTTCTTGCTGCCGATACCCCCTTCATCAATCCTATCGTTGGTAGGATTTAATACGGATTGGTTTTGTCGTACATCGCCAGCCACAATGAACGGGATAATCATGGGGATACTCCATTTCGGAAATACGTGATAAAGTTTTCAAGGGGTCTATTCTAAGGTTTGCAACCCGACGGGCTGGTTTGATTTGGAAGGAAATACCGAAGCATGTTTTCGAAACGGTCTGTTTACCCAATTTTGATTCAAATATAACATCATCCTTTGGGTTTGTATTGTTATTGGAATACCTTTCGGAGTACTCATTTTGCATTACTCCAATACTCTGATGCCTGATGGGAGCAATCGCCTTGCCGGAAAAGCCGTTCCCGGACTCTGCCGAACGGTATCGGGGGAAAATAAAAAAACTCCTCTCTGCGCTTTTGGTCGAGAATGATGACTCACCAAGCTGCCGAGAGGAGCTCCTATGCTAATTTATCAACCTGCCCGGATTTCAGATGACCGGCTGGTCCTTGTCAAAACCGGCCTCAAGCGCAATCCGAATCGCCTGAATGCGGTCGCTCACCCCCATTTTGCTATAGATCAGGCTGGCATAGTTGCGGATGGTTTGTTCGCCGAGGTACAACTGTTTGGCGATATCTTTATTCTCCAAGCCCTGAATCATCAGGCTGAGAATCTGTCTTTCCCTCCCGCTGAGCTCGCTGAGCCACGGCGGGGAAAATTTGCGGGTCTGAATCGGGTTGAAATGGTTCTCGACCAGTTTGGCCACCATCTTCGGCGAGATCATGACCCCGCCTTCGAATACGGCCCGCAGCGCGGCGATCAACTCCGAGGCGGAGATGTCTTTCAACAGATACCCCGCGGCCCCGAGACGCAAGGCTTCCACGATATACTCGTCCTCGTCGACCGTGGTCAGCATCAAGACCCGGGTGAGCGGATACTTTTCTTTAATGATCCGGGTGCTTTCCACCCCGTTCATGTTGGCCATGCGGATATCCATTAAAACGATATCCGGCCCTTCCCTGGCGACCAGCTCGATGGCTTCCCGGCCATCCGCGGCCACCCCCACCACCTCCACGTCCTCGGCCCGCGCTTTCAGGACCGTTCGTAAACTCTCGACAAAAAGCGTCTGATCATCCACCAAAAGTACTTTGATTTGGTTCATGAGTGTCCCCCTTTACCGGTATCCAAACCGAAAGCACAAAACCGCCTTCCTGCCCGTTGAACACAGTCAGCTGTCCTCCCAGCCGGGCGATGCGTTCCCGCATGCCGGTTAAGCCATAGCCCGGCTTGAGATTGTGGCTGCCGACCCCGTTGTCCTTGATTAAAATGCATACGCCGTCCCGCAAGGCGGAAAAAGAAATGAATATGGCCGTTGCTTTGCCGTGGCGCAGGGCGTTGGTCATGCCCTCCTGAACCAGGCGGTAGACCGCCAGATCGGCTTCCGCGCCCAGAAAGAGCGGCACATTCCCCAAATTGAGCTGGACATCGATCTGGGTCGCCTTTATTAAAAGCCTGGACCAGCCGGCAGACCGCCGCCAGGCCGCTCTCCTCATTCAACTGGACCGGCCGCAGCGCTTGAATCGCCCGCCGCACTTCCACCGCGCCCATCTTGGCCAGGCTATGCATTTGGGTCAGATGGTCCAGAAATACGGTCCGGTCGCCGGTGGATAAATCCTTGGCGGCCTCGGTCATCATGGCCAGGTTCGACAACGTATAGGCGAGCGCGTCATGAATCTCCCGGGCAAAACGTTTCCGCTCGTTCTGAATCGCCTCTTGCTCCACGATTCCGGCATACTCGATCAGCTGGCCGTTGGCCTGCGCCAGTTGCGAAGTGGCCTCGTCCAGCCGCCGGCTGAGCTCCTCCAGCGACACCTGGTTGTTGAGCTGGAAACAAAAAACGAAACTGAACGCGGTGATAAATCCGGCATATAGGGCATAGATCCATAAATCCCGTAAGGCAACGCCGGGCATATACACTCCCCACGCTTTGACCGGTTGTAAACGGCAATAAACGGAGAGGATGACTAAAACGATAGAGTAACTGAGGCCCGCCTTTAAAGACGTATAGTAATGCGCTTCGATGATCAAAGCAGCCAAGAGGAGCGTCTCGCTCTCCAGATAACCGCCGAACGGGAGGTTGACCAAGAGCAGGATGCCACCGCGGATAATTAATATCAGCCAGATGAAGTTGGCGTTGCGGGAGAGGGGTAAGATCAAAGCGAGGAATAAGGATAATAGCAGCAAAAAAGCGATCTGGCCCCCGAACTCAGGCGGCAGGGCCAACGTCGCGATTTGCCGCTGCAACTGAAGAAAGGCTATCCCGTGGGCGGCAATGGCGAAAACTAACATTAGAATCCGGATAACCCGCTTTGGCATCGCCAGGCCTACTTTCTGCCAGGATTCCATGAAGTAATCTGCGTTGTGCGCTGTACCGCCGGCATTCATCCATCGGAAGGAAGCCGGACCGAGGCTTGGGGAACAGGACCAACCGCCTACTCGTTCATGCCGTATCCCTGCCGGACCGGCTGCTATTCCAGTTGCCCCGGGCCGCGGAAACTTCCTCAATAAAATAAAGTCATTCTTGATTGAATTCCATCGGATCAAAAGCCGTCGCGTTTAACCCTGGGCGGGGCAATTGATGAGAAGCATTCAAATAATTTGCCGCCAAAATGGTAATTCCTGCTTGAAAAGAATAAATGACCCCTTTAGAAGCCATGTGATAAAGTCTCTTTCCAAACGATCGACTGGCAAGAGGATTTCAAAACGACTTTATCACTTGCTTCTCTGAGCTTTTGTGTTCACCCTGGCCTTCGGGCAGGGTTTATCACAACGCTTTTAGGATGGGTCTTGAAAACCGTTCCGCGCCAAAACTCGTCGCCGAGCGTTTCAATGAAATAATCTTCTTAAACTATAGCGTCTTTTCTTACTTTTGTATTGTTACTCCAATAATGCGAGAGTACTGATCTTGCATTACTCCAATACCATCGATGGGTAGCCGGATCTGGACGTCCGGAGTTAAGGCCATCCGCTCTTTACCCCCCGACATTACCCAGTTTAGCTGCCCTTCCCCGACTTATCCACAGCCAAAAATCATTAACCCCATCCAACGATGCATTTATCCACAAAAATAGATCGTTTATTCACAAAAAGAACTCTTTTATTCACAGAATGAGCTTGCTCAGCGACTGAAAGAGCTCATTCTTCCGAAAAAGAGCTCGTTCAGTCACAAAATGAGCTCGCTTATCCACAAAAAGAGCTCGTTGGGCGACTGAAAGAGCTCTCTCATCCACAAAACAAGCTTGTTTATTCACAAAATGAGCTTGTTGAGTGACTGAAAGAACTCTTTTTCCACAAAAAGAGCTTCTTGAGCGACTGAAAGAGCTCTTTCAGCCGCCCAAAGAGAGCCGTGATTCACAAAACGGGCTCTTTCAGCTCCGCAATCCGGTCCGTTAGCCACTAAAAGGAAAGAGAGCCCATCATGTGAGCTCTCTGCAATCACCCGGTTCAATTGCAATGGACTTTCATAACCTTTTTCCGCAACCCGCCGTTGGCGAGGGTGAGTTCCAATCTCACCCAAAAGGCTCATCATGAAGGGATTTTTCGATTACGCTTTTCCACGCGAAGAGGCTGGAAAAGGATAAATCACGCTCATCCTCATCCGGATTGCTCCCGATAATCCGCGATAAACCGCAGCACTTGATCCTGCGTGGGAATACCGGCTCTCCCTCCCAGGCTTAAGCAATTGATGGCCGAGGTGGCGCTGGCAAATCGGACGATCGAATCAAAGGGCCAATTTTGCAATAAGCCGAAGAGAAAGGCGCCGTGAAAAACATCTCCCGCGCCCGTGGTATCGACTACCGGCACCGAATACGCCGTAAAGGCGACGATCTCCGAATTGACTACCGCCAGACAACCGTCTTTGCCGATCGTGGAAATTACGATTTCCGGCCCCATCTTCGCCAGTTCCAGCAAGGCTTTTTGGGGATCGTCGCTCCCGGTCACTTCTCGGGGGTAAATTTCATTGGCGATCAGGATATCCGTCAAGCGGATCAGTTCGAGGGTTTGCTCTTTCTCCTTCGCTATCTCACACCCGTCCAAAGATACTTGCACTTGATTGGCCTTGGCAAACCGCGCCGCTTCCAGGGCCGCCTCAGGATTGGTCGCATCCAAATGCAAGTACCGCGCCGCCGCGATCAGCCGCTGCGCCTTCGGACTCAAGGGGCGGGACGCAATCGTGCCGGGGTAAACATAAATGGTCCGTTTGCCAGTGCCCTGCTCAATCACGACAAAAGCCACCGAGGAACGCTGCTGCGGCAGCAGTTCCAGGCACTCGATGTCCACCCTTTCCTTCAAGAAGTCATCCCGCAAAAATCGCCCCGCATCGTCATCGCCTAAAAACCCGGCATAAGCCACTCGCGCTCCCAAACGCGAAGCAGCTACCAGCGCTTGCGAGACGGCCCCGCCGCCTTGTCTTTCCAAACAATTCATCCAGGCGCATCGATCAAGCTCCGGCATCCTGGGTACAATTCCCAAAAAATCACAGGCCGCGTGCCCGACTCCCACAATATCGTAACCCATTCCACTCACCTCTGTGTCCGTTTCCAACCCGTCGAAGCTCCTGTTGAACCCGGTTTCCGCTCATTCCTTGACAGCCCCGGCGAGCATTCCGGCGATCAGATACCGCTGCAGGAACAAGACGACGATAATGGCGGGGATTAAGCAGATAATTCCGCCCGCCGTCAGCAGCCCCCAGTCCAAAGCGAATTGGCCGGTCAAGGCATTTAATCCCACCGGAATCGTCCAGCCCTGTTGATCGGGCATGAAAACCATGCTGAAAATAAACTCATTCCAAGCGGTAAGAAAACAGTACGTGCCAACCGAAACCAAACCCGGCAGCGAAATCGGCAGCAATATCCGGTACAGGATATCCAAGCGGCTGCAGCCGTCGATCAACGCCGCTTCATCCAAGTCAAGCGGGATCCCTTCAAAGAAATTGGTCAAGGACCAAGTGCTGAACGGGACCAAAAAGGTCAGAAAAGTGATCATTAATCCGGTGTAGCTTCCCAAGAGCCCCAAATTCTTCAGATAAATGAATAAGGGGATGATCAAAAGGACCGCCGGGAACATTTGCGTAAACAGTATCAACCGCATAAAAACCGTTTTCCGCTTAAAATTGAACCGCGAAAACGCGTAGGCCGCCAAAGAGGAGATGGCCAAAGCCACGAAGGTCGAGTATAATGCCATGATCACACTATTTTTGACGTATTCGCCAAAGGGAATCTGCTGCCAGATTTTCAGATAGTTTTCCCAGACGAAATGCTTGGGTATCAGGGTAAGCGGAAAGGTAAACATTTCGCTGCGGTCTTTTAAAGAAGTGGATAGCAACCAGATGACCGGCGCCAACATGAATACCGCCGCCACAACCACCAATACATGAAGCAAGATGGAGTGGACGATGGCGCGCATCTTTTTGTTCAAAACGTTCTTCATGCCTTTAGCCCCCGCTGCAATGCCATTTGTAATTTTTTGAATAAGCCATGCCGCTTGCCTTTTATCTGTCACCGGGCCGAGTATTTATATCTCTTGGCCGATTTGATGAGCGAGACGGCGATGCCGAATAAAACAAGCACCAGGCAGATCAAGACCGAAATCGTCGCCGCAATGCCGATCCGGTTGTCGGTGAACGCGGACAGCCACGAATAAAGCGGCAACACCATGGTATGATTGGCGGGACCGCCCCGGGTCAAAACCAGAATGATATCTAAGAAATTAAAAGCGCCGACTGTCCCGTAGATCAACAGCGTTGAAATTAACGGTTTTAACAGCGGAACCGTAATACTGGCGAAGGTACGCACGGCATTGGCGCCATCGATTTTGGCGGCTTCATAAAGATCTTTGGGAATGGTCTGCAATCCGCCCAGCATCATGATCATAAAAAACGGAGCGCCGCGCCAGACATTGACCAGGACCGCCGCCCAGAGAACCGTCGCCGGATCGGAAAGCCAGGGGTGGACATCGGAAATGAGCCGCAGATTGAGGAGGATGTAATTCAATAGTCCGATCGAACCGTGATACATCCATTTCCACATCAATGCGGCCAAGGCCCCCGGCAGCATCCATGGGATCAAAAACAACGAACGGACAAAGTTCCGGCCGTAGATCTTGCTATTGACCAGCAGCGCCAAGGAAAAACCCAGAGCGAACTGCAGAATAATCGAGACAATCGTCCATTTCAAAGTGATCCAAAGGGACTGCCAAAAAAGCTGGCCGCTGATGACTTCCAGATAATTTTGCAACCATATGAACGGCGCGCTCAGTCCGGGTTTGATGAACGAAGCATCAAAAAATGACAGGCGCAAGGTGTCAAAGACCGGAAATAGAACGATGGCAACCATGATCATCATGACCGGCAGAGTTAAGAAGAATGATACCCGTCTGGCCGTCCCAGTCGCTGATCGATTCAAGATTCAATCCCCCTTGTGTTTCCCCTGGCCGAAAGTGCGGGATTTTGACAAGGCGCGCTGGCGCGCCTTGTCAAAGTCGCCTGTATTCCCCGGTTATTTCTTTTTCATCACATTCTTGATCGCTGCCTCAAGTTCTTGGACTGCCTGTTTGGCGTTGATCTCTCCCAACAGCGCTTTTTGGAAGATCGGCGGGGCGACGGATTGTTCAATCGTAACCCATTGCGCGATCTGCGGCGGAGGCGTCACTCCGTCCCGTTCGGCGTATTGCAGGCTTTCGACGAATACTTTGATGACCGGATCTTTCTTGGCATCCTCCTGGGCTTTCTTGGTGGCGGGCAAGCCGCAGCCATATTTGATCGCCCAGATCTGTTGCGCTTCGTCACTCAGGAGGTAGGTAGCGAATTTCCAGGCTTCGTTGGGATGTTTGGTCGTCTTGAAAATACCCACCGGACATCCGCCGATATGAGCGGCATGGCGTTCCGATTTCGGTTCCAAGGCCACGCCCCAGTTGATCTTGGACGCGTACATGTTGCCGAGATTCCAAGGCCCGTTGAACATCATCGCCACTTTGCCGGAGAGGAAATACTGCTCCTCCGCCACATAATCGATGGAGGGGACATCGGGCGGAGTTACCTTATGTTTTCGATATAAGTCAAGGTAAAATTGCATCCCTTTGATGTTTTTCGGCGAATCCACGACCACCTTGTTGCCATGCGCGGTATCCACCCAATCGCCGTCGCCGGCCGCCAGCATAAATTCCCTTACCGGAATGGTCAAGGAGACGTTGCCCCGGACCACGAAACCCCATTGATCGATTTTGCCATCGTTATTCGTATCCAGGGTCAGCTTTTGAGCGTTCTCCAGGAACTCGTCCCAAGTAACCGGCGGCTTGGGATTTCCGGCCTGATCGACGATGCCCGCTTTTTTGAACAAATCTTTGTTATAGAACATTACATTGGAGCCGGCGAACCAGGGAACGGCATAATAATGCCCATTATACATCGCTTGCGAAAGGCTGATCTTAGCGACTTTATTTTTGTCGGCCCAAGTTTTGTAGCGTTTGTCCAAATTGAGCAGAACGCCTTTGGCGCCATAATCGGCGGCGCCGGTCTGATTTAGCTGGGACAGATCGGGCAGAGTTCCGGCGGCGATGGCGGTAGCCGTCTTCTGTTCGACGCTGTCCCAGGGGGTAAGAACGACTTTAATCTTGATCCCCGGATTCGCTTTCTCGAAGTTGGCCACGATCTTGTTCATGGCTTCGACATTGGAAGGCCGGGTGTCCCGCAGCCAGAATTGCAAAGTCACCGGTTTGCCTGCCGCAAACGCGGTGCTCAACGTCAAACTGACCATGAGGCATAACGCGAAAATACATCCTGTAACGACACGGAAATGATTCCTTTTCATTCTCATCAACTCTCCTCTCTTTCTTCTATCTCTGGGCCTCAAACGGCTTTAACTGCTTAAGAGCCTCACCTTCTTTCAAAGTTTTTTCTCCCGGAAGATCAAAAGCCTTTGCTGACAACCGCCTGGCGGACCGCTTTCAAAGCCTGCGTGGCTTTTTCGCCCATTTTTAAAGCGACACCGACGTAAAGCGTATCGATGATGGCCAGTTGCGCGATTCGTGACGCCATGGCGTCACTGCGGAACATCATCTCCTCGGAGGTGGTGAATAATTTGATATCGGCAACTTCCGAAATGGGCGATTTGGCATAATGGGTGATACAAATCGTCGTGGCGCCCTGTTGCTTGGCAATCTGAAGCGCTTCAACCGTATCGCGCACGCTCCCGGAATGGGAGATGGCGAGCGCCACATCCTGCGGGCCCAGTAAAGCCGCTGACATCGCCTGCAGATTGCAGTCCGTGTAAACCGCGGAACGGACCCCGATCTTCATGAATTTATGGCGGGCATCTTCAGCGATGCACCCCGATCCTCCCAGACCGTAAATGTCGAACTTCGCCGCCTTGGCGATGGCGTCAATCGCCCGGCTGAGTTCGGCGTCATCCGTAATCATCACCGTGTCCTGCAATGCCTTGATGCTTCCGACAAAGACCTTCTGTTTGATCTCGGAAACGTCATCGTCTTCACTGATCTCTTCATGGATCGCTTGCAAGGTCGGAACGATATCCTGGGCCAGGGCGATCTTTAAACCTTGAAACCCTTTGTGTCCCAAACGCCGGCAAAAGCGGACCACTGTCGCTTCGCTGACACCCGCCGCTTCGGCGAGTTCCGTGATGGACTGGTAGACGATTTTATCCTGATTGTTCAGTACATAATCGGCCACTCGCCGTTCCGCCGCGCCGAGCACCGACAATACGGAACGTAATTTGATCTCCCAGACCGGCGTTCTGGAGACCGTCACGGCATCGTTCGGCTGGTTGCTCATGAAAACCCTCCTTCTTTTCCTTCTCTGATACTGAATACTAGCGATCCGTTCTGAATTTCGTCAATAATTGGATCTTGTGGCGTACCACTTTCTCAACACAATCCCGGGCATGCCCCAGCGCTTCGCGGGGCGCAACCGTGGGGTCGGCAGTGAGTATTTCTAGCATTCCCTGATTGAAGGCCATCATTAAATCGGTCCCGATATTCAGTTTGGCCGCGCCCAGACGGACGATCTCCACGATATCCTCATCCGGAGTATTGGAACCGCCATGAACCACCACCGGTATCTTGACCACCTCCAGAATCCGCTTTAAAAGATCAAAATCAATGACCGGTTTGGAAGAATAAATTCCGTGCGCCGTTCCGATGGAAACCGCTAAAGCGTCCACTCCGGTTTTGACTACAAATTCCGCCGCCAAATCCGGGTCGGTCATTGCGGAATTCCGTACCTCCACACTGGCGCCGGCGCTAAAAATCTCCCCTAATTCGGCCTCGACGGAGACTCCGCGCGCGTGAGCCGCTTCAACCACTTTCCGGGTGGTCAGAATATTGGCTTGGAAATCGGAGGTGGCAAGATCGATCATTACCCCGGAGAATCCCGATTCCATACAATAAATGGCTTGTTCGAAACTTTTGCCATGATCCAGGCTCAGTGCGATCGGAATGGGGGCCGCCTCAGCCGCAGCATTGGCGATGGCGCTGATAAACGGTCCGCCCGTATGCTCCAGATCCTCATGATAGACTTGCATAATCAGCGGCGTATGCTCTTTGGCGGCAGCATTGACTACCGCCTGCGCCGTTTCCAAGTTCACCACGTTAAAGCCGCCGATTGCAAAATGATGCTCCCGCGCATTTTGCAGCATACCGTCGAAAGGGACAATTCTCATGTTGACTCCTCCTTGTTCGAATGGGGTTCCTATGATTTCTTGTATTTTCTTAATTGATGAAAATTATCTTCACATCCAAATACTATCAAGATTTTCATCAGATGTCAAGATTGATGAAACCTTCCGGCGAGTTTTTTTGCACCCAGTTTGGCAACGTTCCGGTTCCCAACCTTTGCGCAAACCAGGAACGGCTTCATCCCGAAATGAAAGCAAAAAACTTCCGAGGGATTCGGAAGTTTAGCGATGACTCATTTACTATCAACTACTCAGAAAATAAATCATGTATCAACAGGGAAAAATAAATCTAAAAGAATAATCTTCCCGCCAAGACGCGGAGACGCAGAAAAAGAACGTATACTAATGATTGAGGGGATTATTATATTAAAAACTCTGCGTCTTTGCGCCTCTGCGGGAGTATAAAAATGGCTTATTTTCATCCTTTCGATTGCCCCAGCTATACTGGGGTGGGGGACTACTACCAGAACATCTAGGCCGGGGAAGTCTTTGCGTTGCGTATCCGTATGGGAAACCCGGAGCCGAACCGAATGTATGAGCCGCGCTCCGGCTGAAAAACTTTGCGCCGGCCATTGCCGAGCTTGAAGTCCATAATTTGAGTCCCGGGCGACTACAAATGGCGGAGTTCGATTCTTTTTTTCAATTCGTTGACCTCGCTCAAGTCGATGAATCCCACTTCGCGGTGCATCGCGTTGGAGACTCCGCAGGCCATGGAGAGGCAAAACGCTTCCTCGACATCGCTCCCGCGATTGATGGCCGCGGCATACCCCGCCACACTGGCGTCGCCGGAGCCTATCGAAGACTGGTTGCTGATCACGGGCGGGCTGGCTTGGAGCCTAACCGTATGGTTGACCAGGATCGCCCCGCTTTTCCCCATCGAGACCATCAGGTTTTCAAATCCTTTTGCCATCAGGCGCTCCGCTTGGGCCACGATGGTCCGGTCGTCAACTTTATTTTCGAGCCCCAGGTATTCCGAGAACTCTTTGAGGTTCGGTTTGGCAAAATAGTATTGGCCCGGAAGCGAAGCATGAAACGCTTCACCATAGGTATCCAGGAAGCAATAGGCCGCTTTCGCCACGCAGATCGCAGCGATGGCTTTATAGATGGAGGGCGGCGCGCCGTTAATGATCGCTCCCGAACAAATCACGATGTCGCCGGGGGCGATGTCCGCCGTCAGCTGCCCGATCAGCGCTTGCAATTCCTCCTCGGCGACGGCGGGCCCCAATTCGAGGATCTCTGTTTCAAGATTTCTTTCCTTATCAATGACATTGATCGTGGTTCGGGTATCGCCCGCGATCTCGATGAATTTCGATTGAATGCCCAGCGAGATGAGTTCATCTTCCAGTCTCCGGCCGGAATCGCCCCCGATAAAGCCGTAGATGGCACAGGCCTCGCCCAGCAGGGCCAAGACTTTGGCGACATTCACGCCCTTGCCGCCGGCGTAGCGGGCCGGGCAATTATCCCGGTACAAACGGCCGGCTGTAAAATGATTAATGAAATATACCTTGTCGATCACCGGATTCAGACAGATGCTTCTGATCATGCCAACACAGTCCCTTGTCCATTTTATTCTCCAACTTCGACCCAAGCCGGACCCTTCAATATCTCCCGGAACTTAAAACGACATCCCTCATTTTATGGCGCACCTCCGCCATGAAAGCTTCTCTTCCCACCGCCGAATATTTCCGGGGATCGTAAATTTCGGGCCTTTCGGCCATCAATTTTCGCACGGCCGCGGTATAAGCGTTGAAATTATCCACATCCATATTCACCTTGCAGACGCCCGATCGCACCGTTTCCTTGATCAGCCTTTCGGGGACATTCTTCATGGATTCGACCTTTCCGCCATACCGGTTGATGGTATCGATGTATGCCGCGGTAAGCGACGCTCCGCCGTGCAACACCAGCGGATAACCCGGCAGGTTCTGCGAAATTTTTTGGAGGCGTTCCATATCGATCGTCAGATCCCGGTCCGCCTTAATGCCGCCGTGGGAAGTCCCCACCGCCACCGCCAGCGAATCGCAGCCGCTGCGCCGGACGAACTCGACGACATCGTCCGGGTCGGTGTAATGGTTCTCCTCGGAGAAGAAATCATCCTCAAACCCGGGCAGGCTTCCCAATTCCGCCTCGACCCAGACGCCCTTGGCATGGGCGTAATCGGCCACTTTTCTGACCAGCCGGATATTCTCCTCGAAAGTCAGCATCGAGCCGTCGACCATCACCGATGCGAAACCGGAGTCAATGCTTTTTTGGCAGGTTTCAAAGTCCGCGCAGTGGTCGTGATGGATGCACACGGGCACCGTCAGGGGTTCGGCCATCATGGCGATGAGTTTCACGAACCTTTCGACATCGCCCACATACTTCCGGGTACCCATGGATACCTGGACAATCACGGCCGACCGCTCCATTGCGGCGGCCTGCAAAACCGCCTGGATGCTTTCCAGGTTGAAAACGTTAAACGCTCCCAACGCATATCCTTCTTGATAGGCTTTCTTGAAAATCTCTCCCGGCTTTACCAGGGCCATTGCCAACACTTCCTTCACCAACGCTGTAAACGTTTCTTCGCGCCCCAAGAGTCGCAACCGCCCGATAGGGGCGTTTCATTCCTAACATCCGAACCGTTCCGCCAAAAATTGTTCGACGCGTTGCAATGCTTCCATCCCATCCGCCGGGCGGTTGAACCAGCCATGCCCTTTTCCATCAAAAATGGCGATCTCCGCCGGAATCCCTTGCTCCGTCAATCGTTGATGCATTTGTTCCGACTTCTCACAGGGGATGACCGCGTCCTCCCTGCCGTGAAGCAGCAACATGGGAACGGCGTCCGGCCCGATTCTCAGCAACGGCGAAGCCTCGGCATATTTCTCCGGAATATCCGCCGCCGCTCCGCCCAAGTATTGCTCCACATGCTCTATTTCACCGCCGGCCGTTTCAAGATAACTAAAAAAGTCAAACATCCCGTTGAATAGGATCGCTCCATTGACAGCGCTGGAAAACTCCCCGTAGCCGCCGGCGCCGTCATAGGCCGTCACGCCATTGGTAACGCCGGCCAAGGCGGCCAGGTTGCCGCCGGGAGACCCGCCCGCCACCACGATCCCGGCGGGATCGATACGGTATGCCGCGCCCATTGACCGGACCCAGCGCACCGCGCATTTCACATCTTGCAGCGCCGCCGGAAAAGGAGCCACCCCGCTCAGACGATAATTGAGCGATACGGTGAAAACATTGCGCTGCAACGCCAAGTAGGCCGCCTGCCATTGGAACTGTTTTTTGTCGCCGCTCCAAAACCCGCCGCCGTGCAGGAAAATAACGGCGGGCCTGTCTTGAACCGGCCTTTTTTCCCGGTAGTAAATATCGGCGGTGATATCCTCCTCGTCGATCCGGGTAACCATGCAATCCTCGATCAGATGTACCGACCGGGGCAGATAATCACTCTCACAATCCCGCCTCTTCAGTGATTCCCTGAAGATTTGATCCGCCACCATTTTCATCTCCGACTCCCGCTCATCTTCGCAATATTTCATGAAGCGCCGGGGATGAAACCAGGTTTCATTCCCGGCGCTCCGCCAAGCATTTTTCGAATACCGGACCGTTCCTACTTCTCACTGCGGAGTTCTTTCAACGCCGCCATCAGGTATTGGGGTTTCACGAAATCCTGGGCCGGCACAAACTTATCGAGCAGGCCCGCGTCGACAAACATCTTTTCATGTTGCTCATACCACTTCAGCGCGGTTCCGTTTTTAAAGATCTTCTCCACGGAACGGTTATCCAAGAAGTTGGTCTTATCAACCAGGCTGCCGATGATCTCCTTGGGCTGGCCCAGATAGTCGGCAACCATCCCCACCGTCTCGTCCATATGTTGAATCCGGTATTGCTGCCCTTTTAACAAGCATTTTAAGAATCTGACGACGGCTTCCTGGTTCTTGGGATTCTCGATAAAACGCGGCGTTGTCACCCAACTGTTGGGGAAGACGGCTTTCGGCAAGAAATCCCTGGAGGTCTGGATGGTGACGGTATTCTCGGGATTGCTCTTGCGAATCTGATCGGTATAGGGAGATTCGATGGAGATGCCGTCCACCTTATTGGTCATGAAGGCGGCCACTTTTCCGGCGGCATCCATATTGACGATATTCACCTTGGACGGATCGATTTTGGCTCGCTTCAGGGCGAGACTCAAGAAAAGTTCGGAGGTCGTCCCCTTGGTGATGCCGATGGTCTTGCCCGCCAGATTCTTAATGGATTTGATGCCCGATTTCTTGGTCACCATGATTTCACTGCTGAGATCGGTGCAATCCATCGCCAGCATGACGCACTGGCCCTTGGGTCCGAAGACGTGCGCTCCCACCCCGAGATAACCGATATCGATATCGCCCGCGATCATCGCGGCGATTTCGGGAGGCCCGGCTGTAAACCGCACCATTTGAACTTCCAGGTTTTCTTGTTTGAAATAGCCCTGTTTCTCCGCTGCCAAGATCGCGCCCAACCCGACCAGGTGCGGATGATAGGCGACGTTCAGGCGCAGTAATTCTTTAGGGGCCGTCACCGCCGCTTTTTTACTGCTTGCTCCTTCAGCGGTTCCCATCATGCAAAATGCGATCAAAAGTACCAGAAGAAACTTACCGCTCCGAAAACCCGTCAAAAAACTGTTTCTAAAATTGTTGCTCATCTTTACAACCACCTCTCATGTTGATTTATTATTCGAGAGAATTGCAAATTCACCGGGAAAAGCTTCACCGCCCATTGCATGGTCCGGTCTATCCGTTTCATCATGCGCCGGGCCGGCTGGCGAAGGTCCTCAACGGTCAGCGGCAATTCCCTGAATTACGACAGCGGCCAAGCCGGAAGCCGGATGAACATTCCGGTTGCGGATCACTTCATGTGGTCGAGGTATTCTTCGTAAACCTTGGACCACAAGGCATTCTTGATGTCATTGTACTCTTTGGTCACCTTCAGCTGCTGGGAGCGGGGATATGGCAGCTGAATGTCGATGATCTCCTTGATCCTTCCCGGCCTGGCGCTCATCAGGATGACTCTCTGGGCCAGCAGCACCGCTTCTTCCACATCGTGGGTTATGAAAAAACAGGTTTTTTTCTCTTTTTCCCAGGTATTCAACAAATTCTCCTGCAGCTGCGCCCTGGTCTGGGCATCCAGCGCCCCAAACGGTTCGTCCATCAGGAGCACATCCGGTCGCGCGGCGTAGGCCCTGGCGATGGCCACTCTTTGTTTCATCCCTCCCGAGAGCTCCTTGGGATAGGCATTGCCAAAGTCTTTCAATCCCACCAGCTCAATGTAGCTTGCGGCAATCTCTTTCCGCTCTTGCGGGGAGATATTTTTCAATTTGAGCCCGAATTCCACATTTTTCTGTACAGTCATCCAGGGGAAAAGCGCGTATTGTTGAAACACCACTCCTTTTCCCTCGCCCGGGCCGCGCACTTCTTTGCCGCCGACCCGCACCGACCCGGTGGTCGGTTCCAACAAGCCGGCGATGATGTTCAGCAGCGTGGTTTTGCCGCAGCCGCTCGGGCCGACCACGGAGACAAACTCGTTTTGCATCAAGTTGAGATTTACCGTCTCCAAGGCCACGTTGGGACCGGTCCTGCCTTCGAAAACTTTGCTGACATCCTTGATTTCGATCTCGATTCGCTGATTATCGCGGGTACTTATCACCGATTGTGCACCTCCTGCCATCCGGTCAGTTTTCGTTCCAGAAACAACACGACCTTATCCAAAACGAAACCAATCACGCCGATGGTGATGATCCCCAAAATTACCTCATCCATCTTAAAATACAGAGCCGCATCCTGAATCATATTGCCCAGTCCTTGCGACGAACCGGTGAGCTCGGCCGCGATCAAGGTCGTCAGGGCCGTGGCCAGCCCCAGTCTGATGCCCACCAGGATATACGGGAAAGAAGCGGGTACAATGATATCAAAAAAAATGTCTTTGTCCTTGGCATCGAGGACCCGGGCAGCTTTGATCAAAGTCGGATCGACATTTTTGATGCCCTGGTAGATGGTGATCACCATCACCAGAAACACCGCAAAAAAGATAATGGCGATTTTGGCGGAGGTCCCGATGCCAAAGATCACGATGACCAGCGGAATTAAGGCGATTGGCGGAATGGTTCGGAAAAACTGAATCCATGGCTCGACGATGGCCCGGAAGAGCTTATACCACCCCAAAAGGAAGGCGATGGGAATGGAGACGAGGACTCCGAGGCCAAAACCTCCGAAAACCCTGATCAGGCTGACATATATATTGGTCAGCAATTTCCCGTTTTCAAGATTACGGATCAGCGCTTTCAAAACAATCGCCGGGCCGACAATGATCGAACCGATTCCGGAAATTGAAGAAATCAGGCTCCACAAAAGGAGTATCGTTCCGAACGAGATGATCAGCATGGCCCCATTGCCGATATTTTCAATGGCCAGACCGCCCTTTTTCTCCATTCCGGAACGTTGCTTTTTCTCAGACATAGACTCCATCCTCCATAACCCTTTCATTCGTTATTGAATCCCGGCTATTGAACTTTTCATCATTCCCCCCTTCCGCAGTGACAGGAAACCAGCAGCGCCGTCATAGAGAACGTTTTCTATAAAGGTAAAATTTTTTATAGGGTTTGCACCGAGTCCCTGATAATGATATCCGAAGTGATCACATACTCTTTAAAATCTCTGGCATTGCCGTCATGATTGACCCTGTCCAAAATAATCTGCCCCGCCTTGCGCCCGATGGCGTATGGATTCTGCGAGGCGATGGTAAGCTTGGGCTCGATCAGTTCCAGCAGGTCGACCGTACCGAAGGAAACGATCGAGATATCATCCGGAATTTTCATTCCAAATTCCCGGACGGCGATGACCGCGCCTTCGGCCATAATATTGTTGGCGCAGAAAATAGCCGTCGGCAAATGGTTTTGATTCTCGACAATCAGCCGTTTCGCGGCATGGTAAGCTTCCATTCTCGTAAAACCGCCCTTGAATACGTACCGTTCCTCGACGGGAAGGTCGTTATGCTTCATGGCCTCTTTAAATCCGTCAAACCGCTCCAGGCCGACGCTGATGGACAGCGCTACGTTAATGATGGCGATTTTCCGGTGCCCGCTCTTTATTAAGTATTCGGTGAGCTGATAGGCGGCATTGAAATTATCTTCGACAACCACGTCGGTGTCCACGCCTTTCAGCTTCCGATCGATTAAAACCACCGGCATGCCTTGATCGACCAATTGTTTGATATACAGACCGTCCGGATCGGAGGAAGCAATCACCATCGCCTCGACCCGTTTCTCATTTAACAGCTCCAGTAATTTCCGCTCTTTTTGCGGGATGCCGTCGCTGCTGCAAAATACCAGGCTATGATTTTCGTTGCTGATCACGCTTTCCATGGCCTTGGCAATCTGCATGAAATACGGATTGGCGATGTCCGCCACCACAAAGCCGATCATCTGGGTCTTGCTGTTCTTCAAGCTCCTGGCGATCCCATTGGGCTGATAATTCAGTTCCTTCATGCAGCGCAGGACTTCATCCCGAACCTCTTCGCTGACAGGGTAATTATTATTCAACACCCGTGAAACGGTGGAAGTGGATACATTCGCTTTTCGGGCCACCTCTTTGATGGTGACTTTGGTCATTGGCAATCGGGCCTCCCCAAAAGGACTGGCTTCGGCAGTGATCCGTAAGTTTTTTGGATAATAAAACGTTCTTTCATTTCATTTGTCCAAAATTCTAGCGTATTTCAGAAAACGTTATCTATTCCACATCAATTTTTCCCTTCAACTTTCGGGGACAAACGTATTGAACATTTAAGCGAACCCGCAGAACACCGCAAATATCACCACATAGAGCTGCATTGAATTGCGAGCTCATTGCCTAGAGGAATTTTAAAAACGAACCGAATGATAGAGAACGTTATCTATTTTTATAATACTTTTAACTGATAATTTAGTCAAGACTTTTATCGGCCTGCTCCGTAAAGTCTCCGCCGCCAAAGAGTGCACTGGCAAATTCAACTGCCGGTCATATGAATAAACGATTACGCCGCAGGGTAAATTTAAAAAAGGAAGCGAATGAAGAAACGAAAATGACAAATTTTAAATTATATGGTAATATCAAGTTGGATAACAAGCGTGACAAATTAGGAATTTGTCGGGCCAGTTTGAATTGCGGATTGTTTATGTTTTCTTCGCCTTTGACCGGGAAGAGGACCGTAATGGAGGTAGGAAGATGAATATTGAGATACGTAAATTGACGCCGGACCTTGTGGATGATTATGTGCACTTTTTTGATACGACGCCACATGCTACGTATAAAGATGAACACAAATGCTATTGTGTTTGGTGGTGCAATGATGATTATGAAGGGAAAGACCTTACATCGTCGGTAGCGGAAAGAAGGGACTACGCTATCCAATGTGTCAAAGGTGACAACATACAAGGCTATCTTGCCTATTGTGATGATAAGGTTGTGGGGTGGTGCAATGCCAATACAAAATCGGATTGCCTAAAATGCTACTGCTGGCGGCGGTTTATGGGTTCTGTGCCAACTGAAGAATCCATCCATGGCATAAAGGTGAAATCCATATTCTGCTTTGCTATTGCACCAGAAATGAAAAGAAAGGGTATTGCGAAGCGGTTCGTGGCACGCGTTTGCCAAGATGCGGTTCAAGACGGTTTTGATTTTGTGGAGGCTTATCCGAATAAAAAATTTATTGATGAAGCCGAGGATTTTATGGGGCCTGTCACATTGTATGAAAAAAGTGGATTTGCCGTATATTATGAAACTGAACAGAAGCTTGTTATGAGGAAACAGCTAAAGTAAATCAGTGTTTCATATGGTTTTCCGCGTTCATTTTAGTTCCCGAATCCATAGTATACGGGTGGTATCTTTAACTATGTGAACCTCCCCGTAGACATCCGGAGTTAGCGCCATGAGATCTTTACCCCCTGACATTACCCGATTTTAGCTGCCCTTCCCCGACTTATCCACAGCCGAAAATCATTAACCCCATCCAACGGATCCGTTTATCCACAGAAATAGCTTACTTATTCACAAAATGAGCTCTTTTATTCACAAAATGAGCTTGTTGGGCGACTGAAAGAGCTCATTCTTCCGAAAAAGAGCTCGTTCAGTCACAAAATGAGCTCACTTATCCACAAAAAGAGCTCGTTCAACGACTGAAAGAGCTCGTTCATTCACAAAACAAGCTTGTTTATTCACAAAATGAGCTTGTTCAACGATTGAAAGAACTCTTTTTCCACAAAAAGAGCTTCTTGAGCGATTGAAAGAGCTCTTTCAGCCGCCCAAAGAGAGCCGGGATTCACAAAATGAGTTCTTTCAGCTCCGCAATCCGATCACTTAGCCACTAAAAGAGGTAAAGAGAGCCCATCATGTGAGCTCTCTGCAATCACCCGGTTCAATTCCGCCGAACTTCAGCGCCGGCCTCTTGCCAAGGGAAGCATCCGCCAACCAATGCGGAAACATCCCCAACTCCCAGCCCCGCCGGACCCCTCCCGCCCCATAAAAAACCGTCCCGCCCATCCGGAAGGCCGGATGGGCGGGACGGTCGGGGTGCAAACGTAACTTCGAAGGGGCACCGGCCGGCTAACCTTTCAATCCCGACAGCACGATGCCTTCCACGAAATACTTCTGGCCGACGAAGTACAGGATGACGCTGGGGATGATCGACAGGGTGGAGGCGGCCATGATCGCCTTCCAATCGGTTCCGAACCCCGATCTGAAGTTGGCCAGCGCCTGGGAGACGGTGTTCATCTCGTTCCTGGAGATGTAGATCAGCGGCCCCATCAAGTCGTTCCACATCAGGATGAAGGTGAAAAGGCCCACCGTGATCAGGACCGGCTTGATCAGGGGCAGCAGGATCCGGAAGAGGATCCGCGCGTGGCTGGCGCCGTCCATATAGGCGGCCTCGTCCAATTCCCGGGGGATGGTCATCAAAAACTGCCGGATCAAAAAAATGTTCAGGGCGCCGCCGCCCAGAAAATGCGGGACGATGAGCGGAATATAGCTGTTGCCGAAGCCGATCGCGCTCCACCCCATGAAGATGGGGATGATCAGCACCGCCCCCGGCATCAGCATGCTCCCGATGACCAGCGCGAACCAGAATCGCTTCAGCGGAAAATCGAGCCGCGCGAAGCTGTAAGCCGCCAGCGTCGCGGTGAGCAGCACTCCGGCGACGGCGGGCAGGGCGATGGTCAGCGTATTGAGGAAGTACCGCCCGAAGGGAAAGACCGACAGGGTGTAGGGATAATTATCGAACCGCCAGTGGTGCGGCAGCAGCAACGGCGGATACTGGTTGATCTCCAGATTCGACATCAGGGAGGACCGCACCATCCAGAAGAACGGGAAGACGACCAGCGCCGCGACGATGACCACCAGAACGGTATTGGCCCGGTACCAAAACTTTTTTGTCGTATGCATGCCGTTTTTACCTCACTCCGATTGATAAAATGTCCAAAACCTGGAGGTAGCGAAGATGAACGCGGTCAATGCCGCGATAAACAGGAAAAAGAGCACCGACAACGCGCTGGCGTGGCCGAAGTTGTTGCGCATGAAGCCTTCCCGGTAAATTAGATAGACCATGAATAGCGTGGAATCGCTCGGCCCGCCCTTGGTCATGGCGTAAGCGGGCACAAAGACCTGCAGGTTGGCGATGAGGCTCATCAGGAAATTGTAGAAGATCACCGGCGACATCATCGGCACCGTGACGTGCCGGAACTTATGCCAGAAGTTGCCGCCGTCGACCTCCACCGCCTCCAGATAGGTCTTGGGCACTCCTTGCAGGCCGGCCAGAAAGATGACGATCAGGTTGCCGCTCATCCAGACCATCATCAGAATGATCGAAGGCATGGCCATCCGCTCGTCCTGAAGCCATTGGATCTTGTCGAATCCCAGCAGGTTCAGGACATAGTTGAAAACCCCGAAATTGGCCTCGTACATCCAGGACCAGACGATGCTGGAGCCGATGACCGGCACAATATAGGGCAAAAAGAGGATCGAGCGCCAGACGCCGCGGCCGGGGAGCGGCTGATTGAGCATCAGGGCCATGCAGAATGAATAGACGATGCCGGTCAGCACCGCCCCGACGGCAAAATACAGCGTCGCCACGACCGAACTCTGAAAGTAAAAATCGCTGGTGAAGATCTCCAGGTAATTGGCGAGCCCGATGAAGGCGGGCGGCTCCAGTCCCGACCAGTCGGTCAGGCTGATGCCGATCACTCCCAGCGTGGGCAGGATGGTCAAAAAGAGCAGCCCCAGAATGGCCGGGGTCAAAAACAGATAAGCGGTGACGGCGTTATGCCGTTGCAGCTTGGTTCGTCTCATTTCATTCACTCCAGTGACGATGCCAGAATTGATAATGGGCCTACCGCTCTCAAAGTTCCGCCGGGATCCCGTCCGGGCGGGGAGCGGCAGCGCCGTTATCCTCTTCCGCTCCCCGGCGGAAGAGGATAACCGGAGCGTCTGCAAAGCCGAGGGTTACTTCGGCCGGTTCTCCTCGAACAGCCGTTTCACTCTGGGCAGGATTCTGGTGATGTATTGCTTGGCGGTCAGCTTGCCGTTCCAAACCTGGTCCATTCCCGAATCGATCAGATCGTTCAGTTTGTCGAAGCTCGGGAAGTAATACCAGGGCACCTGCACCGCATTGTTCATGGCGTAGTCGACGACCGCCGTTTTGTACTGGGCGTACGGCGGATGGACGGGGTTGTCGGCCCATTTCCGGATCGCCTCGTCGCTGGCGTACCATTTGGCGGAGACCGGCATCCAGATGCCGCCGGTGATCAGATCCCAGCCGTTATCCTCGTCGCTGATCCAGCGCACGAAGGTCTTGGCAGCGGGGAGGTTCTTGGAGCTGTTGAAGACGACGAACGGTCCGCCGGTGTTGTAGGTGACCGCCTTCTTCATCCTCGGCAGGACGCCCACTCCGTACTGCAGGCCGTCCTTGAGCGAGTTTTTCAGGGAAACGCCGATCTCCCACTGGCCGCTGGTGGCCATGGCCACTTTGCCGGTGAGCAGGGTCACGTCCAGACTGGGCATGTTGTTCTTGTCGCCGATCGACGGCGCCACTTTGTCTTTGAGATAGAGGTCGGCGATGGCCTGGAGCGCCTGAACGGTCTGCGGGGTTCCCAGGAGCAGCTTCTGGCCGTCGGGGCTCATCACGCCGCCGCCGTTGGAGACCGCCAGCACCGGCCACATCCAGGAGAGCCGGTTGAAGTCCGCGCCGTAGGTGACGATATTCTTCGCATCAAAGCCGGGATCGTTCGGGGTTTTACCGTTCTTGTCCTTGGTCAGTTTTTTGGCGACCTCGACGAACTGCTTCCAGGTCCAGGCCTTGTCGGCGCTGGCCGGCGGATACGGCAGCTTGGCGGCGTCGAAGAGCTTTTTGTTATAATAGAGCAACAGGACTTCATTGGCGCAGCTGTAGCCGACCGTTTTGCCCTTGTAGGTAAAGGCCAGGGATTTGAGGGGCCGCTCGTCGGGCTTATACATATCGCCCACATCGGCCAGGAGGCCGGCGGCGGCGTAACGGATGGTCATCGGCTCCGCCATCATGCAGGTATCGGGGAGCTGTTTGGCGGCGGCCATCGTGTTCAGCTTGGTCTCGTAGTCGGCGCGGCTAACGGCGATCAGGGTGACATGGATCCCGTCATGGGACGCGTTGAACTTGTCGAGGGTCTTTTGGATATCCGCCGCTTCGGACTCGGTCGTATTGTACCAGGCCATGTAAGTAATCTCGGTCTTGGCGGCAAAAGCCGTGGCCGAGACGGCGATCATCGCGATCACTAAGCACACCAGAAACCAGCGTCTGCAATGGACCATGAAATCTTCCTCCCTTAATTGGTTTATTTTTTATGAATCCCCTGGAAAAACCCTTTTTGAGGATTGATCCCTCCCTTCCGTTTCCCGACCGTCGGGTTCGTTATCCCTGCTTTATCAAATCCTGAGATATCCAAACCGCCATCGAACCGGGTTCGCGGTTATCCCAAGCATAATAAGGAACGGCTTTAATGGGGATCTTCCGGTAGGACTCCTCCGCTCCGGCCGGCCGGTACAAGGTATTCTCCCAGCCCTGAAGTTCCGGGACCCACCCTTCCCCCTCGATGAGCGCGATCCCCCCCAGGAGCTCCGGGTCGAACCGGACGGTGAACCGGGCGTCTTTCGAGAGGACGATCCGCGCCACCGGAACCGGGTGGTCGGCCTCCTCCAGGCAATAGACCAGGGGGCCCCGCTGGAGCGCGACCCGGCCCATGGTTTGCCAGACCGCCGGATGGGCCGCCACCCGCTCCACCGGCATTTCTAGGGACAGTTCCACCCGGTCCCCTGGCTCCCACCTCCGCCGCAGCACGGCGTAGCCGTTCTCGACAGCCGGGTCCGCCGCTTCCTCATTCACCCGCAACCCATGGCGCCGGCACCAGCCCGGGATCCGCAGGCGCAGCGCGAATTCGGCCGGCCGGTCCAGCTCCAGCCGGAGCTGGATCCGGTCCCCCCAGGGATAATCGGTGGTTTGATGAAGGATGAGCGGATCGCCTTGGTCCAGGCTGACCCGCGCCGAGCCTTGCACGTACAGATGGACCGCTACCCCGTCCGCGCACCGCGAATAGAGATACTTGCCCAGGGAAGCCAGGAGCCGGGCGATATTCGGCGGGCAACAGGCGCACTCAAACCAGCCCTGGCGGTGCCGGTCCCCCGCGCTTTGCATCGGATTGTCATAGAAAAACTTCCGGCTGTCCAGCGCTACGCCGGACAAGAACCCGTTATAGAGTACCCGCTCCATGATATCGGCGAAACGGCCCTCCCCGGTCAGCTGCAACATCCGGTGCTGCCACATGATCATGCCCACCGCGGCGCAGGTTTCGGCATAGGACGTATCATTGGGGAGATCATAGTCCCGGGTGAATCCCTCGTTGCGGTTCGAAGGCCCGATCCCGCCGGTAATGTACATCCGGCGCGTGGTGACGTTCTGCCAGAGCCGTTCCAGCGCAGCCAACAGCCGGGGGTCGCCGGTCTCGGCGACGATGTCGGCCATGGCGCTGTACAAGTACATGGCCCGCACCGCATGGCCAACCACCTCGCTCTGTTCGGCCACGGGCTGATGGTCCTGGGCATAGCGGCCGTCATACTGCTCATCGCTCCCGTAGTATTGGGGGTTGACCAGTCCCGGCTTGCCGGGCTTGCCGGCGATCTCGTCCAGGTGGCCCAACTCCCACCGGAAGCGGGAATCGGCCTTGCCGCGCTGGCCGATGAAGAAGATGGCCAGGTTCAAATAGCGTTCGGTTCCGGTGACCCGGTACAGGTCGACCAGGGCGGTCTCGATCTCCTCGTGGCCGTCGGCCGCCTCCAATTTGCCCGGGCCGAAGATTGCGTCGATATGATCGGCCAGGCGGCAGGCGACATTCAGCAGCGTCCGCCGGCCGGTGGCTTCGAAGTGGGCCACCGCCGCCTGGAACAAATGCCCGGCGCAGTATAGTTCGTGGCACATGGCCAGGTTGGTGAATTTCTTATCCGGCTCGACCCACTGAAAATAAGTATCCAAGTACCCGTCCCGCTCCTGCGCGGCGGCGATCAGCGCGATGGTATCGTCCACCCATTGCTCCAGCTCCGGATCGGGATGGGTGGCCAGGGAGTAGCTGGCCGCTTCCAGCCATTTATAGGCGTCGGAGTCCATCCAGAAGGGCCCGGCATAGGCCCCGTCCGCCTGGCCGAGGACCCGTTTGAAATTATCCAGCACGCCGCTGCTCTGCAATTGCTGATACTGATAGGGCAGCGAATGCCGGCGGTTTCCCGCGATGCGGGGTTGCCAGAAGCGGTCTTCGATCTGCACCGCCCGGTGCGGTATTGCCCAAAAGCGTTGCTTGGAATCCAGTTGGCGGTTTACGGTCACGGTCAACACTCCAAATGTTTGATTTTTATTCCCGAGTTGTTTTAATCGATTAAATTATACGGCAAAAAAATTTCTATCCCGGCATGGCGGCGGAAACTACCCGTTTTGCCACGGACTGCCGTTCAACCAGGGTGCATTTCAAGCGATCATCGTGCGCGTCCGTTGCGGATTGCGGCCCGACGATCCGGTTCATCAAGATTTGCACCGCTTGTTTGCCCATTTCATTCAGGGGCAGGGCCATGGTGGTCAAGGGCGGCGCGAAAAACTTGCTGCACTCCCGGTTATCGAAGCCGATCAGCGAAACCCCCTCGGGAACGGCGATCCCGAGCTCATTGGCGGCGTCGATCACCCCGCCGGCCATCAGATCGTTCATGGCGAAGATCGCCGTCGGCGGGTCGGGCAGCGTCAAAAGTTCCTTGCCCAGCGCATGGCCGGACTCCCGTTCCCAGTCCCCGGCCTTCAAATAGGCCGGATTGAATAACAGCTTATAATCGAGCAGCGCCCGCTGGTAGCCCTTGAACCGCGCCTGGCTCTGCAACGAATCGTATAAGCCGCTGATGACTCCGATCTTGCGGTGCCCGGCGTCGATCAGATACTGAATCGCATCGTAAGCGGCGGCCTCGTCATCGTAATTCACCGCATAATCCTCCGCGCCAGCCGAATAGCAGTACGTATAGACGATGGGCACGGGCAGGTGCTCGATGATCCCCGAGATGTCCCGCGAATGGGCTCCGATATAGATAATCCCGTCCACCTGCCGGCTCAGCAGGATCTGGACCGCTTCCGCGATGAAATTGCGGTATTTGGCGGTGTCGGCGTAATGATTGCCGAGCCGTTGATACAGCCGCAGATTGTTCAGGATGATGTGAAAGCCGTGGTTCTCGGTGTACTCATCGATGCCATTGATGATCTCCGGGGTGTTAAAAACGGTGATGTCCTCCGAGATCACCCCGATCAGATTGGTCCGCTTCACTTTGAGGCTTTTGGCGATGGTACTGGGCCGGTACTGGGTCTCACGGATCACCCGCAGCACTCTTTCCCGGGTGGCCTGGGCGACTTTGGGCGAGTTGTTGAGCACATTGGAGACTGTCGCGGTCGAGACTTGGGCCAGTTTCGATATTTCCTTGATGTTCAAGTGGGCCCCCTCAATCAATTTTAATCGATTAATTATTTCACGCGCCTTCATGAAATCCTTCTATAAAATACCAAAATGTTAAAATTTTTTCAATCGATCGGTTCGCCGGCATGGCGCTGCTCTGATCCCAAGTGCGAGATCGCGCTCTTCCAAAGTAGCCACACGAATAAAACAGGATAAAAAAGAACCTCCGGCCCATCCAGCGGCGCGAAGGTTTCTTTTTATTTGGTGAGCTAAAAGCGTTGTGATAAACCCTGTCCGAAGGCCAGGGTGAACACAAAAGCTCAGAGAAGCAAGTGATAAAGTCGATTTTTAATCCTTTGAAAGAGTGATTTCCGAATTTGAGGACTTTATCACATGGCTTCTAAACGCAGTGTTGGAACATCGTTACGTTAGGATCCATAGCATACGGCCGCGCTGTTCTCCAACACCTGTCCGATATGTTGAGCCACTTCCAGATGGACCGGGTGCACCCGATTGGCATCGAGGTCGGCCGGGATAACGCCAAAAAGACCGGAGCCAAAGGCCCGGTCTTTTTGTGCCAATCATTCGGACGAATCAGCACTGCTCCGCCACATCGTCCTCCAAGTACTGAGCGTGCAGTGCCGCCAGGCCCCGCTCGACTTCGTCAATGAGCGAACACTCCAGAATTTGCTCCGCAGCGGGCCGGAGCTCGCCCGCGTTCAACCGGCCGATGGCCAGCTTCAAGCGGGGAATGGCGTTGGGGGTCGCGCTGAACTTGTCGATACCCATTCCGACCAGCAGCGGAAGCAGTTTTTCATCGGAGGCCATTTCACCGCAGACGCTCACCGGAATCCCGGCCGCATGAGCGGCGTCGGCGACCTGCCGGATCAGCCGCAGCACCGCGAGATTGCGCGGGTCATAGAGATATTGTACCTTGGCATTGAGCCGGTCGGCGGCGGTCACGTATTGAATCAGGTCATTGGACCCAATGCTGAAAAAGTCCGCCTCCCGGGCCAGCGCCCTCGCCATCACCGCCGCCGCCGGGGTTTCGATCATGATCCCGACGGGGATCCGTTCGTTAAAGGCCGCTCCTTCCCGGCGCAACTGCCGGCCGGCCTCGGCCACCAGCCGCTTGGCCTGGAGCAGTTCTTCCAGGGTGACGATCATCGGAAACATGATTTTGACATTTCCAAAGGCGCTGGCGCGCAGGATCGCCTGGAGTTGGGTCAGGAGCAGCTCCGGCTCGTTCAAGCCGATCCGGATCGCCCGGTAGCCGAGGAAAGGGTTATCCTCCCTCGGCAGCTCCAGATAGCTGAGCTTTTTGTCGCCGCCGATGTCCAGGGTCCGGATCACCACTTCGTTGCCTTGCAGTTTCCGGGCGATCGTCTGATAGGCAGCAAACTGCTCCGCCTCGGACGGATAGTCCGAATGGCCCATATAGAGAAACTCGGTGCGGTACAGACCAATGCCTTCACCGCCGTTTTGCAGGATGGCATCGCACTCCTCCAAGTCGCCGAGGTTGCCGCAGACCCGGATCCGCCGGCCGTCCCGGGTGAACGCCGCTTGGCGGGCGACGACCGCCGCCGCCCGCTGCCGCCGTTCCTGCGCGGCCTTGCGGGCCAGCAGCTCCTCCCGGACCCGGGGTTCCGGATCGAGGTAGACCGCGCCGGCCGTCCCGTCCATCATCAAGGTTGCGCCATGGGGGACCCGTTCCAGCAGCCGGCTGATGCCGGTGATCGCCGGAATCCCCAGCGTCTTGGCGAGGATGACGGTGTGGGAAGTGGTTCCGCCGACCTCGGTCAGCAGCCCGGCCAGGCTCCCTTTGTCCAGTTTCAACGTATCCGAGGGCGTCAGATCATGGGCGGCCAGGATAAGCGGGCCTTGATCCGGCGTTTCCGGCCACGCATCCCCCTCGCCGAGCAGCCTGTCGATGACGGATTGGACGACGTCCCTCACATCGGCGGCCCGCTCTTGCAGGTAGGCTGTTTCCATCCCCGCGAAGAGTCCGGTCAGCCGTCCTTCCGCCTCTTGCAGCGCCCATTCGGCGTTGACCCCGTCGGCGCGGATGGCGGCCGCGACCTCGGCGAAGAACTCGTCATCCTGGAGCATCAGACGGTGCGCCTTGAAAATCGCCGCCTCCTGCTCCCCGATCTCCCGCAGCGTGTACTCGTACATCTGAGTGGTCTGCGCGATGCATTCCCGGCGCGCCGCCTCCAGCCGGGCGATCTCCCGTTCCCGGTCGGCTACGCCGTTTCTGACGATCGCCGCCGCCCGGGCCCGTTTCACCAGGACCCGGCCGGCCGCGATCCCCGGCGCCCCGGCGTTCCCTTGAATCACTACCATGTCAATCTATCCTTTGCCAACGATTTTGGTCAGCCCGAGGCGAACGGGGTCCGCTCACTCGTGGCTGGTCGTATCCACCTGCCGCGCCGCGCGCTCGTTCTTAAAAACGAAATGAGCGGCCCGGCCGGCGGAACCGGAGAGACGGATATAACGCCGGGTCGACTCTTTGACCGCGTTCTCCATGTCGATCATCAGCCGCAGGAAATCGGTATCCGGGTGCTCGGCCAGCTGCCGCGCAAGGAAGTCGCGGCAGGCGTTGAAATTGTCGGTGGCGACATTGATTTTATTGATCCCGTGCGCGACGGCTTGGCGGATATTCTCGTCCCCGGAGTTGGAGCCGCCATGCAGCACCAAGGGCATGTTCAACAGTGCTTTGATCGCCTTGAGCCGTTCGAAGTCGATCTTCGGCTCCATCCCCTTGGGATAGCTGCCGTGGGCGGTGCCGATGGCCACCGCCAGCGCGTCCACCTGGGTCTGAGCCACAAAATACTTGGCTTCCTCCGGGTCGGTAAAGAAACTTTGATTGCCCTGATCGCCCTGACTGGCCATGCCGACCTTGCCTAACTCCGCTTCGACGGTGACGCCCTGGGAATGGGCCAGCTTGACGATTTCCTGGGTCAAGCGAATATTCTCTTCCAACGGATATTGGGAGGCATCGATCATGACCGACGAGAAGCCGTGCCGGAAGGCGTGGGTGAGCCGTTCGTAGTCCTTGCCGTGGTCGAGATTGAGGGCGATCGGCACCGGCGTCCGTTGGGCCAGCCTTTGAATGAGGCCGGACATCAGTTCGCCGTCGGCGTGGTTGGTCATCTGCCCCTGGCCGATATTCAGGATGATCGGCGCATTCTCCTCGATGGCCGCGTCGATGATGCCCCGGGCCATCTCCAGATTGATGCAGTTGGCGGCGATGACGGCATAACCATGTTGGTGCGCGTCGTCCAACAACTTTTTCATCGTTACATACATGGGTGGTTTCCTCCTCAATAATTTGAAAAGCAGCGGCTTCTGAGAGCGTTTTTTGGATAAAGAGAGCAAATAACAGGACGTTACTTGCTCTCCTTGCAATGCCTTGTCATTCGGAAGCCGCGCTTCAGTTCCCGCGAATTACAGGTCCAGCTTGATCTCCAGATCGTCGAGGCTCTCTTCCTCTTCGGAGAGGGTTTCGTCGGCGTCCGCCGGTTTTTCCGGTTTGAAGAGCGACAGCAAGGCCGCTGTCACCACGCTGCCGATGATCAGGGCGATGATGAACTGGACCGGGTGCTCCATGAAAGGAATCGCGAACACCCCGCCGTGCGGCAAGGGAGAGCCCGCGCCCCACATGAGGGCCAGTCCGCCCGCGACCGCCGCCCCGATCGTGCAGGCCGGAATGACCCGCAACGGGTCGCTCGCGGCAAAGGGCAACACGCCTTCGGTGATGAAGCACAATCCCAGCGGGAAAGCGGCCTTGGCCGATTCGACCTCGGCCCGGGTATATTTCTTGCGGGTTAAGAGAACCGACAATGCCACGCCCAGGGGCGGAACCATGCCGCCGATGATCTTGATGGCCTCGGGACCGTAAACCTTCTCGGCCAATAAGGCATTGGTGAACAGCGACGCGGTCTTATTGACCGGACCGCCCAGGTCGAAGCCCATCATGGCTCCGATGATCGCGCCCAGTACAAAACGGGAACCGCCTTGCATCGCCTTCATCCAGGAGAGGATGGCTTCTTGGAAGATGGCGATGGGCTTGCCCAACAGGCCCATCATCAGCAAGCCGATGATCAGCGAGGAAAGCAGCGGCAGGACCATGATGGACTTCAAACCTTGCATGCTCTTGGGCATCTTCAGATGGTCCTTGAGCCACAACAACAAATAGCCGACCAATAGCGCGCCCAGGACTCCGCCGAGAAAACCGGCCTTGATGTTGGTGGCGATGAGTCCCATGAACAGACCGGGCGCGATCCCCGGCCGGTCGGCGATGGAATAGGCAACGCCGGCGGCCAGCACCGGTACGACAAAGGTCATGGCGGCCGCGCCGATGGAATTAATCATCCAGGGAATGGTATCCACTTGGTCGCCCACCAGGGGACCGCCTAAAATCTTGGCCAGGGCCATACACAGACCGCCGACAACGACGACCGGAAGCATATAGGACACGCCGGTCAACAAGTGCTTTTTAATTTGAAATCCGCCTTTTTTCATTGCAATGACCTCCCTTTTTGATAAGAATAAAAAGATAATGCAATGGACTCCCCCCGCCGGCCGACTCGCCCGCGGAGGGGATAGGGTCAACCCTTCAGTTTCTCCTCAATCTTTTGAATCAAGGTCTTGGGCGATTTCACCACCGTCGCGGTCGGCACCTCGACGACTTTTTTCCCCTTAAACCGTTCTTTGCCGGAAATATTGATATCCGAGGCGATGATCACCACATCGGCGTTTTGGATTTCGGCCGCGGTCAGCTCATCCTCCACCCCGATGGTGCCTTGGGTTTCGATCCGGGCGTCGTGCCCCAACTCCTTGGCCGCCTTCATGATCTTCTCTTTGGCGATATACGTGTGAGCGATACCGGCGGTACAAGCGGTAACTCCAACAATATTCATTTGACTACCTCCTATCCAGTCTTTCAGTACGTTTCCGGATGGACCCTGATTCGCCCCGGCGCCACCTTCTTTCCGCCTTATTATCAGGATTGCCAGGTGCGCGGCTGGCAACCGCAAATTCTATTGTTCCTTAGCTAAGTGAGGTAAAATTGTTTTCAGCAACGGCACTCAAGGCCTGCTCCGATCTACGCGTTGCTTTCGAAAATGTCCAGTACATCCTGGGGCGTAGCCGCTTGCAACAATGCCTCGCAGACCGCCTCGTCCGCCAGGGCCCCGGCCACTTTGGCCATGAGCTTGACATGGAGATGGTCGCGGTGCTGATTGTCAACTGCGAATAAGATGATGAGTTTGACCGGATTGCCGTCAAGGGTCTCCCATTCGATCCCCCGATCGACCCTGCCAATGGCGATACAGGTTCGCACCACGCTGTCGGACTTGCCGTGGGGAATGGCGATAGCACCGCCGATACCCGTCTTCCCCTCCGCCTCGCGCAGCATGACATCGGCCAGGAATTCTTCCCGCGAACGGATGGCGCCGTCCCGCCACAAAAGTTCGGTTAGCGCCTCCAAGGCAGCTTGCTTATGAGTCACCTGCAGCTGCAGGTCGATGGCATTGCGATTGATAACATCGATAATTTCCATGTTCGGTCCCCACCCTTATCAGAGAATTCTGCGCCCGTTTTTCGGCAATCGACTTTCGCCGGCCGAACCCCGGCGCCTCCGGCGACGCGCTCCGGATTGGACTGCGGCTGGTCAGTCCGGTTCTTCGGTGAGCAGCTTTTGCAACGCTTGGACAGCGGCCTCCTCATCGTCGCCCTCTGCCACAATGGTGAGGTTTTCACCCTGGACGGCACCGATACTCAATACCGCCATCATGCTTTTGGCATTATATGATTTGGGGCCTTTTTTCACCTGAATCTTGGAGTTAAAACCGGCGGCCGTCTCGACAAACTTCATGGCCGGTCTGGCATGCAAGCCTTCCTTATTTTTGATGATTACCTCGATCTGTTTCATGATTTCCCTCGCGATTGAATGTATTGGTTAAGAACTGATAGATTGCATCCGGTGTCCGGCAGGAGCGGAGCTCGGCAATGAGCGCCGGTTCATCCAGCAGGGAAGCGAACACGGCATAAAAACGGCTCAGCGTCCGGTTATGGACCTCCGCTTGCGTCACTTGAAAGGCCAGTAGCAATACGAGATCCACTTTCTCCTGCTCCGCCCAGAGCAACGGTCGTTTCAGGCGGGCCACGGCAATCGCCGACCGCTTCACGTATTGCGAATTGCCATGGGGAATGGCGATGCCTTGACCGACTGCGGTAGAGATGGCGCTCTCCCGGTCGAGCGCCGCCTGGAGGAATTCCGGCATGACCCGGCCCCGTTTCACGAGCGCGGCAGCGAGATAACGGATGACCTCCTGTTTGTCGGCGGCATCCAAGTCGACGAAGATCAGCTCCGGATCAAAAAAGCCCCACCGGACCGGGCCGTCGGCGGCGGCATCCTGCCGGATCTTGCTCCGTTTGGACAAACGGATCTGTTCGCCGATCCTTTCGATATCCGCGGCTTTCAGGATAGAATTGACTGTCACCACCGGCTTACTCTGAGTTAATAGTGGCAGGGTGGAGATGACCAGATCGTATGCGACGCTGTCCCAACGCTGATACTCAGCGGCGGATAGCACTCCCACCACTTCCAGATCGGGAACGGTCCGTTTCACGCTTTCGGCGATCAGTTGCGAGATACCGATCCCGTGATTACAGACCACCACCGCCCGGACTTTTTCCGGGGTCCTTTGAGCGGCGGCGCTGATGTACAGCGTCAGGTAACCGATCTCGTCCTCATTCACCTCGACATCGAAATATTTCTCAAATAAAACGCTCGAACCCCAGGCCGCACCGTAAATGGTGGGATAGCCCTCTTTGATCTGGGCTAAAAAAGGATTCCGCACCCGAATGGCAAACTGGAGCCGGTAGACGGCTGATCGTAAATGCAACCGCAGATCGCCGGCGAAATTCTCATCCAGTGCCAGGTTGACATGGAGCGTATCGTCGATAAACCGGGTCAATTCCTCGAAAAACCGCTCCAGCTTGCCCGACTGGCTGAATATCTCCCGTCGCACCGCCGCGTCCTCGATAGCGGAAATATCCGAGGCGAGCATATAGGCGGCCAGATGGAGCACTTCCGGCTCAGTGAAACGGACTTGATACCCTTTTTCGAGCGGTTTGGCCAGCTCCTGCGCCAGCCGGTACTCACGGGAGGGGGCGACGATGGCCGCTTGCTCCGCCGGCAGAACCACTGGACAGCGTTTGCGCTGCCGGATGATGCTGAATGAGATCTGCAGCACCAACCGGAGATACGATTCGTAGGTATACCGGAAATGCTCGTTCCGTTCCAAATCGCTGAGGGCTGCCGCCGCTTTGGCGGCGTCAAAACCGTCCAGCATTCGCCGGATCAGCGCCAGATCGGCGGGGCTGATCCGTTCCTCAAACAAGCTTTGCGGCGCGCCGGCCTCCGGCGTTGTCCCGCCCGCTTCCTGCAGCATCCGATAGAAATCCGCCGCCGCCTTCCGCCAGTTCAACTCGGTATAATGAATCTCAATGCCATAATTCTGCCGTTTCGAGAGGGTGATGCCGAACGGCCGGAACCAGTCAGCCACCTCATTCAAAAGATTGCTCACGGATGAGCGGCTGGTATAGAGGGCGGTGGCTATCTCCTGCATGGTGAAAGACCGTTCATAGCTGAACAGGAGCTTCCGGATGATATAAAGCTTGCGGTCCACCAGGCCGTCGTTCCTGCTCTCTACCTCGCTCTGGGCGATCAACTGTTCCAGCCGTTCGGCCTGACCCGCCGCCAAAGTCAGACTGATCCCGTTGCGCGGCTTTTTGATGATTTCTCCAATTTTTAACATTTTTAAAGCGCTATTTATATTTTCCAGGTCATTTCGTACCGTTTTCGGAGAAACATCCATTTGATTGGCGATATTCTCAACCGAAACGTAGGTTTCAGCGCTTAACAAGGTTTTTATTATTTTTTTCTCCCGGGAACTCAGATTAATCGTCATAACTCTCACCTAATCAAATTTAGTCGAATTTGCAGATTTGAGTCTAAATTTAGAATATCATTATTTTGTTACTGAATAAGCACAAAACATTAACAGATTAATGTGGCAGATCGCGATCTTTTTTGGGCTTTATGTACGATTGGTCCTCGATTTTCCTTACAGTTCAAGGCTTTACCGCTCCCGGCCCAACCCGCCGCGCTTAAATCCGCTCCAAAATCCGGCAACAATGGCAGCAGTTTATCTGCTAGCTCCCGGAATAAAAAAAGAGGCCTCAATCCATTAAAATGGTTGAGACCTCATGCTTTTATTCCGCGCTCACCGGCGGATAGTGACGCTAAAGGAATTGAGAAGCGGCCGCGGATTTACCCCCGGTAAATCTGAACCAATTCCGCCTCGGGCACGCTTAAAAAACGGGCCGCCCACAACTGGGCGGATTCCAGATCGTGTTCCAGGTAATTGCCGCATTCTTTCCGGGCCGCGCCCGGAATCCCGCCGCGAAAGGCCACCACTTCCTCAAGCGCCCGGCGGACCAGCGCCGCCACCCAAGACGCCTCCCGGTCGCCGGCAAAAATGAAATAAAACCCGGTCCGGCAACCCATCGGCGAGACATCGATGAGGGCGTCGGTATATTGCCGGACAAACGTAGCGAAAAGATGCTCCAGCGTATGCAGGGCGTCATTAGGCAAGTATTTTTGATTCGGTTGGGCGAAACGCACGTCAAACTTGGAGATCAGACACTCCGGAAACCGGGGATCGACCGCCAGCACCTTCGCCTTGCGGACATACGGCGCGGTCACCCGGTCGTGATCCAACGCAAAAGACTCGACATTGCCCGTTGAATTCAAAGCCATCCCTCCCGTTATCCTTTATCTTGGTTTTCCAGCACCGCGACCAAGCGAACCAGAAACTCGGCGCACCGTTCCGCGGCCAGTTGCTTGAAATTCTCATACATCGCCACCGACGATTGATCATCGGGCTTATCCGAGATGGAACGGATAATGACAAAAGGGATCTCGCACATGGCGCAGACCTGGGCCACGGCGGCGCCCTCCATCTCGTTGCAATAGGCGCCGAACTCCTCGTACAACTGGACCTTGTGTTCCAGCGAATCGTTGAATTGATCCCCGGTGGCAATCGGGCCGGTCAAGATCTGATAGGCTCCGTCGATCACTTGGGCCATCGCTTTTTGGCACTGCTTCATGAACGCGGCGTCGGCCTGGATAAAGCGGCTTTCCGATTCGTCAAACGCGCCCTTCTCGAGGCCGAAGGCGGTCAAGTCCACGTCATGCTGGACGCAGGCGGTGGAGATGATCACATCCCCGACATTCAGGTCGGGATGAAGCGCCCCGGCGGAGCCGATATTGACCACCCGGTCGGGCCGGAAACGATCCACCATCAGTTGGGTGCAACGGGCGGCGTTGACTTTGCCCACCCCGGACATGGCCGTGATACAACGAGTATTTCCAATGCTTCCTTCGTAGAATTCGATATTGTGAAGCGTGTGCGCCTTAACATCCTGCATTCGTCCGAGAACGGCGTCCCGTTCCGACGCAACTGCGGTAATTACTCCAATCATTCCGTTGTGATCTCCTATCATGGTGCAACATTTTCATGCGATGCGTTCTCACTGCCAAATCTCTCAACATTTTACTATGCCCCACCCGGAAAGGCAATTCTATTTTGGTCAAAGATCGGTTAATTTATGGCGATCGGCGCTGAGCGAATTTTTATTTGTGCCTACGCCGTATGTTTGATGGCCGGTCCGCCGGAGCCGACCGAACCCAGAATCGCATTGGTCCATTTGCCGCATTTGTCGCCCCAGCGGGCGATGGGATTGCCGGCGGCGAGGACCTCGATCACCTCGCAACTGTTAGAGCAATCGCTGCATTGGAAGGTCCGGGGCGCCAGATCCATGTCCGCGGTCTCAAAGCCGCGGAAACCGGTCCGGCCGCCGCTGCTTTCGATAGAATCCTTGGCCAATAAAGCGGCGCCGATCGCGCCCATGACATCGAAATGGTCCGGCACGATGACCGGGCAACCCACTTCTTTTTCAAACGCCGCCACGATGCCGCGGTTGGCGGCGACTCCGCCCTGGAAGACAAAGGGCGGTTCCAATGCCTTGGCGCGGCCCAGATTGTTAATGTAGTTGCGCACCAGCGCCTCGCAGAGGCCCTTGATGATGTCGGCTTTGGAAAAGCCGTATTGTTGTTTGGCGATCATATCCGATTCCGCAAAGACCGTGCACCGGCCGGCGATCCGCACTTCGGCGCGGGACGAGAGCGCCAGCTCGCCGAAGTGTTCGATGGGGATCTTCAGCCGTTCCGCCTGATGGTCCAGGAAAGAGCCGGTGCCGGCGGCGCAGACTGTATTCATGGCAAAATCGACGACCATCCCGTTTTTGATGAAGATGATCTTCGAATCCTGGCCGCCGATCTCAAAGATGGTCCGGACGTCCGGATAGAAATGCGTGGTGGCGACCGCGTGGGCGGTGATCTCGTTCTTGACGATATCCGCCCCCATCAAGATGCCGGCCAGTTGCCGGCCGCTGCCGGTGGCGCCCACGCCCAGGACATCCAGCTCCGGGAGGGCTTTTTGCAACTCCTTCAAACCGCCTTTGACGCATTCCAAGGGCTGGCCGTTGGTACGGATGTACTGCCGGGACAGCACCGCTCCCTCCGGGCTGACGGCCACGATATTGGTGCTGACCGAACCGACATCCACTCCTAAAAAAGCCCCTACCATCACCGAATTCCTCCTTAAGCGGTTTTACGGCATTGTGCGAAAGCGTTGACGGGTTTGGAACGAAAAGCGCGAACGCATCACCGCGCTTTTCGCGAACAAAGCCGTTTACGCTTTCTCAAAGTGCCATACTCCGTTTCGCGCTCCGCAAAAGCTCCACAAAAGCTTCCACCCGGGTGAGATTGTTAGCCAGGCCGCTCTGTTCATCCAGGGCCAGGGTCAGAACGGGAATCTGCCAATCCTCGGCGATCCGGGGAATCAGACTCTGGGTGACCAGCTCCGGCAGACAGCCGAAAGGCATCAGATGAATGACTCCGTCGAAACCGGCTTCGCGGTATTGGATGATATTGCCGATATTGTGCCGTTCGTGGCCGCCAATTCCGATCTCCAGGTACGGGGCGCTCTTTTCCACCAGCCGCGCGCCGGATTTGCGGGCGAAGATCTTCGGCCAGACGGCATGGTCGACCCAGTCCGAAATGTACATCGACCGCGAAACCTCGCATCCCAGTTTATTCAGGGTTTGGGCGATATTCATATTGATCGAGGACTCCATGACCACGTAAATCTCACCGACGATCCCCACCCGGATCCGCTGCCGTTGCGGGATCTCCCGGCAGGGGACCGCGTTCAGCCTATCCAAGCCGGCCCGGTAAAGCGCGGCGATGGCCGCCGGCGTATTGCCCCGGCTGCGGAACTGGCTGACGATGGCCTCAAAAGCCAGATTGATGGAGTTTGGTTGCAACTCGTAGGCCCGTTTGACCTCCACCAGCCGTTGCAGCCGGTCCACGGCGCGGGCCAATTGGTAGGCAGTCCAGACATTCCTGCAAGTCTGGGGCCAGGAAGCCCGCCCCTTGACCTTGCGGAGGTTGCGCAGGAACAGCTGGGGATCGCGGCCGATATCGTCGAAGACGATGAAATTTACGTCATAGCCCAGCTCCCGCAGAGTCTTCCGGTGAACTTCCCCGTAAAATCCGGCGCGGCAAGGTCCGCTCCCGCCGGAGGTAACCACCGTGTCCGCTCCCATTTCGATGGCTTCGATATACGATCCCAGCAGGACTTTGTAGGGAAAGCAGGCGAATTCGGGGCTGTACTTCACGCCGAGATCGAGGGTGCGCTGGGTGGGACGGGGCGGAACGATCACCTCGTGGCCGAACAGCTGGAGCAGTTTTTCATAGATGAGCACCGCCCCCATATACGGGAAAGTCACTTTCATCCGGCACACTCCCTTGCCCGTTTCTGCCTGGCAATCAGGTCGACGAACGCCTCCACCCGGGTTTGCAGGTGATTTTCGCCGGTGTGTTCGTCCACCCGGATCGTGAGCAGCGGTTTCTCAAAATGGTCCGCATCCAGCTCCAGCCATTTGCCGAGGAACGAGTCGGGCCCGCAGCCGAAGGCCGTGACATGGATGAGGCCGTCGATCTTGGGATCCTCCAAAAAACTATAGGCGCCGGCCAGCAATTTGTTGGAGAAGGTCCAAAACAGCGTCTTGCTGAATTGTTGCAACTGTTTCTCCACCTGGCTGCTCTTGAGCATCTCGAAAGTGACCGCCGCCGCTCCCAGCTTATCCAGGCGATTGATGATATTCATGCTGATAAAATGGTCATAGACGTTGTAAACATAGCCGAGCACGCCGATGCGTATGGAATGCTTGGGCCTTTTCAAATTGGCCGCCTTCAGCACGGCTTCGTTGGCCGTATCGCAATGGTATCCGTCCAGGCAGCAAAGGTTGCGGAACTCCCGCCACTTCTCGGCGCCCCGGCGGATGGCGGCCCGAATCCGCTCCGGCCGGTCGCTGAAGCGTTTGCCGATCTGCCAATAATTCTCACGGCTCGCAATATTGTCGGTTTCCGAATGGATGTGGTGCGTGAGCAGCCGCTCTTCCAGGCCCGGGACCGTGGCCCGCAGCATGTCCGGCAGGCCCAGAAACTTGGGGCAAAACGAGTCCCCCTTGCGAATGGACACGAAACGCGGAATATAAACCCAATCGACCCCTTGCTCGAGCAGTTCCACCACATGCCCGGTGTAAATCTTGATCGGTACGCAGATATCGGGGACCGCGCAACGGACTCCCTTATTCAGCAGCTCCTTGGTGGTCTGGCCGGTCTCCACCACTTCCAGCCCCAGTTCCTGAAAGAAGGTCCGCCAGAACGTGATGTAATACGGGTTGACCAAAGCCGACGGCAGGCCGACTTTCATGGCCGGTTCCCTCCTTGGGAGTCCGCGGGTCCCGACAGCTCGACCAGACTTTCGATGGCATCCAGCACATCTTCCAGTTCCGCGTCGATCTCGCCCGGTTGAAACTCCACTTGCAATAGAAATTTTTGAATTACGATGGAAAGAAACGCGCCGAGCCACATCCGGAAGATCACCCGGGCCCGCTGTTCCGAGATTCCCGTCTTGGCCGCGAAGATCTGCTGGATCGCCCCGGCCGCCTCATAGGCTTTGGCATACACCCTTTTTTGGGCCAATTGGAGCAAATCTTCGCTGTATTGCATCTCCACCATGAGAATCTTGATCAGCTCGAAGTTCTGCTCGACAAATTCCAACCGTTCCAGGGCGATCGACCGGAGGAACTCCCGTAACGGGTACTCCTTGGCGGCCTCCACATTTTTCAAAAAGGGGATCAGGGCAATATTCTCAAAGATTTGGTCCGCGGCCAGCTTGCCGATGTGTCGTAGCAGATTCTGCTTGTCGCCGTAATATTTGAAGATGATCGCCTCCGACAGTCCAAGTTCCTTGGCGATCAGCGCGGTGGTCGTGGCATTAAAGCCATGGCTGGAAATGAGTTTGATGGCGGTATCGATGATCCGCTGCTTGGTAAGTTCTTTCTTGCCCATCGCGGCACCTCTCGATTCCATATGTTGCAATCAGTTTTGGTACCTTCAAATTCATTGCAACATATTTCCTTGATTCATAAGTTGAAATAAATACCATAATTTGCCCTTTCCTAGCCTCTCTCACGGTTGGAAGAGCTTACTCAAAAATTGATTGCAACTTATATAGTTAGTGAGTATTTACTAACTTTCTTTATTGTAGTCCCCCAGCGAATATCTGTCAACTCATTTTTCCATAATTTTCTTACGTTTTCATACGATGGTTACAATGCTCCCCTGGCCCTCTGCCTAGGATCCGTCCGGATCCGCCCCGCCGGGGGATGCCGCCGCGGGGCGGCTGTTATCGCCGGGAAGACCCAGCGAACCATGCGGGATTTCCGGGCATTGGAAAATTGGTTGATTCCATTCACGGTCCAATTGGTGGTTTCTTTCGTTTTTAAATCTGTTAGAATGAAATTGGTTGATACCATTCTTGCTCCGGACTTTCAAGCGCTGCCCCAGGCATAACCATTTGGAGGATGGTGGTCCAATGAATATCGAAATTGACAGAGCCGGCTCGGTTCCGGTCTATAAACAGATTCGCAATCAGATCCGCGCTTTCATCCTGTCGGGGGCGCTGCCGCCGGGTTACCGGTTGCCTCCCGAGCGCAAGCTGGCCGATACCTTGGGCGTCAATCGGACCACGGTCCTCAATGCTTACCGGGACCTGCGGGCCGATGCGCTGATCGAGTCGCGCGTCGGCCAAGGGACCGTGGTCGCGTCCGACTGCGCCGCGCCGGGAGCGGCGGTCAACCCCGCCGTCCCGTTGGAGTGGCGCCAGCTCCTCAGCGAAAGTGCCGCCCGGATGCAGCAGCCGCTGGTCAGCAACGTGCTCAAGCTGGCCAACCGTTCCGATCTGATCTCCTTTGCCGCCGGTTTCTCCGCCACCGGCTGCGACCCCGTGGCGGAGCTGTTGGAGACGCAAAAACGGATCCTGCGCGATTACGGCAGCACCGCGCTGCAGTATAGCGCCACCGAGGGACACCTGCCCTTGCGGGAGAGCCTGTGCCGGCTGATGGAAGGCCGGGGCATTCCGGCCACCCCGGAAGAGGTCATGGTGCTGGCCGGTTCGCAGCAGGGAATCGATCTGGCCGCCCGCATCCTGCTGGATCCCGGGGACCGGGTGATCGTCGAAGAACCCACCTTCTTCGGGGCCCTGCAGATCTTTCAGGCCGCCGGAGCCCGGATCATCGGCGTACCCAGCGACCGGGACGGCATGCGGGTCGACCGGCTCCAACCTTTGCTGGAACGGTATAAGCCCAAATTCATTTATTCGGTCCCGACCTTTCAGAATCCCTCGGGTTCGGTGCTGTCCCTGGAGCGCCGGCGCCAGCTCCTGGACCTCGCCTATCAATACCACGTGCCAGTGATCGAGGATGACGCCTATGCCGAGCTGCGCTACGACGGCCGGGCGCTCCCTTCCCTGAAGGCGCTGGACCAGCATGACCACGTGATTTACTTGAGTTCCTTCTCCAAAGTGCTCTTTCCCGGCCTGCGCGTCGGTTGGGTCGCCGCCGCCCGGCCGTTAGTCCGCCAATACGTCTTGGCCAAGCAAATCGCCGACCTGCACACCAACAGCCTGGCCCAATGGATCATGGACGATTTTCTGCGCCGGGGCGTCTACGCCGGGCAGGTCCGGGCGGTCCGCGACGCCAACCGCCGCAGCCGCGACCGGATGGTGGCGGCGCTCAAGCGGCACGGTCTGAAAGCCGTCGAGTGGTTCCCGCCCGAGGGCGGCCTGTATTTCTGGTGCCGGCTGCCGGACTCGCTGGACCAGGCGGCGCTGGTCGCCAAGGCCCAGGAAGAGGGGGTCGTCTTCGTGCCCGGCCATATCTTTTATCCCGCCGGCGGCGGCCAGAATTCCATCCGGCTCAGCTTCGCCTCGCCGGCGCCGGAGCAGATCGAGCCCGGCGTCCGGCGGCTGATGGGGGCGATCCAGGAGTTGCTGGGCCGGGACTCCGCTGGAATGGGAGAACCGGAGGGGGAGATTCGGCCCATCTTATGACCCACCAGGGGTTTCTTGTGGTAACATAAAAATATTTGAGGAGGGGTAATGATGATTCAGTTTGCCCAGCGGATGGAGCACCTGCGACCCTCGGAGATCCGGGAAATGCTGAAAGTCACCGAGGATGAGGCGATCATCTCGCTCGCCGGCGGAAATCCGGCTCCGGAATTGTTTCCCGTCAGCGCGATGGCCGCCACCACCCAGGCCGTGCTGGAGGAGGCCGGCGGCCAGGCGCTGCAGTACAGCACCACCGAAGGTTTCGCGCCATTGCGCGCCCAGATTGCCGAACGGATGAACCGGAAGTTCAAAACCGCCTTCGCCGCGCGCAATATCCTGATCACCAACGGTTCGCAGCAGGGATTGGACCTCTCCGGCAAGGTTTTCCTGAATGAAGGGGACGCGGTGCTTTGCGAGAAGCCGATGTATCTGGCGGCCATCAATGCCTTCCGGGTCTTCCGGCCGCGCTTTGTGGAGGTTCCGACCGACTCCGAGGGAATGATCACTGCCGAGCTGGAACGGCTGCTGGCCACCACCGACCGGCTGAAGCTCGTCTATGTGGTGCCGGACTTCCAGAATCCCACCGGCATCTCCTGGTCGGCCGAGCGGCGCCGCCAATTCATGGACGCGGTCAGCCGCTACGATATCGCGGTGATCGAGGATAATCCCTACGGCGAATTGCGCTACGAAGGCGAGCTGCTGCCTTCCCTGAAATCCATGGACCGCAAGGGGCAGGTCATCTGTTTTGGCACCTTCTCCAAAACCTTCTGTCCCGGCTTGCGGGTGGGCTGGGTGGCGGCGGAGGAATCGATCCTGGAAAAATATATCCTGGTCAAGCAAAGCGCCGACCTGCACACCTCGTCCCTAAGCCAACGGACGATCTCCAAATTCCTGGATAGTTACGATTTTGACGCCAATGTCGAAATCATCAAGGCTACCTATAAAAAGCGGCGCGACATCATGCTGCGGTGTATGGCGAAGGAGTTTCCGGCGGAGATCCGCTACACCCAACCCCACGGCGGGCTGTTCATCTGGGTTGAGCTGCCGTCCTGCCTCAATGCCCGGGATATCCTGACCGTCTGTCTGGAGCATCAGGTGGCGTTCGTGCCGGGCGGCGCCTTTTTCCCCAACGGCGGCATGGAAAATACCATGCGTCTGAACTTCTCCAATATGACGGAAGAGCGGATCGCCGAGGGCATCCGGCGGCTGGGCAAAGTCCTGCGGCAAATGCTGAATCCAGCGGCCCACTAAGGCAAGTTCCTCCTGCCGTCGCCGCCGGTCCCGCTCCGGCCGTTCCGGATCGCTCTTGGGTTATCCAAGATCGATCTTTGGTGATTCCGGATCGTACTTCAGTCATTCCAGATCAATCTTCTGTGGCTCAAGATCGATCTTCAGTCATTCATGATCGATCTTTTGTAGCTCCAGATCGATCTTCAGCCATTCAAGATCGATCTTTTGTGGTTCAAGATCGATCTTCGGTCATTCCAGATCGATCTTTGGTGATTCCAGATCGTTCTTCAGTCGTTCCAGATCGACCTTTGGGATGAAGCCGGGGCGGAAGGCCCGCTGTCATTTGCCGCAGATGAACATCCCCGATTCGGTGGTGATCCTGAGCGGGCCCCGGGCCTGAATCAATCCGGCCGCATATTGCTTGAACGCTTCGGCGCGCGCCGCCTCCAGCACCACCACGCCGGGGCGCAGGTCATTGCAGGAGAGGATGTACTCCGTCAGCAGCTCCGGATCGTTGATGACCAGGGAATTTTCATAGCGGGCGATCCGCACCGCCGGGAAGTGCGGTCCCAGATGGGCCGCGCCGTTGTCCAGGGAAAAATTGCTTTCCACCATGCCCAGGACCGCCTGGTAATTGTCATTCCCGGTGAACTCCCGGACCAGTTCTTTCATTTCTAGCATGTTGCGCATCCCGATGGTGCTGGCATAGAAACTGCCGCCGCTTTTCAGGACCCGCGCCATCTCGGCGAGAGCCCGGTTCAGGTCGGGCAGGTGGTACAGCAGGTGGTTGGCGATGACCGCGTCAAAGGACCGGTCCGGATGAGGAATGCTCTGGGCGTCCACCACTGCGAAGTCCAGGGCGGCGCGCACCGCTTGCAAGTTCTTTTGCGCCTCGGCCAACATCCCTTCGGAAAAATCGCTGACTGTGATCTGCCAGTCGGCCGGAATGCGCGTGCCATTGACCTGCCATAGCAGGCCCGTGCCGCAGCCCAGCTCCAAAATTTTCATGCCCGGCCGCTTCTCCAGCTGATCGAAGACCCACAGCGGCCAGGGGTATTGATTCGAGGCGCAACGGGCGTGGAGCTGGATCCGGGCGTTAAACCGGCTGGCGTTGGCGTATTGTCCTTGTTTCAGCGCCTGGCTGTTCTCCAAGGTACTCATGGTCGGTCCCTCCCCAAGGTTTTGCCGACCGCGGGCCTACCGCTTCACAAGGCCGAAAAGCCTCGCCCCGAAGCGTCCCGGGCCGGAAATCCCATTCAGCATACCATATCCCGGATCCGCCGGTTTGACCATTTTTGCAGTATTTTGGGAGGAACGGAGCCCTTTTGGGAATATGAAATTCAGAGAGAAGAACTTTCTAGGTGTTTGTTCCTTTGGCCCACGGTTCCAGACCCTCACTCTCCCGATTCTTGAACGTCTTCGCCATCCCTGGCCTTCTGCCTGGCAACCAGGTTATGGCTTCCGTTCCCGACCGCTATTTTTCATCCTCCTATGCAACGACATTATCTTCAAAGAACATGATTACAATTTGCGAAAAAACGGTAAAGCGTTCGTTATTTTCGCAAATCATCTATACTAGGGGAATAATGTCGTTGCATTGGAAAAGAAGCGGCGCCGTCTTCCTCCTGGAGACGCTTGACATTCGTCTTTTGGGGATTCTCATTAAACTCAAATATCGATTGCAGCCGTTTTCTTTCGAAACAGCACCCGCCTTCAAGGATGAAGGCGGACGACGCATATTTTCGCGGATGAAAAACTGCGGTCGTCAGCGGAAGCCTACACTTAGTTGCCAGACAGAATGCCAGGGATGGCGGCGGCATGCTAGAACCCCGGATGAATGAGGAGGTGTTGGAACCTCGGTTCCAACTGGGCGGATTCCAAAGGTGTCCCACTACACCCTTTGGTCCTGGGGTCAGGACATGGAAGTCCAAAAAATCGGCTTCGCCAGGAAGGCGATAAAAGCCGATGGTGTGGGGGCAGGAATAGCCCCCATCGGCTTTCAGTTGTCGCTTTATCCTTTGCTTACTTTTGCCCAGTTACGACACATACAATCTCCTAAGGCCGTACCGGCACATAGAGCAGGAACTGTTTGGTCCGTTCGTAGCCCCGCTGGTAGAGCTCGAAGAAATGGATGCCGATCCGGTTCAACGTGAGTCCGGACAGCAGGACCGCCGTCCAGACATCCCCCGCCACGGTACGGTGGATCCCCTCCAGGCTGTTCTTGTAGCGAAACACCGCGTAATCGGAGGCGGGTAAGGTCAACGGGACGAGCCCGTCCGGGACCGCCCCGGCCGGCGGCGGAAATCCGGCGAAATAGTCAAACCGGTCGCCAGGGCGTGCCTCGCTCCCGGTCACATTGTAGACGCTGTCAATCCCCTTCCCGATCAGGTACTCGGCGGTAAAGCGCCCATAGAAAGCCTTCACCCGCCGCAGATCCGCCTCCCGGTCCGGGTTGAAGCGGATGGACTGGCCCACCAGCCGGAGCGGGCCGAGGCTCTGCCGTTCGAAGTCGACGATCAGCTGCCGGTGGAGGTTTTTGAATTGCCGTTCCACCACTGCGAGCCGGGGGCAGACGGGCAATTCCCCGCCGGACTTCCGGAATTGGGCGGGGGTGATGCCGAAGCACTGCTTGAACTTGCGGGTGAAGACCGCGTGCGACTCATAGCCGCAATCCAGGGCGATGTCGAGGATCCGCCGCCTGGTGGCGGCCAGCTGCGCCACGGCCGCGGCCATCCTCCGCCCGTCCAGGTACTCCTTGACATTCTGTTTGGTCAGCGCCTTAAAGATCCGGCTGAAATAGAACCGGGAAATGTCGTACCGCTCCGCGATCTCGGCCACGCTGAGATTCCGCCCCCGCTCCTCCTCGATCAGGGCGATGGCCTCATTGACCATTTGAAAATAATTCATCGGACGCTCCCGGCCGATGAGCGCCACCGGCTGCATCGGCTTCTGAATTTCCTTTGCTGAGGTACCGGCCGCCAGAAACGCGGCCCATGCCAAAGAAGGAGCCGCGCGCGGCTCCTTCCTCTAACCTGGCTGATCGGACCCGACCCGGACTTACTTCTTACCCAGATTGAGCTTGCCCGATTCGATCGCTTTCATGGCTTTGGCCACTTCCGATTTCATCTGGGCGGTGGCTGACTTGGCATAGACGACATCGATGATGCCTTCCTTCAGGCCGACGGTGCTGACTACCGGCTTCAGCTGGCCTTTAAGGAAGCTGCCGACCACGAAGAGGTAGAGTTTGTCGTACTTGTACAAGACGCTGCCCGGGATCAGGTTGGGGGCGGCATCATTCTGGTCGCTGGCGAAGCCGATGAATTTGACGTTGGCTTCCTTGGCCGCCATCAGCGTGCCCAGGCCGGCCTGGTTGGCATAGGCGAAGAGGACGTCGGCGCCGTTCTCCACCATCGACTGGCCGATCTCTTTGCCCTTGCTCACATCGGACCAGGAGTTGGCGTAGGTGATGATCGCCTTCTTGAACTTGGGATTGACGCTCTTGGCTCCGGCGGCCATGGCGTTCAGGGTCTCGACCATGATCGGATTGGGGAAGCCTCCCATCTCGCCGATGATCCCCGTTTTGGTGGACAAACCGGCCAGGATTCCCGCCAGGTAGCCGCTCTCCCACTCGCGGATGGTGACGCCGGTCAGGTTGGGAGCGATCCCTTTGGCGCCGTTGATGATCAGATAGCGCGTCTTCGGATAGAGCGGCGCGATCTTGACCGCGGCATCGTCAAACTGAGTGCCGGCGGCGATCACCAGATCGTAATTGCGTTGTCCGTAATTGCGGAAGGTCGATTCGAAATCCGACTGCTGTACATTCTCGATGTACTCGATCTTGGTTCCCAGCTGTTTGTTGCAGGCCACCAGGCCGCTGTAGTTGGTCGCGTTCCAGCTTTGATCGTTGATGGGGCCGGGCAGCACCAGCACGATCTTATGGGCGGCCGCCTCTTTCGCCTGGACGTTGATGGCGAAGATCAGGGAGAGCGCCAGTAGGACCACTGCTAACTTGCTTTTCATGATGATTCCTCCTCTAAAATGAAGTAACTTCGCTGCGGAGCGGCGCTCCGCCGGGGATGGAAGACCGTCAGGCCGCACCCTGTTCTCCGGGCCGGCTATCGCTATCGCCCCCTTCTCACCGACTACTCTTTTTCATATGGCGTACCCAGCGAAGCGGGCGAAATCGACTTCCGGCTAAAGAGCAACGTAGCCACGATGGTGATAATGTAGGGCGTCATCAACAAAAACTCATACGGGACGAACTGGTTGCCCGAAGTTAAAAAGCGGGTGGAGAGCGCGTCGGCGATGCCGAAGATCAGCGTCGCGCACAGGATCCCCAGCGGGTTCCAGCCGCCGAAGATCACCGCGGCAAAGGCGATAAAGCCGCGGCCGCTGATGATATTGTTGGCGAAGATATTCAGGTGCGCCAGCGAATAGTAGGATCCGGCCAAGCCGGCCAGGGCCCCGCCGATGATCATCCCGCTGTAGCGGAGACGGGTGACGCTCAGACCGGCGGTATCGACCACCGCCGGTTTCTCGCCGGCGGAACGGATCGCCAGCCCGAAGGAGGTCTTGTACAGGATGAACCAGGCCAGCGGCACCAGGAGATAGGCGATATAGACGATCACGTGATGGTTGAAGAGGATCTTGCCCAGGACCGGAATCTCGCTCAGGAAGGGAATGGCCAGCTTTTGAAAGGGATTGACGGTCACCGGCAGGAGCGGAATTCCGTAAATCACCCGGTATAAATACATGGTCAGCCCGGAGAGCAAAATATTGATGGCAATGCCGCTGACCACCTGGTTGACCTTCATGGTGATGGCCAGCACCCCGTTTAACAGGCCGAAGAGCATGCCGATGAGGATCGCTCCCAACAGCCCCAGCCAAGGGTCGCCGGTGAAATAGGTCGTCACAAAACCGCCCCAGGCCCCGGCCAGCATCATCCCTTCCATTCCGATATTCAATACTCCGGTCCGCTCGGCGTACAATTCGCCCAAAGCGGCGATGAGCAGGGGACCGGCCAGATTCACTCCGGCGGCGAGTAAGTTGATCAGGAACATTTACGGCGTTACCCCCTTGGTTAGCTGTTTGAGCTTGCGGCGGGCACTGACCCGGTATTGGATGTAATAGGAGATCAGGACGAACAGCACGACAAAGCCCTGGATCATGTCGATGGCGTTCCGCGGCACCTGGGAGGTCTGGGCGATCATATTGGCGCCGACCTGGAGAAAACCGAAAAAGATCGACCCGATTACGATCCCGGCCGGATTGGTGTTGGCCAGCAAAGCGATGACCGTGCCCACTGTGCCGACATCCGGCGCGAAACCCTGGATCAGAATGTGCTGCACGCCGTTGATCTCCATGAAGCCGGCCGCTCCGGCGAAAAGGCCGCTGACGGCCATGGCGCTGACGACCACCCGCCGCGTATTCATCCCGGCGTAGCCGGCCGCCCGCGGATTCAGGCCCACCGCCCGGATCTGAAAGCCGATGCTGGTCTGGTTGAGCAGGAAGTAGAAAACAGCCGCGCCGAGCAGCGCCAGAATCAGGCCGATGTGGAGCCGGGTGCCGGGGACCAGGAGCGGCAGTTGCGCGCCGGCGGGGATCGGGTCGGTCTGCGGATAGGCTCCGGCCCGTTCTTTCAAGGGGCCGTTGACCACGAAGTTGACCAGTTGAAAGGCGACGTAATTCATCATAATGGTGACAATGATCTCGTTGGCGTTAAAGCGGGCCTTCAGATAGCCGGCCAGTCCGCTGTATAATCCACCCAGCAGCACCGCGGCGGCGAACGCCAGGGGCAGCACCAGCCAGGGGCCGAGGAATGCCAGCTTCAACGAGACGAAGACCGCTGCCAAAGCCCCCATGTAGAATTGGCCGTCGGCGCCGATGTTGAAGAGGCCCGCCTTGAAGGCGAAAGCGAAGGAGAGCCCGGTCAACAACAGCGGCGTGGCCTTCACCAGCATCTCGGCCAGGGTGTAGGGATCGCCCCAGCAGGCGGCGATCATCCGCCCGTAAACCTCCAACGGATTGATCTTCAACAACAGCAGCAGCAGCCCGGCCGCAAGAAAAGCCAGCAGCACCGAAGCGACCGGGCAGAGGATGTCAAAGAGCGTTCCGCCGCGCCGCCGTTGGGCCTCGAAAAGTCGTTTGATGGCGTCCCCCGTCATCGCGCCGCCTCCTCCCTCCGGTCCACGCCGGCCATTAATAAGCCTATTTCGTCGACGGTCGCCGCGGCGATCGCCAGGGTTTTCAAGATAGCGCCTTGGTAAATCACGCCGATCCGGTCGGCGAGAGTAAAGATCTCCGGCAGTTCGGTGGAGATCAGCAGTACGGCCTTGCCGGCGGCCCGCGCCTCGAGCAGCAGTTGGTGGACGTAGTTGATGGCCCCGATGTCCAGGCCGCGGGTCGGTTGGAAGGCAATGACCAGTTCCGGGTCGAGTGACAGCTCCCGGGCGATGACCACCTTTTGCTGATGGCCGCCGGAGAGGTTCCTGGCCAGCGTCTCGCCATCCGGGGCCTTGATATTGTAAGCGGCGATCAGCCGCTCGGCGTTGGCCACGGTCCGCTCCTTCCGGAGCAGCCCGTTGCGGAAGAAAGGCGGCCGGTCATAGCTCTTGAGCAACAGATTCTCGCGGATCGACAGGTTCAGGATCAGCCCCATGCTCTGGCGGTCGGCCGGGATGAAGCCGATCCGGTTCCGGATCATTGTCTGGGCGGAGCCGGCCGACATGGCGCGGCCGTTCAATTCGATCCGGCCCTGGCTGACCGGGCGCAATCCCGCCAGCACCTCGGCCAGCTCTTCCTGGCCGTTGCCGCTGACTCCGGCGATCCCCATGATCTCTCCGGCCCGGAGCTCCAGTGACAAGCGGTTGAGGCTGGGATGGCCATGGGCATCCCTGACCGTGACCTGCTCCATCCGGAGCAACGGCGGATCTTCAGCCGGCCGGGCGGCGCCCACATCCCGCCGGTTCTCGACCTTTAGGGCAATCTCCCGGCCCACCATCATTTGGGCCAGTTCCGCCTCATGGGTCTCGGCCTTGGCCACGGTGCGGATGAAACGGCCGTCCCGCAGCACCGTGACCCGGTCGGCGATGCTCATGACCTCGTTCAATTTATGGGTGATCAGCACTGCCGCGTTGCCGGACCGGATGAAGTTGCGCAGCAGTTTGAAGAGTTCCTGAATCTCCTGGGGCGTCAGCACCGCCGTCGGCTCATCCATAATCAGCAGGCGGGCGCCGCGGTAGATCGCCTTCAGGATCTCCACCCGTTGCTGCACGCCGACGGGAAGTTCCTTCACCTTGCGGTACGGATCGATCTCGAAACCGAGCTCCGCCGCCAGCCGGCCGATCTTGGCCGCCTCTTGCTTCAGGCGCAGGATGCCCCGGTTCTCATCCATCCCCAGGATGATGTTCTCCACAATCGAATGGCTGGGCACCAGCATAAAATGCTGATGCACCATGCCGATGCCCTTGGCGATGGCGTCTTTGGGCGAGGCGATGGCCACCTCGGAGCCGTCGATGAAGATCTGGCCGGCGCTTGGCGCATAGAGACCGTACAGGATATTCATCAGCGTCGTTTTGCCGGCCCCGTTCTCACCCAGGATCGCCAGGATCTCACCGTGCCGGACATCGATGCTGACGCCGTCGTTCGCCTTGACATTGGTAAAATACTTGGTGATTCCCTTCATTGCCACAAAGGGAACGGCCTGTTCAACCATACGCTCATCCCCGAAACGTGTAATGTTTATGTCATAAATTTTAACATAAAACTCCAGCTTAAGCAAGTTTTACTCAACAAATGCCCCATTGGACCGTCATGGATTCCCTCGGCCTCCCATCCGTCCGCTCCGCCGGGGCCACCCAAATAAAAAAACAGCCGTAGCAAACGACTGTTTTTTTCCGTACTGTCTGACCGGTTCCATTGCCTGATCTCCCTCGGACATATGAATTTCCCGGGGCAACGTAAGAACTCAATTGCCGCTCCTCCTCGCAGTGCCGGGGGAACCGCCCGCGCTACCAGAGGTTTTGCCGGGCCAGGAGCCGGTACGTCAGCTCGCGGGCCCGCTTGCCGTCGACGCCGTCCCCCTGAAGATAGGTTGCAAAACAATACTGCCGGCCCCGGGACTGAAGATACCCCACGAACCAGCCCCGGACATACTTGCCGTTGACCAGGCCGCTGCCGGTCTTGCCGGCCAGGACCGCGCCTTGCCGCGCCACGGCCGGAATGGCCTCCCGGACCGTCGCGGCGTGCCGCTGCGCCAGAAGCAGGCCGCCCTCCGCCAGCTTCCGCAGGAAGGCCACTTGTTCCAGGGGCGAGATTTTCAGCGACGACTCCAGCCAGAAAGCGGCGGAGCCGTCCGAAACGTCGGCATTGCCGTAGTCCAGCGCTCGCAGATCGCGGCGCAGCTTGACGGGGCCCACTCGCCGGCAGAGCGTTTCGAAATACCAGTTCACCGAGGCGGCCATGGCCGAAGCCAGCGTCTGATCGTGGTTCCAGGCGGGAATGGGATAGATCGTGCCGTCCCATTTCAAACCGGTATCCCGGCCGATAATGGCCCCATGCTCCAGTCCCAGCAACGCGGCGCAGATCTTAAAGGTCGAATCGGGCGACACCCGTTCCCGGGCCTGCGCCTCGTTATAGATCGTATATTCGTTCGTCGCCCGGTCCAACAGGACAAAGCACCCCTGGTAGCCCCGGAAGTCGGCGGCCCAGTCGACGGGCCGCACCCGTTCCGGCCGGGGTCGCTCCGGGACCGGCGGCGCGAAGGCGTTGGCGTTGGTCAGCGCCAGAGCGCCGATGAACGCCAGCAGCAGCCCGCCATAGAGCCGTTGACCCAAGCCGCGCCGCCGGAAACCGGCGATCCCGGCGATCCGCCGTTTGAGGCCGGCCTGCTCTCCCAGGAGCGACACGGTCCCGCAGGCCTCGGGAGGAGCCGGTTTCTCCAGAAAGAACAGGAGCGCCGCCCCATACTCCCGGTATTGCCGGGGCTCCAGGTACGACAGGGCCAGCGCGTCGCAGGCCGCTTCGCGCTCGGCGCGCATCCGGTGAAAAGCGTAGGCGAGCACCGGGTTGAACCAGTGTATGGCCTGGAGCAGGCAGCCGATTCCCTGAACCAGGGGGTCGCGGCGTTTATAGTGAGCCAATTCATGCAGAAAGATCCCTTCCAGTTGGCCGGGGGTTATCCTGGCGGCAAGCCCGGCCGGGAGCAGCAGCGCCGGCGCGGTGATCCCGTAAAGCGCCGGGGTCCGGAGGCGGTCCGTCTCCAGCAGCGCAATGGGAGCGCGGATGCCCATCCTGGCCCGGCAGCGGGCCAGCAGTTGCCGGGCGGCCTCATCCGTCACCGGCCGCCGGTCGCGCAGCCGGCGGGCGGTCCGCAGGTTCAGCCGGACCCAATAGGCCCCGAACCCGGCCGCTCCGGCCAGCCAGATCAGGAACAGAACGGGCTGATGATTCACCCGGCGCACTCCCACCTCGGCATCGCTCAACCCGCCCGGCCCCTGGAACGACATGCCCCGGCGCTCCGCCGCGAAACGCGCCGCCGGCCCGGCCCCGGTGGCCGAATGGGCGAACCAGTGCCGCCAGGGGTCCACCAGATGGTAAACGCTCCAGGGGCTGGCGGGGGCGGCCGGCAGCAGCAGCCGGATCAGCAGCAGCAACCACAGCCCGTAACGCCAGCGGGCATCCATCCGCCGGCCCAGCGCGGCCTGGAACAACAGGATGACCCCGGTCAGGACCGCTCCCATCAGCGAGGTATTCAATAGCCAGGACCAAAAGGGCTGAAACCACATTCCGGGCACATCCTTTCGCGCTCAGTCCGATAAGCGGTCGAGCATCCGTTTGAGCTCGGCGATCTCTTCCTCGGACAGCTTTTGCTCGCCGATGAACCCGGCCAGCAGCGCATTGAGCTCGCCGCCATAGACCCGGTCCAGGAAGGAACGGCTCTCGGCCCGGGTGCATTCCTCCTTGGAAACCCGGGGGGAATAATGATAGGTCCGGTCGTCCTTCTCGAAGCCGATGGCGTCCTTCTTGAGCAGCCGGCTGATGAGCGTCTTCACCGTCTTCGGCTTCCAGCTCGTCTTGCCGGCCAGGCTTTCGATGATCTGGTTGGCGGTCAGCGGCGAATTCTCCCAGAGTACTTTCATGACTTCCCATTCGGCCTCGGATATCCGGGGAATATTCGGCATGATGCCCCCTCCTTTATCCGGCCGGGAGATGGCGGCTCCCGGCCCGCTATCGCTGAAATCCATATTCCGCAGGAACTTCGCTGCCCTGAATCATGGCTGTGAAAAAGGCGGACGATTGGCGCCATCGCTGCGGCAGATCCATTATAGCCATTTCCCGCCCCTCCTGGCAAGCGTCCGGCGGCGGGAAAAAGAGTCAGCGCTCCGCCAGCGCCAGGGTGTGGCGGAGCAGTTCCGGGCCGCCCCAGGCGCCGTGGCCCGGGACCACCGCCCGCGCCTCGGGGTACTTGCGCATCAGCTTACGGAGGGTCTCCGGGTATTGGGCGGCGTCGCCGTCGGCCACATTGCCCAGGTCCCGGCTGGCCAGGCTCTTGACGATGCACCCGCCGAACAGCACCTTCGCCCGGGGCAAATACACGGTAATGTTGTCGCGGGTATGGGCCGGGCCGGGATAATAGACTTCCAGCGGCATGCCGCCGGCCTCCAGGACCTGGGTCACGGCGGTGATGGCCGCTTCCGGCCGCGGATACCCCGCCTCCGCCGCCAACTGCGCGGTCAGCGCGGTACTGACCGTGCGGATGCGCCATTGCAGCAGAGTGGCGATGCCTCCGATCCGGTCGGTATGGGCGTGAGTGATCACCGCCAGCAACACCGGCTGATGAAACTTGGCCGCCGCCAATTCCAGCAGCGCCTCGGTCTGCGGGTCGGTCCAGGGCGTATCGATCAGGACCAGCCCCTCCCCGGTCTCGACCAGCAGGCCGTTGGAGGGGGTCGGCTGGCCGTTATACGGGAAGTATGTCGTATGCATCCAGATCCGGTCGGCAACCGGGGCCAGCTCGATGGTCCGGTCTGTCCCCCCGGCGCGGACCGGGAGGGCCAGGCAGAGTAAGGCCATTCCCAGCAGCAAGATTCGTTTCATATGGGGGACTCCTTTTCGTTTTGGCCCCGGCGCCGGTTGGAACCCAAGCGTTTCGCGCAAGGAGCGATTGCTCCGGCGATGAGACATTATCAATTACATTCGTAATCCGATTTAAATATTACGCTCGTAATCATTGTTTGTCAGGAGACGATCCTTCCACAACCGCTCCGGGAGGCCGGGATGATCCGGGCGGGTTGCGATTTCCGGCGATGTTTTTCGGAAAAATCTTACCCCGCCGCGGGCGGAAAGTGTTACAATAGATAAGATCAAAAGTCTCTCAAAATGAAGCAAAATATGTCGCCAGAACGGTAAAGGATGGACAAGTCATGCGAACCAAGACGATCCCGTTTTCGCCGCCGGACATCAGCGAGTTGGAGATAGAGCAGGTCATCGCGGTGCTCCGCTCCGGCTGGATCACTTCCGGGCCGATGGTGGCCCGGTTCGAAGCCAATCTCAAGGATTACTGCGGCGTGGAGCAGGCGGTGGCCATCTCCAGCGCCACCGCCGGGATGGAGCTGCTCCTGAAGGTCTTCGGCCTCCGGGAGGGTGATGAGGCCATTACCACGCCCTACACCTATACCGCCACCGCCAGCATCATGACCCACCGGGGCATCCGGCCCGTCTTCGTGGATGTCAAGCAGGACAGCTTCTTCCTGGACGAGCAGCGGCTGTACGAGGCGATCACCCCCCGGACCAAGCTCATCAGCACGGTCGATTTCGGCGGGGTGCCCATGGATTATGACGCCGTCCGGGCGGTGGTGCGGGCCAAGGGGCGGGAGGATATCATCCTGTTGTCCGACTCCGCCCACTCCTTCGGCGCCAGCTATCAGGGGGCCAAGGTCGGCGGGCAGTTCGACTTCCACGTCTTCTCGTTTCACGCGGTCAAGAACCTGACCACCGCCGAAGGCGGGGCCATCACCTTCCGGGACAACCATTTCCGGGGCAAGGCCGACCTCTATCAGGAGCTGAAGGTGACCGCGCTGCACGGCCAGACCAAGGACGCCATGTCCAAGATGAAGGCCGGCGCCTGGAAATACGACATCGTCACCGACGGCTACAAGTGCAACATGACCGACATCATGGCCGCCATCGGCCTGGGCCAGCTGGAACGGTTCGACGCGATGGTCGCCAAACGCCGGGCTCTCTTCGAGCTGTACTCCGAGACCCTGCTGACCAAGGAATGGGCGAAGCTCCCCTTCCGGGCCGCGGGCGGCACCGAAACCTGCTATCACCTGTATCCCTTGCGGATTACCGGTTTCTCCGAGGAGCAGCGGGACCGGCTCATCCAGCTCCTGGCCGAGGAGGGCATCGCCACCAACGTCCATTTCGTCCCGTTGCCGATGTTCAGCTTTTATCAGGGCCTGGGATACTCCATCGCCGACTATCCCAACGCCTATCAGCAATATGCCAATGAGATCACCCTGCCGCTCTATTCGACGCTCGCGACCGAAGACGCCGAATACGTGGCGGACCGGCTGATCCATCACGTCGAGCGGCTGCTGAAGCGGATGGCTTCCTGATTCAACCCGCCAGCTTGGCTTCATTCAAGGGAAATTATCGTTAATCTTTATTAGGAAAGGAAGACCCATCGTGATCGCGCCGGAAAAATTGAAACCATTATTATTGCATGAGGAACGGGTGGTCCGCGAATTTATCCTCCGCTATTTCAAGGACAGTTTCAACCGCGATCCCGACCTCATGCCATACGTCTTAGAGTGTTGCAACCGTTATCCCGGTATGGGGGAAGTCCGCCATATGCTCACCAACGCTGACAAATTCACCCGGACCGAAGCGACCCTGAATGAGATTTTCAACCGTTTGCCGGAGTCCGAGCCGCGGCTCCGCTTTGCTTATGAGCATCTCCTCGTTTACAGCCCGCCGTCCCTGTTAAACCGGGACGTTCTCCGGAAGCGCCTGGCCATGCTCTCTTCAGAATCCCAGGCCATGGTTGAAAAACGGTTGGAACTCCAAACCATCCCCACCCTGCAATTATGGGAGGACTTGCTGGATTTCTGCCACGTCAATGACGAGGCGTACTGGAATGAATTCGATTCCTCTCACGGCGAATTCTTGGTACTGGAGCTCGCCGGCCGTCCGGATGTTCCCCACGCCGAGATGCTCCGCCGGTTAAAAGCGCTCGCTCCGGATGAAGATTATGGTTATGATGCGGTCTATCTTAATATGCTGGCCGGAGAACTCCGCATGCCGCAAGGGATACCGGTTTGGACGGATCATATTCGTCGCGATGCCGATCTGCTCAATGAAACCGCGTCCGACGCGCTGATCAAAACAGGAGCCGATACGGCGGCGCGAGCCATCGGCGAGGCTTTTCCCAATGAAGAATGGAATTTTAAACTTTGGGGCAGCAGCGTCCTGAGGAATATCAAATCGCCCCTCTGCGAGGAGTACCTCTTGACGCTTCTGCCGCAGGAAACGGACGAAATGATAGCCACGGCTTTAGCTTCGGGATTGTGCCGTCAATTATCCGTCCGTGGCATTGAACCGGTCCGGGAGAAGATCCGGCGCGGTTATGACCGGCAAATGTTAAGCTTGGAGGAAGAACTTTATGCCGCCTGCCGCATTCTCGGCGTCGACCTCCCCGAGCTGGAGCAATGGCGCGGGGAGATTGAAAAAGAACAGCTCCGGCTGGATCAGATCAATTTGGAAGATGGTTTATTTCAATGGATGCCCGAAGAGGAAGCTTTTTTGGACAGCTCCAATTCAATAGCAGCCATTCAGCCCCGCAGTGTCGTGAAGATCGGCCGGAATGATCCTTGTCCCTGCGGCAGCGGCAAGAAATATAAGAAGTGCTGTCTGAACCGCTGACAGTAATCTTTAAGTCGATTGTTACGCTTACCAACGATATTTTAAAAGGAAGCAACGATTCATGAAGATCATGTTAATCGGCTGCGGCGCGGTGGGACTGGCCGTGGCCGCGGCCCTCTATGACGCCGGCGCGGAGGTCGATCTGATCGCCCGCGGCGCCACCCGGGAGAGTATTGCGGAGAAGGGAATCGCCCGCCGCGGCATCTTCCCCGAGGTGACCATCCCCGCCGCCAGGGTCCATGTCTACGACAGCCCGGCCGCCACCGGCCGGACCGGCTACGATGCCATTCTGATCTGCGCCAAGACCACGGCCAACCCCGCCATCGCGGCGCAGCTGACCGCGGCCGGCCCGGATCTCTGGGCCGCCGGCGGCTGCCTGATCCTCTGCCAGAACGGCTTCCAGAACGAACGGCACTTCTTCGCTTGCCTGGAGCGGGAGCGGATTTACACCGCCAGCTTCGCCATCGGCTTCCGCCGGCCCGAGCCGCACATCAGCGAGATCACCGTCTTTTCCTCGCCCATCACCATCGGCAGCCTGTTCGAAGGGTCCCTGCAACGGCTGGGGCCGCTGGCCGAAACGGTGGAACGCGGCGGCCTGCCCTGCAAGATCTCCGCGACCATCGGCAAGACGCTCTGGGCGAAGCTGCTCTACAACTGCGCCCTCAATCCGCTGAGCGCCGTGCTCCGCACCGACTACGGCGGACTGGCGCGCAGCGCCGACGCGGTCTTCATCATGGACCGGGTCATCGAGGAGATCTTCGCGGTGATGCAGGCGGCCGGCTACAGTACTTTCTGGGAGGACGCCGCCGCTTACAAGGAAGCGTTTTATGGCCAGATCCTGCCTCTCACCCACCGGCACCGCTCCTCCACGCTGCAGGACATCGAGCGGCGGATCCCCACCGAGATCGACAGCCTGAGCGGGGTCATCGTGCGGCTCGGCACGGAGCACGGCATCGCCACGCCCTACAACGCGATGCTCTTCCGCCTGATCAAGGCGGCGGAGTCACTTTACGAATAGCCGGCGGGCCCAGGCGGAAGCGCCGCTCCCGGCGCCGGATCATACTTCAACCGGTGGTACTGGTCGAAAAAGGGACCTATCCTCCCCTCCTTCCCTGGCAAGGCAATGTCATCAAGCGATGATTACATATCTTGGAATTTGGTTTCAACGGTGCCTACGATGTAGACGATATGCGGGCCAACCGGGGCATGAATGCCCCGGCTACAAGATGGAAGTCCGAGTCAGGACGGCTAAAGGCAAGCGGCCAGGGATGGCGGTACGCGCAGCCCCTTCCGTGGCTAATTTTCAGCAAAATATTTTATCCTGTTTTTTTTTTAGGGCCTTTCAAGGTCCTTTCGCCTTGTAGCCGGGTGATTTATCGCCCGGTTGGCGTTCAATTTCGTCAGCTAAATTTTTCCACGATAGCTTGATGACATTGCCCTGCCAGGGAAGGAGCCGGAGGATAGGTCTAAGCAGAAAAAGCCCCCTTTTCACTTCAAAAAAGCCAGCATGCAATGCTGACCTTTGTTATCCCGGTATCTCAATGATATTCCCGGCGTGCCGAACTATTCTGAAAGTTCTCGATAATCCGGCCGGTCCGCCCGCTCCCCCTTCAGCCGGTGGTACTGGTTGATCAAACAGTCCAGCTCCACACTGGCGGCCACGACTGCGGGATCGCCGGCGCCGTGGGCGTTCCAGAGATCATGGAGTATCCGGCGGCTGGCGGCGATCTCTTGTTTTAGGATATCGATCGGGTTTGAGGCTGTTGGTTGGATGGTACTTTTTCGGTGTCTCATCAAGCTCCGTTCGAGCCATTTTACTTCCCCAGCATCTTGATGAATCCCGCTCCGTCCTGGAATCCCTGACTAAAGAAGCGCCTCCCGCCGACGGCGACGAGCTGCCCAGTCATTTCCCGGATCGCCTCCAGGATCGTTCCGCTTCCCAGCTCCGGCAGGAGCTGAGCCAAGTCTTGCAGGAACCGATCGAACTGCTCCCGGATCCGCCGGTACTCCGGGTCGTCCCCGAGCAATTTACTCTCGACCTCACTCACCCGTTCCAGAATGAAATATTTCAGATACTCCTCCAGCCCGGCGATCTCCGGGCCGTTGGCGGTATCCGGTTGGAAGAGGGGCATGGGAAGGTCCTCCTTATAGAAATATAAGAGCGTATCGTGTGCCAAAATTTTCAAAATTACTTTTATTATATTATGATATCATTTTGATGTCAATATGAAAGTATATAAGATGATGTCATTATGCTATAATACTGACATCATCGAAGGGAGTTTTATCAAAGGATGAGCAAGGAAAAGCGGGTCTTCACCCTTCGGGTGGATGACGAACTTTATGATAAGCTAAAAGTAATTGCGGATAAAAATAAGCGGTCTTTGAACGGACAGATTGAGCTTTTGATTGAGCAGTGCGTTGTGGCGTTTGAGAAGGAAAATGGGATGATTGAAACGAGAAAAGAAGGCTGAGGGCCTTCTTTTTCGCTATTTGGTCCCTTTGACCTGCGGTTTACGATACCGCTGCGCTGCCATTGAGCTACACCAGCTTGCATTTAAACCGCCGAAGCTACTAGAGACGATTTGTGCTCAACCAATAGTCCACGTTAGTGTGGCATTCTTTTTAAAACTAGCAGGATTTAAAGACTTTTCCCAGAAAACAAAATTACTTACTTATCTTGGAGGCAGCGATGATAACCGGCGAAATCAAAAACAAAGTGGACCGTATCTGGGAAGTTTTCTGGACTGGCGGAGTCACGAATCCGTTATCCGTTATCGAACAAATCACCTATCTCCTCTTTATTCGCGGCTTGGATGAGATCGAGGAACGCCGTCGGAAAGAAGCTGCTTTGCTGGGAATTAAGCATAAACCCATCTTTCCCGAAGACCGCCAGGAACTTCGTTGGGGTGTTTTCAAAAACTTAGCGGCTGACAAAATGTACCAAATCGTCTCCAATGGGGTTTTTCCTTTTATCAAGGCCCTTCATGCCGACAAGGATTCGGCCTATTCCAAATATATGTCCGATGCCATTTTTATCATCCCGACTTCTCAAATGCTGGAGAAGATCGTTACCGGATTATCCGATTTACCCTTGGAAGACCGCGATACCAAGGGCGACCTTTATGAATACCTCCTCTCCAAGATTGCCCAATCGGGGACCAACGGGCAATTCAGAACCCCCCGCCATATCATCAAAATGATGGTGGATTTAATGAAACCTTCACCGGAGGATATCATCTGTGACCCTGCTGCTGGTTCAGCGGGTTTTCTGGTGGCGGCCGGAGAATACCTACGCGATAATCATCCCGATTTATTTCTTGATAAATCCCTGCGAGACCATTTTAACAATGAGATGTTCTGTGGGTTCGATATGGATCGGACCATGTTGCGGATTGGCGCGATGAATATGATGCTCCACGGTGTCGAGAACCCTAATATCGAATATCGGGATTCCTTGTCGGAGGTAAACACCGACGCCTCCAAATATACGCTGATTATGACCAATCCCCCGTTTAAGGGATCTCTTGATTACGAAGCCGTCTCCGCCGATTTGCTGCGGGTTACGAAAACCAAAAAGACCGAACTGCTTTTCCTGGCGCTCTTTTTGCGGATCATGAAAACTGGCGGCCGGTGCGCTTCGATTGTGCCGGATGGTGTCCTCTTCGGCAGCTCCAACGCCCATGTCGCGATTCGAAAAGAAATCGTCGAAAAGCATAAACTGGAAGCCATCATCTCCATGCCCAGCGGCGTTTTCAAGCCCTATGCCGGGGTCTCGACGGCTATTATCATCTTTACCAAGACCGGCGCGGGTGGAACGGACAAGGTATGGTTCTATGACATGAAGGCCGACGGTTATTCGTTGGATGATAAACGGAATGACATAGCAGACAACGATATACCGGATATTGTCGCCCGGTTCCGGGACTTGAAGGCTGAAGAAAACCGGAAACGGACGGAGCAATCGTTCTTTGTTATGAAAGATGAAATTGTATCTAATGGGTATGATTTGTCGATTAATAAGTATAAGGAATTGGAACATGAGGAAGTGGCGTATGAGAAGCCGCAGGTGATTTTGGCGCGGTTGAAAGAAATGGAACGAGAGATACAGCAGGAATTGGATGAACTTGAAAAACTTATTATTTAATAAATGAGGAAAACAAGTTGATAGTAAAAAAAATTGGTGAAACCTTTGAGTTTGTAAGAAATGGTTCAAATATTAAACAAGGTATAGAAGGTGGTATCCCAATTACTAGGATTGAAACCATTGCCAATGGAATTATAGATTTAAATAGGTTGGGATATGCAGGAATATATGATGAGGAAAAATATTCACAGTATTACTTGCAGGATGGAGATATATTAATGTCTCATATCAACAGCGAGGCCCATTTAGGGAAAGTTGCAATATTCGAAAACATCAATACTACATTAATTCACGGGATGAATTTACTATGCTTAAGACCGAATAGAAGCATTCTCTTTCCCAAATATGCGTTATATTGCTTTAAACGTAGTGATTTTAAAAGACAAATAGCAAAGATCACTAAAAAAGCAGTTAATCAAGCTAGTTTTTCAACGAGCGATTTAAAAAAATTAACTATCCCTCTTCCTCCACTTCAAAAACAAAAACGCATTGCCGCTATTTTGGACAAAGCCGATGCAATCCGCAAGAAACGGCAAGAGTCGATTCGGCTTTTGGATGAGTTTTTGCAGAGTGTGTTTTTGGAAATGTTTGGGCAATCTAAAGATTATGAAAGGAATTATTCTATAGAATCTTTAGATAAAGTATCAAATAAAATCACCGATGGTGAACATGGTACAGTAAAAAGAGAAACAAAGGGATATCTTTATTTAATGGCAAGAAATATAACTACGGATAATAAAATTAGTTTAAAAGAGTTATCATTTATTTCCGAAGATGATCACAAAAGAATTTATAAAAGATGTAATCCTGAACATGGTGATTTGTTATTAGTTTGTGTAGGTGCGACAATAGGAAAAGTCGCAATTGTTCCTAAAATGGATGAGTTTAGCTTAGCTCGAAGTGTAGCGTTAATTAAACCAAATAAAAACATTGTAAATCCTAAATTCTTACTCCATCTGTTTAATACTAATTACATCCAAAAACAATTCAATTTCAGCAAAAACGAAGTAGCTCAAGCCGGGTTATATACTGGTCAAATCAAGAAAATCAAATTACCTATTCCTAATATAAATCATCAAAATAACTTTGCCGAAATTGTTGAAAAAACCGAATATCAGAAACTATGTCTTGAAAAAAGTTTATCGGATATAGAAAATTGTTATAATAGTTTGATTCAAAAAGCGTTTCGTGGAGAATTGCTATGAACTACTTTGATACCTATGATTTATATTATGAGAACTTATTATTGCTACAATATGACGCTTCTGAATTATTCCAACACATGTTAACTAAAGGAGAAATCCGAGAGGAATTCATTATTGATGTACTTCAGAAACAATATACTAATGTACGTTTTGCAAGGGGAGTTATTACTGATGGTAATATTCAAAGCGGACAGAATGATATTATAATTTTAAAAAAGGGAGCCAGAATAAGAACAATAAGTAACGGTAATACAATTTGTGCAGAACCTAAAGATTGTCATGCAGTTATTGAAGTGAAAAGTAATGCAACAGGGACAGATATTAGAAGATTCGAGCAAAAAGTTGAGGAATTGAAGAGTATAGATAAAAACAATTCTCTGATTTGTGGGATGTTTTGTTATAAGGTAAGTTTAAAAAAGACTAATTTGCTTAAAATGTTTGGTTATAGGTTTGATAAGGATCTTGACTCATACATAAATGGTATGAATAGGGAAATCCATCACTTGGATTTTTTCTTAAATATCCAAAAAGAGGATTTAGAATGTATAGAAGATCAAGTTTATTTTCTTAAAGATAACTTGGGTGGATATCAATTACAGTATGATTATCCAATGATAAAGAATTTTTTTGCATTATTAGACGGATTAAATTGTATTTAAGATTTACCTTTCTCAACAAACAGGGCGGAGATGTGGAGTTGCATTCAATTGATGAAGTAAGGAGTGACCAGCTTGCCCTCAAATTTCACCCGTTCGAGGCAGCCCTCACCCCGGCGCAAAAAAGCTTGCGCCGACCCTCTCCCGTCAAGGGCCGGTAGAGGGTTTTGAGAACGGCAATAACGACAAGCGCAACTCCCTTCTCCAGGCCGTTGCCGGGAGAAGGGCCGGGGATGAGGGGCTGCGTCGAGCCAGCTTACGAAAGGGGCTTGCCGCGTGAAACCTAAAAATCTTCCGAATTGCCTGATGCAAAAATCTTTTCGCGGAGACCTATAAACACCCAAAGGAGTGACCAGCTTGCCCTCAAACTTTTCATTCCTTCAAAAAACAAATCAATTCGATAGCTTTTCCGAGGCTTGCCTAGAGGCTGAAAAGACGATTGCCTCCAGTGCATCAGCTACAGCTATTCTCTGCCGCCGCGCTCTGGAGTTGGCGGTTCGCTGGGTTTATAGTTCCGACGGTTATTTGAAAGTCCCCTATCAGGACAACCTCTCCAGTCTCATCCATAACCGGAGTTTTCAAGATGTCCTGGAGCCGAAGCTTTTCCCGTTGATACGCTACATTGTAACCCTCGGAAATCACGCCGCCCACACCAATCAGGGAATCCGGCGCGGCGATGGCGTGGTGGCCCTCCATAATCTGCACCAGTTTGTTTCGTGGGTAAGTTATTGTTACTCCACTGCTCATGTTGATAGCGAGTTTCACGAAGAATGGCTGCCGGCCGGAACCGAGCAAAAAGTCAGTCAAAAAGACCTGGAAGAGTTATATAACCGGCTCGGAGCCACCGACAAGGAACTCAAAGATGTCGTGGCTGAGAATGAAAAGCTCCGCGAGGAAATCCGCAAAATCCGGGAAGCCAAGGACACCCCGTTTAAAGTCGATGAAATCAGCGAGTTTGAAACCCGCAAGCACTATATCGACCTTGACCTTCGGGAAGCCGGTTGGCGGTTTGGCGAGGATTGCATCGAAGAATACCCTGTTTTGGGAATGCCCTCGGGCAGCGGCCAAGGTTCGGTCGATTATGTCCTGTTTGGAAACGACGGCAAACCTTTGGGAGTAGTGGAAGCCAAACGAACCAGTAAAGACCCGAAAGTTGGGCAGCACCAGGCTAAACTATATGCTAACTGCTTAGAGAGTAAGTTCGGCCAACGCCCCGTGATCTTCTATAGCAACGGATTCGAAACCTACCTTTGGGATGATACCCGCTATCCCGAGCGGAGGGTATCCGGTTTCTACAGCAAAGATGAACTGCAACTCCTGGTTAACCGGAGAAAAAGCCGGATACCGCTTGAGAACATCAAGATAAACGAGACGATTACCAACCGTTATTATCAAAAAGAAGCCATTAAGGCAATCTGCGATTCATTGGAAGATGGCGATCGAAAAGCTTTACTGGTCATGGCTACCGGAAGCGGCAAGACCCGCGTGGCTGCTTCCCTGGTGGACCTGCTTTCCCGTCATGAATGGGTGAAAAATGTCCTTTTTCTGGCGGATAGGACTGCCCTTGTCAGACAAGCCAAGAACGCCTTTAATAACTTCCTTCCCTCCATGTCCTTATGCAACCTTATGGATAATAAAGATAACCCCGAGAGCAGGATTGTCTTTTCCACCTATCCGACCATGATGAACGCTATTGATGAAACCAAGGCGAAAAACGGGCAAAGACTATTCACCGTCGGCCATTTTGATATGATTATCATTGATGAATCCCATCGCAGCATTTATCAAAAGTATCAAGCCATCTTCGATTATTTTGACGCCATGCTGGTGGGGCTCACCGCGACGCCCAAGGCCGATATCGATAAAAACACCTATCACCTCTTCGACCTTGAAAATAATGTGCCGACATACGCCTACGAATTGAAAACAGCGGTTGAAGATAGGTTTCTCGTCTATTTTCAAAAAATCGAAACCAAGCTAAAGTTCTTGTCAGATGGGATTCACTACGACGATTTAAGCGAAGCGGAAAAGGAACAATTCGAGGAGACTTTTGATGACGATGTTCCCGAGGACATCTCTTCCGAAGCCTTGAACTCCTGGCTCTTCAATGATGACACCATCGAAAAGGTCTTAACCATCCTGATGCAAAAAGGCATCAAGGTTGAAGGCGGCGATAAATTCGGGAAGACCATCATCTTCGCCAAAAATCATAAACACGCCGAAAGAATCGTGGAGCGGTTCAACGCTTTGTATCCCGAATACGGCGGCCATTTCGCCCGGGTGATTGACAACTATGTCACCTACGCTCAAAGCCTGCTGGATGACTTCTCGGACCCAAATAAGCTTCCCCAAATCGCCGTATCGGTCGACATGTTGGATACCGGCATCGATATCCCGGAGATCGTGAACCTCGTCTTTTTCAAAAAGGTCTTTTCCAAAGCCAAGTTCTGGCAGATGATTGGCCGGGGAACCCGCCTTTGCGAAGGCTTGTTTGGCGTCGGGCTGAATAAAAAGGAGTTTTATATCTTCGACTTCTGCGGTAACTTTGAGTTTTTCAGAGTCAATGAACACGGCCGGGAAGCCAAGATCAGCCCAAGCATTACCGAAATCCTTTTTGGAATCAAAGTGGACATGGTTAAGGAACTGCAACAACTGGAGTATCAACAGGAATGCTATACCGCCTACCGGAATCAATTGATCGAAGAACTCACCAAAACCATCAACCAACTGAACCGGCGCAACTTTGTGGTTAAACAACATCTGCTATATGTCGATAAATACAGTTCCAAAGACGCTTGGACAGCATTGGGTATTCTTGACGCCGCGAATCTGAAAGCGCATATCGCTCCGTTAATTAAACCGGAAGACGATGACGAACTGGCGAAACGATTTGATGAAATCATGTTCGTCATCGAGTTGGGTCATCTCATGGGCAAAAGCGCCAATATGCAAAAAGAATCGGTGGTCCGAACCGCTTTTGAACTGTCGAAGCTGGGTACGATACCCCAAATCCTAGCCAAGAAAGAAACCATCGCAAAGATTAAGACCGACGATTTTTGGGACAATGCCGATATCTTCGCTTATGAAAACGTCCGGGAAGACCTCCGTGAGCTCATTAAGTTTATCGAACGGAAGAAGCAGGATATCTACTATACCGATTTTACCGACGAGATACTCGCATTATCCGAAAGTCCCGGCGAATTCACGGTCGCTGATTTAAACGATTACCAAAAGAAGGTTAACCAATACCTTCGGGAACATCAGGACAACGTCGCCATTTATAAATTAAAGAACAATAAGCCTCTGACCAAACAGGACTTCATGACGTTGGAACAGATTCTTTGGGGAGAACTCGGCACGAAGGAAGAGTATCAAAAAGAGTTTGGCGATACGCCCTTGTCCATCCTGGTCCGAGAGATGATTGGCCTTGACCGGCAAGCGGCCAATGAAGCCTTCGGCGAGTTTTTAACCAACGAGAACTTGAACAGCCGTCAAATACGGTTTGTTAAAAACATTGTGGATTACATCGTTAAGAATGGTCATATGCTTGATAAAACGATACTTCAAGAAGAACCTTTCAAAACTGTCGGCAGTATTGTCGAGCTATTTCCCATGGAGACAGCGTTGGGAATTGTTGCCATCATTGACCAGATTAATAAAAATGCTATCGATTTTGTTGGCGCTTAGCTGGTTGCTGATGAACCGGGACTATTTTGGCCTAAAAAGTTAACCCGCGAATAAGCCGTTCCTCCCAATGCAACCCGGAATTTCTCTTCCAGAACGCGAAGCTCGCTCCTTTCCCCTTGAAGGGGCAAGGATTCTCCCAAATTTTCCGTCGCAAAGTCCAACCGTACCCCAGCTCATTCATCTTTCCCCAACCTTTCGTCCACCATCCCGGCTCCCCTAATATATCAGTTCATCGCCCCTCATGTAAGGTATGGTCCTTCGTCCAACTAGGATATTCTTCATCCTTGTTAGGATGAAAGCCATCCTTGTAAGGGATGCCTCGATCCTTTCAAAGGATCCTGCGATCCTTGTAAGGGATGCCAGGATCCGTGTAAGGTATGGTCTTCATCCTTGTAAGGGATGCTATGATCCTTTCATAGGATCCTTTGATCCTTTCTTCCCGAAGGTTCATCCTAGCATCCCGAAGCCCTCGGGAAGCTTCCCCAAGGTTTCGGGATAAAGGACCAATCCTTCGGGATGCATCCCCGAACCTCCGGGAAAGAAGACGGAGGCTTCGGGAAGCATCGACAAGCCTTGAGGAAGCTTCCCCGAGGTTTGGGGAAGCTTCCCGGGTTCCCATCCCTGACATTCAGCCGCATATTCCGGCTCAACCGGTTGGTTTGACTGCGAAGAAAGGATCAGAGGCGTTGTGATAAACTCCGTCCGCAGGTCGGGGTGTTCACAAAAGCCCGGAGGCAGTAAGGGATACATCAATTTTCACTCCACTACAGGGCTGGTTTCCCATGGCTTTCAATCTTCCCGGCGGATCGTATGACGCCGGCTCCGGCGGTCCGCCCCAAGAAACTTCCCCCGGGCGCCGCAGATCGGCAGTCCGGGCCTTCAAGTCCCGGAGTAATCGATGACCATGCTCAGGCGGGTCAGCTCCCGGCCGGGATTCTGGTATTGGTGGGGCCGGTCCGCCGGGAAGGCGATGGACTCGCCGCGCCGCACCGTGTATTGCTTCTCCCCGGTCACCACGGTCAATACCCCGTCGGCCACCGTAATGAACTCGTGGGTCCGCTCCCCGTGGGATTCCGAATGGTAGCTCCCGCCCGGCTCCAATTCGACGCTGTAGATCTCGAAACGCCGCCCTTCCTGGTAGGGGAAGACCGGATAGACCCGGTATCCGCCCTCGTCGGCGACCAGCGGCTCCAGCTCGGCCTGGCGCACGATGACCGCCTCCCCCTGCGCCGCATCGAGCAGCGCCGTGAAAGAGACGCGGAGTCCGGCGGCAATCTTCCAGATGGTGTTGATGGTGGGATTGGACTCGCCCCGCTCGATCTGGCCGAGCATCGATTTGCTGACCCCGGTAAGATCGGCCACCCTGTCCAGGCTCAGGCGTTTGGTTTCGCGGATCCGCTTCAGATTGGCGGCGATAATGCCGTTGACATCCGCCAAAAAAATAACCCCCTTCTCCTTGCAATCTGCTATCCGGGCGTTGTATAATATCTCCAATACGTTATAACGTACAATCCATTCCTATATAGCGTACAAAAGAACCGTGTTATTTTTTTATTATACCATCCCCATCCGGAGGAAGGCATGAATCTTGAGCAAATGGAGGCGAAACGATGAAAGAAACCCTTTTGGGCGGCAAAGAAGGATGGCTGGCTGGAGCGCCGGTGGTCATCGGCTATTTTCCGGTGGCCATGGCCTTCGGCCTGCTGGCCAAGGCGGTCCATGTGCCGCTGCTTGAGGCCTGTCTCTTCTCGCTGATTGTCTTCGCGGGGGCGAGCCAGTTCATGGCCTTGGATCTACTCCGGGCGGGTGTCGCCACCGGCGGCATCGTGGCCGCCACCCTGCTGCTGAATCTGCGGCACCTGATGATGAGCGCCTCCCTGGCGGTCCGCCTCGGCCATGTCCAACGGCATTGGCTGCCGTGGATCGCTTTTGGAATCACCGATGAGAGTTTCGCAGTGGCCTCACTGCAGCAAGGCACCCTGAGCGTTCCCTATCTGCTGGCGTTGCAGGGCTCGGCCTACGGCGCCTGGGCCGGCGGCACCGGGGTCGGGTATCTGCTCGGCGCGGTGTTGCCCGGCGCGGTCCAGAGCAGCCTGGGGGTGGGATTGTACGCCATGTTTGCGGCGTTATTGGTTCCCGAATTCAAAAAATCGGCGGCGGTGCGGCGCCTGGCGGTGCTGGCCGGAATGATCTACGCGCTGCTGGAGGGTTTCCGGCTGCTTCCGCCCAGCTGGCGCCTGATTGCGACCATCGTCGCCGCGACCGCGGCGGGCCTTTGGCGATGGAAAGACGGGTCCGCGGCGGAGGAAACGGCATGAAAAATTACCTGCCCCTGATCCTCGGCATGATGGCCGTCACCTATCTGCCGAGGCTGCTGCCCCTGCTGGCGCTCTCGAAACGGCCGCTGCCCCCGGCCGTCCGGCGCTTCTTTTTGTATGTCCCCTATACGGCGCTGGGCGCCTTGATTGTCCGGGGCGCGCTGAGCGCCGGCCCGGAGCTGCGCCTGGCGACCCTGGCCGGGATCGGCGTAGCGGCGGCCTGCGCCTGGTTCCGGGGCGGTTTGGCGCTGGGAGTGGCGGCGGCGATCGCGGCCGCGTTCCTCATCCAGTCCCTCTGAAAGCCGGGCCCGCTACCTCCGCCACCAGCGGGCGCCGAACCAGCCGGCCAGCACAATGACGATCCAAAAGAGCGCCACCGGCAAGACCATGATCAGCAAAAGCAGCGCGATCCCGGCGATCAGCAGTTTCAGGAAGAAGCCGCCCGCCGAATTCCCCACGTCGACCCGGTGGACAAAGACCCGGCGGCGCGGTCCTTCTTCTTGGCGGCGCTCCCCTCCGGCGTCGCCCGGCTCCACCTCGATGGTCAGTCCCTGGAAGTTCTCCCGCTCCTCGGGCGGCAGCACCTGGACCTTGTCCGGCTCCGCCCCGCACTGGGGACAGCGCTCCGCCGCGTCGTCAAATTCATAGCCACACTGGAAACATTTCATCCGTTATCTCTCCGTGCCGGCCGCTTGTCCCGGGGCGGCTCAGGCCGCCTCCGCCCCAGCCGGGCGTCATTGGTTCATAGGGTCTCTCTCATAACAACGTGAAACGACCGGTTAAAATTCCCGCGCCACTTCATTTATTATCCCCATCCGCAATGAAACGAGCCATTCCCCCGACGGAAGCGGCGGGGCGATGGCGATGCCCCGGACGGCTGCGGGAGGGCATCCCAAAGTTTGCAATGCCTCCCGGAGCCCCGGAGGTGTTTCCCGGAGGCTTGGACCCGGTTCCCGAAGAGTTGGAAGGGTTTCCGTAACTCTCGGACGATCGTCCCTAGGGCTCAGCCGGGCTTCCCCGGACTTCAGCCCTTCTTCCCAAGCCTTCGGAAGTGCTTCCGGCGCGCCGGGAAACTGCTCCGCCCGCCGTTCCCGGAGTTCCAAACCCCGCTCCGGCCCTGTCCGGCTTGCCAGCGGCCCCGGAGTCCCGGTTGGTTTCCGGCCAATGGATCCATCCCAGGCTTGGCCCATCCTACCACCCGGGTAACCGCCCCCCGGGCGGGGATGCATGGCTCCCTGTCCGCGGTGGCGGGAATCGGCTAACCCTTACCGCTCCGGTTCCGCTCCTCTTTCTTCATTTTGCCGTCGCTGTTGATCCCCACATTGAGCATGCCGCTCAGATCATCGACGCTGATTTCATCCAAATTGAACTGAAGTTTATCCACCTCGACCCGCCGGACATACAGGTGCTCAATGATGATGGTCGGAGCGGCCGCTGCTTGCTGCCGCTCCCGCAATTCCTGAACCTGCGCTTCCAGCTCGGCGATCCGGGCCTGGAGATCCGGGAATTTCCCGCCGAAACCGATATTGCTGATCTTTTCGACGATCTTCGTTCACCTCGCCCCCGGAAATTGCGGTGCGCTGTCGCAACTATCGTCTCTCCCGCACTCCGCCTATCGGTCTCACGGTTTAAAAGCCATGGGATAAAGTCTTTTTCCAATCCATTCGACTTGCAAAAGGTTTTTAAAACGACTTATCCCTTGCTTCTCTGAGCTTTTGTGTTCACCCTGACCCTCGGACAGGGTTTATCACAACCGCTTTTAAAAGCCATGTGATAAAGTCTCCAATTCGGAAATCATCCTTTCAGTGGACTCAAAAACGACTTTATCACTTGCTTTTCTGAGCTTTTGTGTTCACCCTGGCCTTCGGACAGGGTTTATCACAACGCTTTTATACCGCTTTGACGATTGACACACCTTCGCAGTTGCTATGAAAAGTCGGCGTATCCACCAGATCGGGATCGCATACCACATTGATATTGTTCACCGTGCAACACCCGACGCCGTAAATATTCACCGCCTGATTGGATTTGGTCGGCGAATCCCAGCCCTGTTGCGCGTTTTCTCCAAAAAAAACCCCCGCGTTGTTGGCGATGCTGTTGACCACCAGGATGCCGAAATTCACAAAGACCGCCATGACACACCCCCGCCGCGCCATTCATAAAGTATAACATCATCATACGTTTGCAGTGGTTTTTCGGTGAGCGCCGACCGCTGACCCGCGCCATGGAGCCAAAGACATGAAAGAACTGAATTTCCAGTTGACCATTCACGCCATTACCATCGGCACCATCGAGAACGCCTCATCGTTGAATATCGGCCGGAACTTCCTGCGCGATTTCAAGAGCATGAGCAAGTCGAACGCCGGGATTGGAACGGTCTCGGGGAATCATAACTCCTTCCCGTCCAGCACCAACTATGTGCTGGACCCCGATAACGTCGACATGTGCTGGGAGACTCAAAAAGAGCGCCGTGAAGAAGCGTCCCGCCGCGGAACTCCATTCGCGCGCTGTACCGAGGAGAGGAAGTAATCAAGCATGGATTTACATATCCGTATCGAAAAGCTGGAGGTAACCTCGATCGCCAGTTCCTCCGGCATCTTCAGCGGCGATAACCGCCACCACCATTGGTCGGCCATCTCCAAGACCAACACCGGCCTCGACCTGGAAGGCGACTCCAGCCGCAGCAGCCAGTGCATTAATATCGTCTGCGATCCCAATTTCATCGACACGCTGGAAACCACGGTCCGGCCGGGCGAGCCGGGGAGGGGTGAATGATCATGAACCAGGGCTGGCTGGCGGAGCTGTTTGAACTGCAGCGCAAAGCGGCGGAATTGAGCCGGGGCGGCAACCCCACCGCCGAGGTGCAAAACATGGTGCTGGATCTCTTAAAACGCTGGGGCCTGGACGGATCGTTCTGGAACGGCGCCCCCGCCGCCGGTTTTCCGTTTCAGGCGGGCCATGAGCCGGAACGGCGGAACGAAGCACAGTCCGGCGATGTGGAGATCCGGGAGACTCAAGGAGCGGTGCGGGTCCAAACCGTCATTCCGGGCATCGCCCAACCGGGCGATCTGCGCTTGGAGTTGCAAGGCAATCTGCTGTCGCTCAGCGGCAGCAGCGGCCAGTCCGGCGCCGACTCGAACGGTTTCAGCCGGATGATCCGGCTCCCCGCCGCGGTGACCGCAGCCGGGGCGACGGCGGTTTACGAAGCCGGACAATTGACGGTAACCCTCCCCAAGCTGGTGCCGGAGAACGGCGCGATCCCGTTAGACCGTTTCGTTCCCGGCGGTTGAAGCCAGGCGATGGCCGGCGCCGGCCGGACCGGCTTGGGGAATTTGCGCCGCAGCGGCGTCGGCATTCTGAAACTGACTGTCATAAATGGCCCGATAAACCCCTTGGCTGGCCAACAACTGGTCATGGCTGCCCCGCTCGACGATGCGGCCGCCGTCGATCACCATGATCGTGTCGGCGTCGCGGATCGTGGAGAGCCGGTGGGCGATGATAAAACTGGTCCGGCCGCTCATCAGTTCCAGCATGGCCTCCTGGATCCGGAGTTCGGTCCGGGTATCGACGTTGCTGGTCGCCTCGTCCAGGATCAGAATGGCCGGATCGGCCAGGATCGCCCGGGCGATCGCCAGCAGCTGCCTTTGACCCTGGCTCAGCTCCCGGCCGCTCTCGGCCAGCGGCGTCGCATACCCTTGGGGCAAGCGCCGGATAAACTCGTCGGCATTGGCCAGCCGGGCGGCCCGCCGCACCTCCTCGTCGCCGGCGCCGGGCCGGCCGTACTTGATATTGTCCGCGATGGTTCCGGTAAAAAGATAGGTGTCCTGCAGGACAATCCCGAAGCAGCGCCGCAGGCTGTCCCGGGTGTATTCCCGGATGTCCCGGCCGTCGATCAGGATCCGGCCGGCGCTGACATCGTAGAACCGGGCCAGCAGATTGACGATGGTCGTCTTGCCGGCGCCGGTGGGCCCGACCAAAGCGGTGCTGCTGCCCGCTTCGGCCGTGAAGCTGACCTCCTTCAGGATCGGCCGGTCCGGCCGGTAGCCGAACGAAACCTTCTCAAAGACCACTCTGCCGCGGGGCTGGAATAATGGCACCGCCCCGGGCCGGTCGTCCGGCTCCTCCGCTTCGTCGAGGATCTCGAAGACCCGCTCGGCGCCGGCCACCGCAGTCTGCAGGGTATTGAAGATATTGGCCAGATCATTCAGCGGCCGGCCGAACTGCCGCGAATAACTGAGGAAACTGGCGATGACCCCGACGGTGATCCGGCCCCGGACCGCCAGCACCCCGCCCACGCCGGCCACCGCGGCGAAGCCGAGATTATTGATGACATTCATCAACGGCATGATGTAGCCCGACCAGATCTGGGCCTTGACCCCCACCGCGCAGAGCCTGTCGTTGACCGCGTCAAAGTCGGCGATCACCTCGGCCTCGTGATTGAAGGCCTTGACCACCTGGATCCCGGAGATGGCTTCCTCGATCTGCCCGTTCAACTGACCGAGCACTGCCTGTTGCTCTTTGAAGAGCAGCCGGGTCCGGCCGGCGATGGTCCGGGTCAGCAGGAAGACCAGCGGAATCGTGATCAGGCCGGCCAGGGTCAGGAGCGGGCTGAGCGCCAGCATCATCAGGAAGGACCCCAGAATGGTGAAGCCGCTGGCCATCAACTGGGTGGCGGACTGGGAAATGGTGCCGCTGATATTGTCGACATCATTGGAGAGCCTGCTCATCAGCTCGCCGTGGGTCCGCTGATCGAAAAAGGCGACCGGCAACTTTTGCAGTTTGGCGAAGAGCGCATGCCGCAGGTTTTGGACGATCCGCTGCGCGATCCCTGCCATCAGCCAGCCCTGCAGAAAGCTGACGCCGGAATCGGTCAGATAGGCCGCCAGCAACGCCAGGATCGCCGCTTGCAGCATCCCGAAACGGACCCCCCGGCTCCCGGCGGCAATGGCGTCGATGGCCCGGCCGATCAGATACGGCCCGGCCAGACCCAGTCCGACGCTCAGGATGACCAGTTCGAAGACCAGCGCCAGCAGCCGCCGTTCCTTGCCGAAGTATTGCCATAGCCGGGCCATGGTCTCCCGGAAATGCTTCGGCTTGGCCCCCGGCATCAGCCACCGCGCGCCGCCCCCGCCCCGCCCGAAACCGCCGACTCCGCCGCCGGGCAGGCCGAGGCTTCCCGGTCCGGCGCTTCCCGGCCGGCCGGTTCGCCCTTCTTCCGCCATGATCAGACCGCCTCCTTGCCGAGCTGCGACCGGTAAATATCCTGGTATACCGGACAGGATTCCAGCAGTTGCTCATGACTGCCCATTCCGGCGACGACCCCGTTGTCCAGGACGATGATCCGGTCGGCGCTCATCACCGAGACGATCCGCTGGCTAATCAGGAAGCAGGTCATCCCCCGGACATACTGCTTCATCGCGGCGCGGATCCGGGCCTCGGTCGCCATATCCACCGCGCTGGTGCTGTCATCCAGGATCAGAAGCGACGGCCGCTTCACCAGCGCCCGGGCAATGGCGATCCGCTGCTTCTGGCCGCCGGACAGGTTGATCCCGCCCTGGCCCAGCACCGTCTGGTACCCTTCCGGCATGGCTGCGATGAATTCATGGGCCTGGGCCGCCCTGGCCGCGGCCTCGACCTCGGCGGCGCTGGCGTCCGGCTTCCCCCAGCGGATATTCTCCAGAATCGTGCCGCTGAACAGGACGTTCTGCTGGGGGACCATGGCGATCCGCTCCCGCAATTGCTCGGGAGCCATCTCCCGCACATCCACGCCGTCCACCCGGACGGCGCCCGCCGTGACATCATAAAAGCGGGGAATCAGCCCCACCAGGCTGCTCTTGCCCGAACCGGTGGACCCGATGATCCCGACGGTCTCGCCCGGCGCGGCGCCAAAGCTGATCTCCCGCAACACCGGCTCTCCGCCGTCCCGGTGATAGGCGAAAGCGACCCGGTCGAATTCGACCCGCCCGCCGCCTTCCGTGGGACGCAACGGCCGTTCCGGAACGGCCATCGTATTCCGCTCGGCCATGACCGCGCCGATCCGTTCGCCGGAAGCCCGCGCCCGCACCAGCATATTAAAGACAAAAGAGATCGTCATCAACGAGCCCAGAATCTGAATCAAGTAATTGACAAACGCCATCACCTGGCCCACCGGCATCTGGCCGCCGGAGACCCGCAGCCCGCCCAGCCATAATACGGCGATGATCCCCAGGTTGACCGTCAGGGTGATTCCCGGCGTAAAGAAGGCCATCACCCGCGTGGCGGCGGTGGTTACCCCGGCCAGTTCCCGGTTGGCCCGGTCAAACCGTTCCGTCTCATACTCAAAGCGGTTGAAGGCCTTCACCACCCGGACGCCGGAGAGGTATTCCCGGATCACGCTATTGAGCCCGTCGATCATCCGTTGCACCTTGCGAAAGAAAGGGTAGCCGATCCGGACGTTCAGAAACATCAGGCTTCCGATCACCGGGACCACCACGATGAAGATCAGCGCCAGGTGCGGGTTGAGCAGCGTGGCCATGGCGATGCTGCCGACGCAGACCAGCGGCGCCTTGACGAAGATCCGCATCAGGCCGTTGACGAGGTTCTGAACCTGGGTCACGTCATTGGTCAGCCGGGTCACCAGCGATCCGGTCTCGAAACGGTTGAGATTCTCCAAGGAAAGACTCTGGATCTGCCGGAAGAGATCGGAGCGGAGTTCGGTCCCGAAACGCTGCGAAACGCGGCTCGACAAGATGTTACGCCCCACGGCGGCGGCCGCTCCCAATGCCGTCACCGTCAGCATCAGCCCTCCCAGGCGCAGCACCGAATCGAGCCGGCGGGTAGCCACGCCGTGATCGATGATCCGGGCCATGATCGTCGGCTGCAGCAGATCGCAGATGGCCTCCACCGTGAGACAGGCCACGGCCAGGCAGAAGAGCTTCCAATACTTTGGGATATATTTTTTCAGAAAAGCAAAAATGGGATCCACCTCATCGCCGGGACTTCCCATCCGCCGAAGATCCATCCGGCGTTTCAGTCCCATTATGCCCTTTATACAACGGAATTGGGATGAAAAAGTTCAAAGTGAAAATCCGGTCCTGGACCATGCAACCGCCTCCAGATACATATTCCGCCATAAATACGGCCCCCAACAAAAATAGCCCGAACCATGCTCCCAAGATTCGGGGCCTCTCTTTCGAGTCGCCGTCCGGTGGCTCCGTTCAGCGCAGATACCTGAGATTATTCATGATGCAACGGTCCGGTGGAATCGCGCACCACCAGGCGGGGCGGCAATTCAAAGACCCGCGGCGCGGCGGCTTGGCCGCCGATCCGGTTGATCAACACATTGGCGGCGATCCGGCCCATCTCCGCCTTGGGTATCTCCATGGTCGACATCTTGGGAAAACTATACGAGGCCGCCGAGTCGTCGAACCCGATCACCGACAGCTGCGCGGGAACCGCGATCCCCTGATCGTGCAGGGCGCTCATCACGCCCAACCCCATGATGTCGTTATAGGAAAAGATCGCGCTGATCTCCGGTTCCCGGGCGAGCAGCATCTTCGCCAGAGTATAGCCTTCCGCGTCCGAAAAGGAATTTCCCAACATGATATCACGCTCGTCGTACGGGAGTCCCGCGGCCTGTAAGGCCTTTTTGTAACCCAGCAGCCGCAGCCGGGTGGTCTCGCTGTTTTGGGCGCCGATATAGCCGATCCGGGTATGGCCGAGCTCAATCAGATGGTTGGCGGCGTCAAAGCCGCCCTGAACGTCATCGACGACCACGCAATCGATCAGCTCCGAACGGCGCGCCCCGGCCAGGCCGACCACTGGGATCCCCGCCTCCAGAAAGGGCTGAATCACTTCCGGCCGGGCCAGTTCCCAGGAGAGCGCAATAATGACCCCGTCCACCTGCGTCTCCAGCAACATCTGCTGGTAATACCGGACCTTGCCCGAGTTCCCCTCGCTGTTGCAAACGAAGATCCCAAACTGGTTTTCGAAGGCAATATCCTCAACGCTCTTGACAACCTGCGGAAAGAAGGGATTGACGATCGTCGGCACCAGGCAGCCGATGAGATGGGTGCGTTTTTGGGAAAGGGCCCGGGCTAACCGGTTCGGACGGTAATTCAATTCCCGCGTCGCCGCCAGCACCCTGGCGGTCAGCTTCTCGCTTACCTTGCAGCTCTGATTGAGCACCGCCGAAACCGTAGCGACCGAGACTCCGGCCCGTTCGGCGACATCCCGGATGGTGGCCACTTGACCCAACACTCCTTTAGAAGCCGTGTGATAAAGTCTTTTTTCAAATCGATTCGACTTGCAAAAAATTTTTAAAACGACTTTATCACTTGCTTCAAGCAATCGCTGTGACCCTTCCGGCTTTTAAGCCGGGTTTATCACAGCTCTTTGTGTAAATAACCCTATTTATTCATCCCTGAATTTCGATCTCCTGCTTTCCGCGAATCTTTCAACGTAAAACTTTTCCTGGCGGAGAAGGAATTTTATGAAAGGCGCTGAAATATATTGCATCGAACATTTCTAACCGGTTAGATTATTCATTTTGAAGTTCCGCCGTACTCCAAATATTTCATCAGGGAGGGAGTTTCCGTTTGAAAAAAGCCAAATGTATCATTGAAAAGGACTATGTCATCAGCGAGACCGATCCCCGTTTATTCGGATCGTTCATCGAGCATCTCGGCCGGGCAGTGTACTCGGGAATCTATGAGCCGGGCCACCCCAGCGCCGACGAACAGGGGTTCCGCCGCGACGTGCTCGGCCTGGTGAAAGAGTTGGCCGTACCCCTGGTCCGCTATCCGGGCGGCAATTTTGTCTCCGGCTACCAATGGACCGACGGCATCGGACCCCTTGCGGAACGGCCGAAACGGCTCGACTTGGCCTGGCGGTCCATTGAAACCAATGAGATCGGCATCGATGAATTCGCGGACTGGTGCAAAAAAGCCGATTCCGGAGTGATGGCAGCGGTCAATCTGGGAACCGGAACTCCCGCCGACGCCGGCAATCTGGTGGAGTATTGCAACCACCCCGGCGGAACTTACTGGAGCGATCTGCGCCGTCGCAACGGCCACGCCCAGCCGCACGGCATCAAGGTCTGGTGCCTGGGCAATGAGATGGACGGCCCCTGGCAGATCTGCCATCTCTCGGCCGACGATTATGGCAAGAAGGCCCTCGAGGCGGCCAAGATCATGCGTTGGGTCGACCCGGGCATCGAATTGGTGGCCTGCGGCAGTTCCAACGCCCGGATGGCGACCTTCCCGGAGTGGGACCGGATCGTCCTGGAACACCTTTATGACCAGGTGGATTACATCTCGCTTCATAGTTATTACGGCATCCGCGACGCGATCACCCGGGATGATTTTTTGGGTTCCTTCGTCGACATGGACCGTTTCATCCAGACCATCATCGCCACCGCCGACTATGTCAAGGCCAAAAACCGCAGCCATAAGCGGTTGAACCTGTCGTTCGACGAATGGAACGTCTGGTATCTCCCCGAGGAGTATCCGGACTGGGAGACCGCTCCGCCCCGGCTGGAGCAGATCTACACCTTCCTGGACGCGCTGGTCTTCGGCGGCCTGATCTGCTCCCTCTTGAATCATGCCGACCGGATCAAAATCGCCTGCCTGGCGCAACTGGTGAACGCGATCGCTCCCATTTATACCAAACGTGGCGGCCCGGCCATCCGGCAGACCATCTTCTATCCCTTCCAGCAGGTTTCCCAGTTCGGCCGCGGCCAGGTCCTGCGGCCCCTGATCCACTGCCCGGCGTATGAGTCCCAGGCCTACGGCGATGTGCCAGTGCTCCAAACGGCGGTGGTCTTCAATCCGGAAAGCGGCGCGGTCAATCTTTTCCTTTTGAACTGCGACCAACACGAGGACCTGGAGGTCCAGCTGGATTTCCGGTCATTCCCGGCGGTTCGCCCGGTGGAACATCGCCTGCTCCAGGAGGATGAGCTAGCGGCAGCCAATGATTTCGAAGCGCCGGAGCGGGTAAAGCCGCGTCAAGCGGCGCTTCCCCGGGTGGATGGCAATATCGCGACCGTCGTCTTGCCGAAACTGTCTTGGAATATGTTACGGTTTACCTCCCGTTAAATAACAAAAAGCGAAGCCCCGGTTCAAGAAAGGCGCAGACACGCCTCCCTTTCCTCCTATCCCAATCAAGAACGGCCACCGCTGCTCCGGCAGCGAAGGCCGTTCCTTTTTGTTTTCATTAAAGTATAGAAGCGTCGAAAATCCGGCCGCATCGCAAAATCAATCCCTGGGGCGCACCGGCTCTCTATTTCGGCTACTTGCTAAAGATGCACCTGCACGTGTAACCTGGGGTACAAAACAAGAATTTTAACCATTATCCGGCCATGCTCTCGCCCCGGCCGCAGATTTATGATACCATGGATCAGGAACTTGGAAATCGCACACGGAATATGCGGACAGTATCCTTTTCTTACCGTCTCATTCAAAGGAGGAGCCTCCATGAGAAAAGCCAGATATTTGGGGATGTGGGTCATCTTTTCAGCCTTGCTCGCGGCCGGTTGGCTCGGCCTGGCGGCGGTCCCGAACTATGCCGAATCCCCCCAATACACGGTGGCGATTGTGGATTTTAACAATCTGAGCGGTAAATATCTCCCGAATATCGGAACCGCCGCCAACGAAGTGTTGGGAACATTGCTGTATCAGACCGATAAGTTCGCAGTGGTCGAGCGGGCGAAGCTGGCTTCGATCATGGAAGAACACCATCTGTCCATGTCCGGTCTGGTCAACTCGGAGAGCTCAGCGCTGCAGATCGGAAAACTGTTGAGCGCCGATTATTTGGTGACCGGCAGCATCGTCTCCTATGAGCAGAATGTCCAAAGAGTCCAGGCCTACGGAATCACCACCGAGCAGATCACCGCCGACATTACCGTCAACATTAAGGTCCTGAACGTCAACACCGGAAAACTGGAGTTTGCGATCTTTACTCCCGCCCAGACCAAAATGCTGAATACTAGCGGCGCGGCCAACCTTTCCACCGGAAATACCCGGGAGCTGTTGTCGAAAGCCCTGACGGCCGCGGTCGATAAATTGGTGACCCGCATCGAGGCCAGTCAGCCCAAGCTCCCCGAGAAGGCCCTGGTGCACTTCGACTCCAACCCTTCCGGCGCCGAGGTGGAGATCGATCAAGTCTATTACGGGAACACGCCGATAGCCGTTCCCTTGAATCCCGGGGTTCACGAGGTGCGGATCAGCCTGGCCGGCTATGCGCCCTGGATCCGCATGATTCATGCCGCCGAAGGCGCCATCGTCAGTTGCACCCTGGAGAAGAAAGCCAAATAAACTCCGGATGCCCCTGCCCGGGATGCCAAGACAAAAACCGCCGCCGGGAAATGCGGTCATTCCCCAGCGACGGTTGAGTTCCGGCAGAAATCGATTCAATACCCCAAGTCCTTGCCGACGATGATGACCTTGATCCGCCCCTTGATGAACTGGCGCTTGATCACCACATAATCGTTGCAGATCCGTTCCGGGCTGTCGCAATCGAGGCAATGGCCCAGACTGGCGCAGGGCGTCCGCTTGCCGAGCCGCTTGGCGTCCAGGGGCGCGGCGTAACGGCGCACCCGCTGTCGGGCCTCATCCAGATCGGCGACGATCTTGTTCCTCCCGGCCACCACGATCACTTGCTCGGGGCCGTACAACAGCGCCGCCACCCGGCTTCCGTTGCCGTCGACATTGTAGAGCTCTCCCGCTTCCGTCAACGCGTTGGTGCTGCACAAGAAGGTGTCCGCGCTGAAACTGGCCAGGTAAATCTCACGTTTGACGGCGCTCGTCAAGCCTTCGCGGTGCTTATCGAGAAACCGGTACCTGCCGCCGCGCAACAAGCCGATCACCCCGGTCTCAAAAAGGGTCAGCGAATCGCCCACCGCCACCACCGACCCCTCCGGGATCAATTCTTCCACCTTGGCCAGCAGTTGGACTTCATCTTGAACATAGAAACCGGCCATATTATGCTTTTCCAGGTTGGCGATGACCCGCGCCACCCGTTGCTCCCAATACCAGTCCCGATGATGATCCATTGGATCTCCTCCTTGACGCTCAAGCAGACCCGGCTATCCCGCCGCCGGCTTTCCCCGCGAACCGGCCGGCCGGATAGATTCAACGATCCGGGCTGTTCCTCCGCGAGGACGGCAGCGCCGGCTTCGTCCAGCAAATCGACGTCCTGGCCTGATGGGCATCGTGTTTTGATGATCTTCGCGCTGTATCCAACAAGCAGCTCAACCCGTTGCAAGGGCGGCTGCTTGTTTTTTCGATGCCGCCGTATCATTTTCCGTTTTTTGGTTATGATACATCGCAATAACGCATAAATTAAGGAATTTAATTCAACTTATTACCGCTGAAATAGGATGAAATAAATTCCGTTTTAATTCCATTTGCATTCGGCCTTAGGAATGCAAATCTTAGTACAGAAATTTATTTCATCCTATCCCGGCGAAGCCGGAACCAAAAAGGTTTTGGGAGATCAATAGAGAGATAAAGCAAGTCCAAAAGCGACCTCTCCCCGGCGAAGCGAATTCAGATAGACATTTCGACGGGGAGGGGTCAATCGCTTGAAACGAGGGCCAATGTTTATGCAAAAAGGTAAGTTTTTACGTGAATCAAACGGAAATAGGCCAAAGATAAAACCCCAAAATGGGCGCAATAATTTGTGGCAATTCACCCCTCCCCGTCGAGTCTACCATCAGAAATAACTTCGCCGGGCCATGTCCAGGAAGGATAGAGTCCGGCGGTTCACGGATGAAATACCGCCGGGGAGGGAACAGGGAGAGAGGTCAGGTTTTAGACAATTAGCGCGGCAAGGATCAGTCTGATTCCAAAAATGTTTCTGTAAAACCTGGTTACGTATGAGTTTGCAAGATCATTTCAAAATATTGCGCCCAAAATGAACACAATTTCGTTCGTTAGATGGCCTATATAGCGACGATGATTTACTTTTATTTTCTGCCAAAACAGAAGGAATGGTACGTTCTGCCGCTGTATATCGCGATGTTCTCTTTTATCAGCGCCGCGCTGGATGCCGTCTATCACCAAATGGGGTTGCTCGTATATTTCCATTGGAACCCGTTCCTGCGGTTTCTGGCGGCGCTCGGCTGGTTTTCCCTCGCCACCGTCCACTACCGGAAGCTGTATCCGGCCGGGATCTAGAAGCTCGGCGCATGGTTCCGGTTGCGATGACCCGCACAGGCTCCCAGCGGTCCGGGCCTCCCTCAGTTGGAGTTGAAGCGATAACCCGTCCCCCACAAGGTCTCGATGAATTCGGGATTGGCCGGGTCGCGCTCGATCTTCTTGCGGACCTTCTGAATATGGACCGGGACGGTCGCCGAGTCGCCGTAGTAATCGTTGCCCCAGACCGCGTCGAAGAGATGCTCCTTGGTGAAGACCTGGTTGGGATGGGAGGCGAGGAACAGCAGCAACTCGTACTCCTTCGTCGTCAGCTGGACTTCCTTCCCGTTCACCAGGACCTTGTGGGAGGCGGGATTGATCTCCAGCCCCTTGTGGTTGATCACTTCGCTGGCCGCGAGATTGCCTTTGAGCCGCTCATACCGTTTGATGTGCGACTTGACCCGCGCCGCCAGCTCAGCCGGGCTGAAAGGCTTGGTCAGATAGTCGTCGGCGCCCAGCTCGAGGCCGCGGATCTTATCGATGTCCTCGCTCCGGGCCGAGACCACCAGGACCGGGATCTCGTACTTCTGGCGCACTTCCTTGATGATGGTCAGCCCATCCTTTTTGGGCAGCATCAGGTCGACCACGATCACGTCGTAGCGGCCCGAGAGCGCCGCCCGCGCTCCGGCCTCCCCGTCCCGGACGATCTCCGCCCGGTACCCGTTGAGTTGCAGATAATCCCGTTCCAGTTCGGCGATGTTCTGGTCATCCTCGATAATCAGAATCCGTTTCATTCCCGTCCCCTCCCTGCGTTTCCAGCGCCGGCAATTCAATGGTGAAACAGCTGCCCGCGCCGGGGGCGCTGGCCACCGCGATCGACCCGCCGTGGGCCTCCACCAGTTCCTTGGCGATGGCCAGTCCCAGGCCGGTGCTGATCGCGTCCTTGGTCCGCTCGGGATCGATCCGGTAAAAGCGGTCGAAGATGAAGGGCAACTTGTCCTCGGCGATGCCGGGGCCGTTGTCCCGCAGCTCCAGCCGGACCCAATCCTCCCGGCGGCAGAGGACGGCCCGGATGGCCAACCCTTGCTCGGGACCGTATTTGACCGCGTTGCCGATGATGTTGCGGATCGCCTGGTGGATCCGTTTGCGATCGATCCATACCGCGCATTCGCAGTCCAGGCGGTCCTCATACTCCAGGCGGACCTGTTTCTCCTCCAGTTCCAGGCGGAACTCTCCCAGCAGGTCGGCCATGAAGTCGCGGACCGCGATGGTTTCGAACTGAAACTCCAGTTTGTCCAGATCCAGCTTGGAGAAGAGGAACAAGTCGTCGATCAGGCGGTTCATGTACGCGGTATTGTACTCGATGATCCGCAGGTACTTCTGGCGGTCCGCCTCCGACAGATCGCCCCGCTCCAGGAGCGCCTCGATATAACCCTGGATCGAGGTGATCGGCGTCTTCAGATCGTGCGAGATGTTGGCGATCAGCGTCTTGCGGTTCTCCTCGTACTCGCTCTTCAGCTTCTCGCTCTCCTGCAGCTTTTCGGCCATGTCGTTGAAGGAGGCCACCAGCAGCGTCAGGTCATTCAAGACGTCGCACTCGATCCGCACCTGGTAATTGCCCCTGGCGATCTCCTCCACCCCTTTTTTCAACTGGTCGATGGGGTTAAAGACCTGCTTTTCCAGGCGGCGCAGGAAAAACAACTCGTAGATCCCGCCCACGCTGATCAGGATCGCAAAGCCGACGGCGATGATCCGGACCCCCAGATAGCGGAAGATCAGGTACCAGATGGTCAGGTTCAATAACAGGATCAGCGGCCGGATAAAGCGGAGGCGGCGGTGGTACCGGCTGAACTGGTGGTACCGGGCCTGCATCTGGCGGCGCTGGCGCAGTTCCTCCTGGTGGTGGTGGTGAGGCCAGAAAGGATCCGGCCCCGCTCCCGGATAGTGGCCCGGATGACCCCCATGGTGCTGCCGGTGAAGCCGGGCATGATCCCGCAGGTACTGGTGGAACTTGGCATTCTCGCGCCTGAACTCGGCGGCCATTTCGCGGCGTTCGCGCCGGCGCTCGTCGCCCCAGCGCCGCAAAGCGGCCAGCCAATCCCGGATCTCCCGCGGCGTCTTCATCCCTCACGCTCTTTTCGGTTATTTTTTCGCCCTCACCAGCCCGGGCCATAAAGTCTTGGGAACCGGAAATCCGCCTGCCAACAGGTTCAAAAACGACTTTATTCCTCGCCCGGGCAATCGCCGTGACCTTCCTCGGCTTTCAGCCGGATTCATCACAGCTCCCATACAGCGATCATACTATGCTTCCCGCGCCGGCGCAAATAAAAATTGCAGCGCCCGCCGTTCCCCGGCGGGCATCCGGCCGCGCCGGGCCGCGGCAACCCTTCTTTACCAGTCCAGGCTCAATTCGGCCTTGATGTCCCACTCGTGCCCCGCGCCGCTCTCATCCCGGCCCACGCCGCGCAGCGCCCAGTCCACCTTCTGGAGCTCTTTCTGCTTATTGACGATGACGTGCACTTCCGCTTCCGGCTCTTCCAGCCCATGCAATTCTTTGAGGATGCCGCAATGGGGATGGTGCTCCCAGTGGCCGCGCAGCTCTTCCCGGTTCATCCTTTCCCCGAACGCCCGCCGGAGTTCCTCCGGTATATCCGCCAGCCGGAAGGAGAGTACATAGCATTGCTCCTCCTCCGTCAGCAGCGTATTTTGAAAGACCTGCAGCAAAAAGGCCAGCCGGTCCAGCCCTTCCTTGAAACCGCCATGCCGGCCGAAATGTCCGCAGCCCGGTCCCATCCCCTCGGGTCCGTCCATCCGGAACGGTCCGTGATGACGGTGGCCGTACCCATGCTGCATCATGCCGCCATGGTCGTGCCCACGCAGCATCATGCTGCAGTGGTCGTGCCCATGCAGCATCATGCTGCAATGGTCGTGCCAATGCCGCATCAGGCCGCAGCGCCCGGGCCAAGGTCCCTGAAATTCCGGCAGATTCAGCTCGGTTTCGCTCTCGTGCTTCAGCCGCCGTCCCTCATAGTCGTATTCGGTCCGGATCTTGGAGCGGCATTCTCCGGTCGCCGTGTTTTTCTCAAACTCGGTCGCCAGGTGAAAGACAGCCGCCCCGTCCTTCCTGCCCTCCACTTGGAAAGCGCCTTGCAACACCTGTTTCTCCCGCAACGCCTTGACCACATCGTACATCAGTTGCACTTTATTCATTCGAAGACCTCCTTAGTTTGATGGAATGAGGCCATTATAATGCGGGAGATTAAAAAGCTTTGAAAGAGGGTCTAAACGAAGTATAAAAATCTTTAAAAATTTTATAAATTCCCCCCATCCCTCTCCATCGTCACCCGGTGAAACCCGGAACGGCTCAAGCATCTCCTTCATTCGCAAACGATCCATCTTGATTCACAAACGATCGACCCGGAACGGCTCAAGCATCTCCTTCATCCACAAAAGATCGATCCTGATTCACAAAAGGAAGATCTTTATCCACAAATGATCGATCTTCTTTCATAAAAGATCGATCCGGAACGACTCAAGCATCTCCTTTATCCACAGCAGATCAATCTTGATTCACAAAAGGTTGATCTTTATCCACAAACGATCGATCTTCTTTCACAAAAGATCGAACGGCGGTCTCCGCCACAGGATCGGGCCAAGTCGGTCAAACCGGCGGCGATCCGCAACGCCCTGGCCAAAACCGCCAATTTCAAGGCAGTCACCGGGACCATCACCTACGAGGCTGGCAAACGGGTTCCGAAGAAGTCAGTCTCCGTTCTGCAAGTGGTCAATGACCAATTCAAGTTCGTGAAGGAAGTCACTCCCTAAAGTTCAGCCGTTCCATCCGGACCGGGGCCGCGGCGTTCAGTCGAGGCCGCGGTCCTTTCCCAATTCATTTGCAAAGGAGATTGCCTGATGAGCATCTTGCAAAAAATGACCGGCCATCAATATCGGACCGGCCCCAAATTTGACAAAGCCATCATTGCCGTGGGTTCGTGTGAAAACCACGGTTATCACCTGCCCTTCGGGACCGACACCTTTGTCTCCTCGATGCTGGCGGAACGTGTGGCCGAACAGGTCGAAGGCCTGCTGGTCCTGCCGCCGGTCAACGTCGGCATGAGCCAGCACTACGCCCATTTCCCGTTCAGCCTGACCCTCAGCCCGGAAACGTTGATCGCGGTGTTAAAGGATATTCTGGAGAGCACCGTCAGGAACGGCATCGAGAAGATCTTCATCATGAACGGCCACGACGGCAACATCGCGCCGATTGAGATCGCCGCCCGCGCCATCAAATTGGCCCATCCCCGGGCCAAGATCGCCACCCTCGACGCCTGGTGGGTCACTGCCGGCAAACTGTTGCCCAAAGACACCTTCGCGGTCTGGAATGGCCTGGGCCACGCCGGCGAAGGCGAAACCTCCATCGGGCTGGCGCTCTTCCCGGAGCTGATCCAGATGGAGCACGCCAAAGGGGTGGTGCCCAATCTGCCTGAGAATATCGAGATCAAATGGAATTTCGCCGAGCTGACCAATACCGGGGCCACCGGCGACCCCAGCAAAGCCACTGCCGGCAAGGGCCAAAAGATGGTCCGCGTCTTAGTCGACGAGGTGGTCCGTTTCATCCGGGAGATGGATGGCCGGAACTGGCAATACGCCTCGCCGGAGTCGGCCTTGCCGCAAGGCTGAATTGATATCTGACTATCAATTATTCCGGTCACCCTATCATTCACAAAGCTCATGAAACGATGCTTCTCCCGACATCCGGATACGAAAACGATCCATCCCGCCTTGAAGGCGGGATGGATCGTTCCCATCATCGTCCGGGGATTATCTCTAAACCAGTTCAAAAAAAATACTTCATCTCCACCGTAGCCCCGACTTTAGCGCCTTGTACCCTGGTCCGAAACTCGGTGCCGCCCGCTCCGGCGACTGTCATCAGCGCGCCCCGCACCGTAAGATTGTCACTGAGCTGAACGTCGGCGATTCCTTGCAGAATCACGCCCCCATCGTCCAGATTGGCGATCGCGGTAATGCTGCAAGTGGTCAGCTGGTCCCAAGGGATTTGCAGCCCCACGGCCAGATAATTCTGATTGGAATATCGCAGCTCCCGGTTCTTGTTTTCCGACCAAAGCGCGGCCAATTCCGGCCCGGCCTTGCTCAGATCGTTCCGGTAATATTCCAGATACAGTTGATTGCCCGATCGCAGCACTTTGCGCCAGCCGACCAAGCCCGCCAATTCCCCCTGGTCGAACGAAGCTTCGGCCCAATGGTAGGCGCCTTCCCCGTAAAATCCGGCCAACCCCCCTTGAAAATCAAACCCCAGCGAGTGGATATACCCCGGTTGGTAGACACCCAGCAGCCGCAGGTTGGTAGGTCCGATCCGCCATTCGGATCGGGCCCCGATCATCTCATCGCCGGCAATGAAATCCACGGCCGTCAAGGCCGAGGTCGACCAGCGCAACACCGCTAGAGCTTTGCCGGGCCTGGTTTCTTCCTGGGCCAGCGGAGTCAGCGGGGTGACGAGGTCGGTGGGACGGAAGAACCAGCCGATCCCCCAGCTGACTCCCTGCCGGCCGAGGTTGAGCCGGACCGGCCCCTGTTCGTACCGGATATAGCAGCGCTCCAACTTCCCTTGCCACTCCTCATCGGCTTGGTCGATGGCGATCTGGTTCTTCAAGAAAAAGACGGAATGGGGCCCTAAAGACCAGTCGCCGCTGGTGGTGAAACCGGTCCGCCACGCCAACTCGGAATTGGCGTCATCTCCGCCGGCGGTGGCGTCCCATTCCACTTTCACCGCCGCGCCGGCGGGCATGGCATAGACCAATAGCAGGAAAACCGCACAGACGCAGATCTTTCGCAGCATGCTTTTGCCTCCTTAACGGCCGGTCAAGTGTTGCCGGGTGAAGGTTCCCGCCGGAATCGGGACGTTGAACTGAATCTTTTCAATGACAAACCGGGTGCTGGAATTTTTGCGCAGCTTATCGGCCATCACCACCACGGTGGGATAATAACGGTTTTCAAACTGCTCCACCTTCTCAATGCTGGAGACCTTTAAGAGCTTGCCGCTGGGCGCGTACATCTCTTCCTTGAGTTCGATGAAACGTTCTTTATCAACCCAGATTTTGCGCTGATAGTAACTGACCTCCACATTGTCCCTGGCGATCAAATCCAACAGGAAACAGGGGCGGTCGCCGATGGTGGCTTCCCCGATGAGTTTGGCCCGGTAAAGATCCCGCAAATGTTGGGCTTCCAAGGCATCCTGGTAGGAAAAGTCGCTGCCGGCCATGCCCTGTCTCAACATGTCGCCGGAGAGCTTGACCTCGCTCTCCGCCGTGGGCGAGAATATCCATAGATCATCTTTGAGCTTTAAGATCCTGGACTGGTCCCGCTTGTCGGTGAATTCCACAAAGGATTTCTCCCGGCCCTCGTTCCAGCCGCGCATGGCTTTGGTGACCTTCCGGCTGCCGATGGTGATTTCCATCCGCGATTCGGTATAGGCTGATTGATAAAAATGATTTTGGTCGATTCGGGCCAGAATTTCATCCGGCGAAAGCCCGGCGGCTTCAAGTCCCGGGATGGCGGCGGCCGCCAACACCGTGAACAGCATGAAAAGCCATGCCCCAATATTTTTATTCATCGCGAATCCTCCCCTAAAAATTGGTTAACCCCGTAAATCGCCCCGGTTCTTGGACGGTTGGTTTATAGTTCGTATCCTGGGCTTTATCACGGCTCTTTCCGGAACTGACAACCAGGAAAACAAGCACCGCCAACCATATAGGATGAAATAAATTTCTTAATAAGATTTGCATTCCTAATGCAACGACTTTTAACAAAGCCGTTTGCATAGAAGGCCGAATGCAAATGGAATCAAACGGAATTTAATTCAACTTATATATAACACTTTTCCGGCTAAATCGTGCGCAACGCTTCGGTCGGTTTCAGAGCAGCCGCCCGGCGGGCCGGCAGGTAAGCGGCCAGCATGGTAACGACGACCCCCAGGCCAAAACTGAAGAGCAAAACCGACCCACGGTACGAGGGGTATAGTTTGGGCGCGAAAGTCAACTCCGGCGGCATGATCTTTAAAGTTTGCGAAATGTCGATGCCGGTTCGGGACAAGATCCAATTGCAAAGCCCGCCCAAGATGGTTCCGGCGGCGCTACCCAGCACGGCGATGCTCAAACCTTCGACGATGAAAAGGGTCTGAATTTCACGCGCCGTCATTCCCAGGGCGGCCAACATGCCGATCTCCTTGGACCGTTCGGCAACGACCATCGTCAGGGTGTTAAAGACTACAAACGAAGCCAGCATGAGCATGAAAACGTAAAAACCGTTATAGACGCCGCGAGCCTGTTCCATGGTCACAATCAACTGATTATACTGGTTCCAGGGAATCACCATGAGTTTCTCAGCTCCGGCGGCCAGCCGGTTCCGGAGTTCGCGCTGAAGATTCCCGGTGCGGTTGGCGTTGGGACCGAAGACCACGATCTCGGTGACCATGTCTTCCAGTTCCAGCAGGCTCATGGCTTGATCCAAAGGCAGGTATACCGTGCCTTCATCCAACATTTTCAAACCGCTGGCCATCTTGCCGACAATAGTGAAGGTGGCGGCCTTAAACGATCCGAGCGAGGTGCTGAATACGGCGTTTACTTTGTCGCCCACCTCCAGCCGGAGTTTTTTCAACAAGTCGACGCCCAGCATGATCTCTTGTTTTCCCGGCCGCGGCAGCCGGCCGGCTCCGCGATCCGTTAAGAACCGGTCCAAATGGCTGATCCGGTTTTCGGCGGCCAGATCGGCGCCGATCCCCAGGACGGTTTCTTGCTCCTCGCCCGTTGCCAGGATCATTCCAAAACGAATCCGGCCGGTGGCTTCAGTGACTTCCGGCAGCTTCCGGATATCTCCGACAAGCCCGGAATAGGTTTTCCCGGACTCGCCCACCGGATAGGCCAGGGACAGGAGCCGCTCCTTGGCCCGGTATTCCGGCCGGATGATCCGGAGATGGCCCGAGTTTAAATTGATATTCTGATCGAGCATCGTATCCAGCATGCCATCGACAAAGCCTTTGAACAGGATCACTACCAGCACGCCCATGGCCACCGCCAGCAGGCTCAGCCGGGTCCGGCCCGGATGTCGGCCCAGATTCCGCCAGGCCATACGGATCAATTGAAGCATGATTCTCCCTCCTGCTATAGCATTGGACTTTCATAAAATGGGCCGAACCAAACCGCTACGCTTGGGTATCATATTTTGCGCAAGCTGATGGCGGGGTCCGCTTGGGCCGCCTTGCGCGCCGGGAGGAGGCTGGCCGCCATCGCGACCAACAGGCCAAAACAGACGGCGCCGAAGATAACCGGCCAGTTCCAGACGCCATATAATTTGCCGACTGAAAGCCCCATGCTGCCGCCGTACATTTTGGCAAAATCCCAACCATGATTGACCAAATAGAGATTGGCCAGTACCGCCAGAAGAACCCCGGCCAGTCCCCCCATCAATCCGATGCCCATGGCTTCGTAGGCAAACAACCGGGTAATCTCCGCTTCGGTCATCCCCATGGCTTTCAAAATTCCGATCTCCCTCACCCGTTCCAGGGATGCCAGCAAGACGGAGTTGACCACCCCGATAAAAGAGATGACTCCCACCAGGAACAACAGGACATAGCTAAAACCGCGCTTCGCTTCCATGGCGGCCAAAAACCCTTCGGCCGCCTCACGCCAGGTTTTGATCCGGAATGCCGTTCCGTGGGGATCCAGTTGCCGGAGCGCCTGGATGACCGGTCCTAAATTGGCGAACGATTCGGTTTTGACCACAATCATCGAGATCGCACCGGCGGTTCCCAAGGCATTTTCCGCCGTATCCAGCGGAATGAAGACCTGGCTCTCGTTCACCGCCGGGTTGGGCGAATCAATCAGTCCGACGAGCTTTACGTCGAGTGCTTGAAAGGTATTCAACCGGGTCCGGGTCCGGATGGTTACCATATCCCCCAATTTCACCTGGAGAAGTTCGGCAACGCTTTTTCCCAAAACGATCGCCGCCTCTCCGGGCCGGAGCCAGCGCCCGGCGACATAACCGGGAATCCGGAAGACTGCGGCATCCCGCTGCGGATCGACCCCGACGCCGGTTAACGGCAATTCTTCCAGCCCGGTGGTGAGCGATACCGGAAACAATAACCGGGGCGTAACGCCGCTGATGCCGGGCATTTTGGCGATGCGCCCGACAACCGCCCGGCCGTTGGGGATCAAATGCTTTAGACTGACTGATTTCTCCTCGGCGGCCGCTTTCGGGAGCACTTGAATATGGCCCACCTCCAGATTGAGCATATTCTGAACCGATTCCCGGTCCATCCCGGCCATCATCGAATCAAAGATGATGTAATAAAAGATGCCAAAGGCAATGGCCAGGGTAGTTAGGATCGCCCGGCGTTTATGGCGCAATAGGTTCTTAAAGGCTAAACCGGCATAAAAGCGGAGCATCATTCCTACCTCCTCTCATCGTTCACGATCCGGCCGTCGCGCATGCTCACCAGGCGGCGGGCATATTTCATTACCAGTGGGTCATGGGTGGAGAAGATAAAGGTGGTCCGGCGCTGCTGATTCAATTCTTTCATCAATTCCAGGATGGCTTCGGAGTTTTCCGAATCGAGGTTGGCGGTGGGTTCATCGGCCAGGATGATCTTGGGCTCTTTCACCAAAGCCCGGGCAATGGCGACCCGTTGTTGCTGCCCGCCGGAGAGGTCGGCCGGCCTCCGGTGCTCCAAACCTTTCAACCCCACGTCGGCCAGGATTTTGAAGACCCGCTCCCTGATGGTCGCGGGCGGATATTTCTTCAATAAAACCAACGGCAGTTCCACGTTCTCATAAGCGGTCAACACCGGTATCAGGTTATAGGTCTGAAAAATAAAGCCGATCTTATCCCGGCGCAATCTGGCCAATTGGATCTTATCCATCGTCGCCACCTCGACGTTGTCAATGAATAATTGGCCCTCCGTGGCTTGGTCGAGACAACCGAGCAGATTTAACAGCGTGGTTTTGCCGGAGCCAGACGGGCCCGCTAAGGACGTAAATTCTCCCTCGTCAACGGCGAAGTCGATTCCCCGCAGAGCCGGAGCTTCCATTCGATTTTGGTTGTAATTTTTGACGACTCTTTGCGCTGTAACCACACTCATTGGATAGTGCCTCCTTTTCCCGTTTCACCCATTCCGGCGAGAGTCTTATTTCCGGCCGAGGATCCTTATGATTACTCTTATGGCTCTAAGTTTTTAAAAGTGTTGATCAACGCTTCCATCTCCAGCATGTATTTTTTCAGAGCGGCCACTCCCTCCGGAGTCAAGGAGACATTCGTAACCGGTTTTTTGCTTTGAAAGCTCTTTTGGCTCCGGATATACCCGGCCTGCTCCAGGTTGGTTAACTGCACCGACAAGTTGCCGGAAGTCATATCGAGATTCTCTTTCAAATCAGTGAACGAGACCTTTTGCTGATTGCTGCTGGCGAGATAGATGAGGATCAATAATCTGGCCCGCTCGTGAATGATCTTGTCAAAGTCGTATTTGGCCAATTTTGTTCATCCCACCTTGTTCCGCTCATTCCTGGCAGTGATCAGGCTGACTAGATACATGACAATAAAGCCCACTCCGAAGGTGACGGAGAGCGCTAGGGTGGTCTGAGCCGGACCCAGAATAAACAAGACGCCAAAACCGGTAACCAGCAGCCAGGCTCCTCCGATGACCAATTCGGTCAGGTACAAAAAATTTGTCATGGAATGGATCATCAAGCCGTACAGAATCGCCAAACAAGGGACCAGATAACCGCTCCACCCGTGGCTGACCAGGAAAAACACAGCCAATCCGATCACGAATCCATAGGGGGCGACGATGGCCATCGTATTCCGGGTATACACTTCCTTAAGCAATTGCCGGAACGTAAGATCCGCGCCCAATTCCCGGACGCTCTGGCGGATCAATCGCGCCTTGGTATAGGAGAGCCAAACCATCAGAATGCCCAACAAGCTGTAATAAACGGTTTTCATGGCTCCGGGGATGGCGCCGTACGAACCGTAGTATCCCATCAACCACTGGATCGCGGCGGCAAAGCCGATCGTCAGCAGGCCGGTCGCAAGATAGAGCGGCCGGAGCGTTTTGGAGGAGATGGACTTGAAGACCCGGTTCGTCCGCATCACGGCATTTTTCAGATAACGGAAATCATCGATCAATTGAGTGAGCTCTTGTGATTTATCTTTCATGACTATGAACTCCTTTTGGATGTGTCTCGACATAATTGGAACGGCCAGGGTTCATGTCGTGACATTTGGTTTATATCATAAACTAATTTATATAATAATATGCCTTGAACAATTATTCAACAGGAAAGGATTGCTGCCCGCGTAAAAAAAGCCCTAATCCTTTTAGTCTTCAGGATTAGGGCTTCGCCATTTTCCAAAATACAAGTTGATAGATGGAACCCGGAGTTATCGCAATGAACGGGTTATTGGATCACGACATGCGCAAGGCGTTGCAATAACCCGCCGTCAGCCGCCGGATGCAACTCGGTAGAGCATTTCCAAATGAATTTATCTCCCGGCTGACTCTTTGCGGCGCCGTTTCCGCTCGCTCAAGAAGTCGATGACCTGGCCATTTTCCCCGCAATCCGCCGCCGGAGCATGACATGCCTCATGCTCCTCCCCTTCGCAGCAGTCTTCCTCGTCATCGCCGGCGTCGGCATCGAACTCTTCCGCGTCGAAATCCAGATAATCCCGGCTCGCCAATACGACCTGGAGCAAGTCCTCGTCAGCGACGTCCGCGGGGATCGCCTGCTCCCGGCGGGGTTTCTCCCCCCGGGCCAGCCAGTCCTCGCCCAGGACGGTCAGGTCATATTCGGCGGCGGCCGCGAACAGCTTGCTGCGCATCGTTTTGAAATCATCCAGCTCGGCCAGGAGATCGTCCACTTCCAGCTCCAGATCGTAGACCTCCGGATAGACCGGCTGGATCAACTGGAGATAATAGCCGAAGGGCGTAAAGAAGTAGAGATCCAGATAGACCTGGAGCCAGAGGAACTTGGTCAGATTCTCCAAACCATCCTCGCCCGCTTGGGAATACTGTTCCAAATCGCCGGTCAGCATCAATTCGTCGAACTGCTGTTGATCAACGCCCATTCGCCGCAAGACTGCTTCCAAAAGCCCCTCCAGCCGGCCGGGATGTTTGAGCAACCCTTTGATCTTGGCCACGGTAAATTCCAGCGCCGCTTCCGGAAAGGCCTGGGCCAACGTCTTGGAGCAGAGCCGGATGGCGGCGTCGACCAGGCGCCCAAATTGTTCCGTCGCGTCCAGGTCGAGGAATTCGGCAGCACCCGGCGCCGTCTTGCCGGTGATGCCGAAGGGCGTCTCCTCGCATTCGAGAAGCCCGGCTTCCAGGGCGATCAGTCCGAGCGTGTTGAGATAATGGCGATCTTCCAGAAAGAAGCCGGCTTTCAGCTTGTCCTGCTCCCGAGGGAGCAGGATGCCGGGATGCTCCATGGCCAACCCCCGCGTCGCGCTCTCCAATAGAGATTTCAAATCCTCGACCAGTGGATGGTGGTCCGCCTGAACCCGCACGAGATGATAATCGAGGCCTTCGTCGCTTGGGTCCTGGCGGGTGACCCGTAGGACGGGGACTACCATGAAACCCCGGCCGAACTCTCGCTCGCAGAGGGTGTTGACGATCCCCGCCGGCGTAATCAGCGCATCGGGATCCAGTACCGAATAGTAGTATTTCCGAAACATCTGCTGGACACAATGGGCCAGCGCCTCCCGCTCCGGCGGCTCTATCTCCCCAGCCAACTCCTGAAACTGCTCTATAAAATTGGCGACGGCCGCGGTGACGCTTTTCTGCCGCCCCAAAAACTCTCGGACCTTCTCCGGGCACTCCATTGCTTTACTCCTCTCCCGCTTTTCCCGCCCCATCCGGGCGTGGCTTCTCGACAATTCCGCGGGGATGCCGTCCAGCCGACTTCCCTGGCCCGGCCATGGACTCCCCGAATGTTAGTATATCAAAAAGACCCGCGGAAATGAATCCCATTTCCGGCCAATTCCTGGGCCGTCTCAAAAATATCGCAATGAAGCCGACGGCTTTCCTTTGAAATGAACCGTCGGCTTCATCGGATGCGTCCTGGCGGACCGAGGCCGGATTTTCCCGGTTAAAGCTTGAAAGCCTCCTCGATCTCCGTGATCTTTTCCTGGTCGATGATGGCGATCTCGCCGATGCTCTTCGACGCAATGATCGCCTTGGCGCTGTACTCGGCCACTTCCAGACGGTCAAAGGCGTTCAGCAGCGTGCTGCCGGTGACGATGATGCAGTCGTTTTCCATCATGACGATGGGATTTTCCTTGGTGAAGGACTCGGCGACGCTGGCCGGCTGCATAAAGCTGGAGCCGAAGGGAAGCTTCCGGATATTGCGCAACATGATATAGCTTTCGGGGATGGTCCGCGAATCAAACTGCTCCTTGGTCACTGCAAACGCCATGATATTGGGGGGATGGGCGATCAGGACCGCGTTGATGTGCGGATGCATGTCATAGATATACTTATGCAGCATGACCGAGCGGCTGGGCACCTTGCCCGCCTCCCGCAGGCCGTTGTCAATCCGTACGATCTCGCTGGTCTCCAGATACTTCCGGTCGATCATGTACGGGGTGATCAGGAACGACTGCGCGTTCAGCCGGGTCGAGAAAGTCCCCTGCGTGCTGGTGAAGAGCTGCTGGTCGTAGGCGCGGTGAATCAGCTCGCACATCTCTTTCCGCGCCAGCCGCTCTTCGCTGCTGAAGCTGTGCGGGATGAACTCGTTCATCATCACATGCTGCTTGTTCTTGGAAAGTTCGATATCCTTCGGGGTCAGCGAGACCGGCGTGCCGATCCGGTTGGCCTCGATCTCCAGCCGGGCGCAGAAGTCCAGGGTCTCAAAGGCCATAAAGGCCCGAAAAAGATCTTCGCCTACCACCACTACGCCGTGATTCTCCAGCAGCACCGTATTGATCCCCTGCTGCAGGACGGTGGCAATCTTGGCGCCCAGGTCTTCGCTGCCGGGCAGGCCGTACTCGGCCATACCGATGGGTCCGCAGACCAGCGTGGCATTGGGAATCAACCGGGTGTCCGGGATCTTCCGGACAATGCTGAATGAGACCAGCGCCGGCGGATGGGCGTGCAACACCGCCTTGACGTCGGGACGGTTTTTGTAGATGGACTGGTGGAAAGGCAGCTCGCTGGAGGGCTTGTGCTTCCCGAGCACCGTTCCGTCCGGCGTCACCCGGACAATATCCTGGCCGGTTAAAGAGCCTTTGTCGACTCCGGCCGGCGTGATCCAGACATCGCCGTTGTCATCGCGGATCGACAGGTTTCCGCCCGAGGTGGTCGTCATACCGTAGCCGTAAATCCGTTCCATGATCATCACCAATTGATCGGCGGGGTGCAACAGTTCAAAACGCATGGTTCTATCAGCTTCTTTCATACGACAATATGACCTCATCCATTTCCCAGCTCTTCGATGGCATGCCCATGCGCCCGTTCCCAAAGGCCGGATGCGGGCCTCCATAAGCTTCTCTCATCGAAAGTGACGCCATGAATCCGCGCGGATCCCATCCTCCCGCGAATCATGTCGTCGTATCTATGCAACGACATGATTCCTTAGTGTTTGATGATTTGCGAAAATAACGAAGGCTTCACCGTTTTTTCGCAAATCATGTCATTCAAATCATGTCGTTGCATCTAGCTGCAGTAATTTATTTTCACAAAATTCCTTATCGTTTGAAAATATCCTTCTTGATCCCGCGATTTTTTTATTCCCAAAAAACGGTCCTTTTCTTAAAAAAACCCTCATCGAACTGCATAGGAATTCCCATGGGCGCGGCCGGCCGGGGTCTTTTCATCAAGATTTAACAATTTTGCGCCGGCCCGCGCCGCATACGAAAACGCCAGTCCCTTGGCAGATGCTCAAGGACGGCGCGCAGCCAAAAAGGCGCTCCGGATCGGAGCGCCTTTGCCGTTCAGCCGTCGGTCGGCCGGGCCGGGCCGGCCAGTTCCAATTGGTAAAAAGCCAGGTCGAGCCAGTTGCCGAATTTGAACCCCGCCTTCTTGATCACTCCGGAACAGGTGAACCCCAACTTCTGGTGCAGGTGAATGCTGGCCAGGTTGGCCGCGTCGATCCCTGCCACCAGCGTGGCATACTCCCGTTGGTTGGCGATCCGGATGATCTCCCGCAGCAGCCCGGCGCCCACGCCGCGGCCGCGCTGGTCGTGCCGCACATAGACCAGGTGCTCGATAGTGTACTTATAGGCCGGCCAGGCCCGGAACGGGCCGAAGGAGGCAAAGCCGGCTACCTCCCCTTCGATCTCGTCTACTAACACCGGATACCCGTCGGCCTGCTTCTTTTGAAACCATTCCCGCCGTTCCTCGAGGGAAAGGGGTTGATAAGCATAAATTGCCGTGGTATGTAGGATCGCATCATTGTAAATCGCCAATATTTCGGCTAAATCAGTCTCTCTGGCATCGCGAATCATCGGGATCCTCCCTTGCATCTAGCGCCGCTCCATGGCCGTTCCGCCGCGCCCATTGCTGCGCGGCTTCGGCAAGCCCCGGTTCCTCCGGCGGTGAAATATCTGCTTTTTAACTTCACCCCCGCTCCGCGATCTCCTGCCCCTCCGGGAAATTATTCAGGGTTCGACCCCACCGTCATCCCTCTCGCCGGAGTGGAAGACCCGGTGCAAGACCTCCTGAAGCTCGTCGATCTTGTACGGTTTGCTGACCACGCCGGAAAAGCCGTACCGCTCATAATCGGCCATGATCGGGTCATTGGCGTAGCCGCTGGAGACGATCGCCTTGACCTGCGGGTCATACTCCCTCAGACAGGCGAGGGCCTCCTGCCCGCCCATGCCGCCCGGTATCGTCAGGTCCATGATGACCGCGTCAAAGGGATCCTCTTCCTCCTTGGCCCGCCGGTACATCTCGACAGCCGCGGCCCCGTCGTTGCTGAGCACCACTCGATGGCCGAAGCAGCCCAGCATCTCCCCCACCGCCTTCAGAATCTCCTGCTCGTCATCCATCAGCAGGATCTTCAGTCCGCCGGCGGCGGCGATCTCGCGCTGAACCTCCGCCTGGATCAGCGCCGCATCGGAGGCGGGCAGGTAAATGGTGAAGGTCGTGCCCATTCCTTCTTGGGAGTCGACCTCGATATAGCCGTTATGCTGATGAATGATGGAGTAGGATGTAGCCAGGCCCAAGCCGTTACCCTCTTTTTTGGTGGTGAAGAAGGGATCGAAGATTTTGGACAGGTTCTCCCTAGAGATGCCGACGCCCTGGTCTTGGACGGTGATTTTGACATACTGGCCCGGCTCCATCAGGGTCCCCGGGGCGACCACGCAATTCTCGGCGCTCACCCGGAGCACCCCGCCCCTGGGCATGGCCTGCTTGGCATTGATCACCAAATTATTAATGACCTGGCTGATCTGGCCGACATCGATGGTGGCCGCCCAGAGATCGTCGGGAATCGCGAACTCCGCCTTGGTCTTGGAACCTCTGAGCACGAACTCGGTGTTTTCCCGGAGCAACTCGATGAGGGAGGCGTCTTTTTTGACCGGAACGCCCCCTTTCGAGAAGGTGAGCAACTGTTTGGTGAGCTCGCTGGCCCTGCGGGCCGTCTCCACGGTGTTCAGCAGATAGGTCCGGACATCCTCGTTCTTCTCCAGTTTGAACATGGCCAGCTGGATGTTGGAGAGGATGGCCGCCAGGATATTATTGAAGTCGTGGGCGATGCCGCCAGCCAGAATCCCCAGGGATTCCAGCTTCTCAGCCTTGAGCAGCTCCCGCTCGGTCTTCTGTTTGGCGGAGATGTCCTGGAAAACCGTAACCGTTCCGATGACCCGGCCATCCTTGGCCTTGATGGGCGAATGGTTGATGGCGATCGGAACCTCCCGCAAATCGCGGGTCACCAATATCGGATGGTTAATGGTTCGCATGGCGGCGATCTCCACCAGCGGCTCGCTGGTCTTGTCGTCGATAATGTACATGATCTTGTGGAACGGCTCGCCACTGGCCTCGGCCTGCGAATATCCGGTCAGGCCGGCGGCGGCTTCGTTCATCAAAAAGACCCGTCCCCCCGGGTCGCTCGCCACCACGCCCTCGCCGATGGCGTCCAGCGTGACCCGGAGCAGCTCCCGCTCGGAGGCCAGCCTGTCTTCGAGCTGGCGTTTTCGCGCGGTGATATCTTGGAAGACAAAGATCACGCCCAGAGTCGCCCCCTGGGAATCATAGATGGGGGCGACCGTTCCTCCCAGCCAAACCGGGTCTCCGGGCTCCCGCATGATCACCATCTCTTCGTCGCGGGTCACCTCGCCCCGCAACGCCCGGTATAACGGAGTCTCATTCAGCGAATACGGCGTGCCGTCCGCTTTGCAGAGATTCAGCTTCATGATCCGCTCCGCGTAAGCCGTATGATACTGTTCCCGGGGATAATTCAGCAAATTCATGGCGAATTCGTTGATGTGCACGATTTGGCCGGCCGGATCATAAATGATGATCCCCGCGGCGATGGCGGCGAGGGTCGCACTCAGCTCGGCCGCGCGTTGCTGCGCCTCGTCGCGCGCCCGGAGCGCTGCCGCCGCATGTTCCCGGACGGTGGCGTCCTGGCGCTGCAACTCTTGATAGGCGGTCGTGAGTTCTTCCTGTTGGGCCTGGAGTTCCTCGTTGGCCGCGGTCAGTTCTTCCTGCTGGGCTTGGAGCTCCTCATAAGCGGCGGTCAATTCTTCCTGTTGGGCCTGGAGCTCTTCATTGGCCGCGGCCAGTTCGGCCCGGTTCTCCTGGAGCGCCGCTTCGAAGCGCTGGCGTTCGGTGATGTCGTGAATGATGGAGAAGAGCAACGGCCGGCCGCCAATCTCTACCGGCGTGGAGTGGACTTCGACCCAGCGGAGCTCGCCGCCGGCGAGCCGGTGCGGGAAAATATAATAACCCCTACGCTCTTCCAGCGTCTTCCCGCGCAGCTTAGCCACATCGTCCTCGGGAAGCTGATTGATCTCCTGGATCCTCATGCCGCACAACCGGGCGCGCGGATAACCGTAAAATTCGGCGGCCGCCGCATTGGCATCGATGATTGTGCCGCCATGGGGTTCGATGAGCAGCATGACCGCCTGGTGGCTTTCGAACATCGCCCGGAACCGCCGTTCGCTCTGGTGTAGAGCCTCTTCCATCCTTTTGCGCCCGGTGATGTCTTCGTTGAGCATCACCACGCCGCGAATTTGCCCATCCGGGGAATGATACGGCACGGCCGAATTGAGGATGATTTTCTGGGCGCCGTCAAAGCATTCGATGACCAGTTCTTGGTCCAGGCTGGTTTCGCCCTCCCGGATGGCGCGCGTAATCGCCCAATCCTCCGGCCTGAGCGGCTCCCCGGTATCCAGCCACCTGGCCCGGTACTCGTGGAACCGCTCCGGTCCGACATAGCGGGCTCCGGACCAGATCCGCCGGCCGGCTTCGTTTCCATATACAATGGTCCCGGCCTCGTCGGTAAACCAGACGCCGATCGGCATGTTGTCCACGATCGCCCGCAGCCTGGCTTCGCTCTCCTGAAGCGCCGCGGTCAACCGGCTCTGCTCGGTCACTTCGTGGCTATAGAGGCGAACGGCGCGCTCCTCCGCTAAAAATAAAAAAAGCTGTTGATAGCTGCGATCGTCGAGAGCGAGTATCCGGCTGACCATTTCGGTTCCTCCCGTCTGAAACGTGCGGGAGACCGCCGGCCAGTCCGCCAGCCAAGGATGGTCCATCCCTTTCTCCAGCAAATCCGGGAAGAGCTGAAATGCGGCCGGGTTGGCGTAGCGGATATTACCGTCCAGCTCCAATTCCATAATCGGATTCGGATTCTTTTCGGGGAACGAGGCCAGATAGGTCAACCGGTCGCGGGACTGGCGGGGTCCTCCCCTCTCCATGAAGACCAGCGCGAACTGGCCCCATTCCGGACAGGAGACGTAAATGTCATAGTGCCGGTCCAGCTCCCCGGCGTAACTGTGGAAACGGAGCGGCTCCCCGGTCAGCGCCACCCGGGCGTAGAGCTTCAGCCAGCGCCGGTCGTCCCCCGGCAACACCTGACTCTTGGCCTTGCCGATCACCGCTTCCCGCTTGAGCCCGGTGATCCGCTCGAACCCCGGGTTCAAATCCAGGAAACGGTAGTCGCAAGGCGCCCCCTGCTCGTCGAAGATGAGCTCGTGCAAGGCATAGCCGTCCGCCATCAGGGTGAACAGCGCATAATCGCGTTCGCCGCTGCCGCGAAAGATAGATTGGTCATGATTCATCGCCAGGAACGTTCTCCCTCCCATGCGCCCGTAGACCAGGAATCCGGCGGAGATTCAAAATATCATCCCGTATCGATCGCAATCCGTTTCTCAAACCCCGGGCGGATTGCGACCTATTGTATTCGAAGAAAAAACGTGCGATCGTTTGGACCCTTCGGATTAAAAACTATGGAACAACACTTCGGTGCCTTGGATGATTTTTCCTGCCGTTTGAGACGCGGTGCGCTGAATTATTCGCCGACAAAAAAGCGGATCGCGTCATTGCGACGCCGATCCGCCATTGCTTGCCAAGGGGCCGAAGCTCCCCAAACCGTTACGGTTTTCGCTTGTGATACCCCCGCTCGTCATAGGGCTGCAGCTTCTCCAGCCACAATTCCTCCAAGGCCTTCAGGTCCTCGCGGTAGTCGTAGAGCGGGTCTTCGTTGGGTTTCAACCGGTCCAGGATCTCGATTTCAAAATTCTCCGGTCCGTAGGCTTTCATTTCCGCGTCGAGCCGGCTGTTGCCTTTCCAGCCCCAGTCATATTGGGTCATCATCTGGAAGCGGTTCAGCATCCCGTCGAGATTGAGCGAACTGCCCAACAGCACTTTGCCGTTGACCCGGTTTCGAATCTGAAATATCCCCATGTGCTTGGGCCGGTTCTTATAGGCTAATTTCATTTCGGCGCGCTTATCCATGATGCATACCCTCCTTTACAACAAAAACTCATCCTTGGCTCAGCGCCTGTTTCTGCAGATACTCGGCTTTGCGCTGGGCGATCGCCCGCTCGCCTTCGGCCAGCACCCGGTGGAGATCGGTCCCCGCCACCGCCGGATCGAAGGCGCAGTCGGGCGGGCTGGCCGGACTTACGCGGTAACAGGAGCCGTCCGGCTTACGGTCGAGGAACCGTTCCTCCACCAGCCGGCGGCGCATGGTGACGTGATCCCAGCCCGCGAAGCAGCTGGCCGCAGTCAGCCAGTGTTGGATCACCTGGTTCACCGCGACTTCGGCGTACTCCCGGCCGGGGTCGAAGGCGACGGCCAGACTTTTCAATAGGATAAGCTGATCCCGGCGTTTGGTCGGGAATTCGGTCATCCCGCTCCGCAGGCAGAGATCCACCAGCCGTTTGGTAAAGGTTTCATACGATATGCAAGGAGTTTCCATTTCAATCCTTCCTTTCGTTTTCCGTCCATCCAAGGCGCCTTCGCTTCAGTCTTTCACCCAGTAGAGACTGCCGTCGGCGTGGCGATCCATAAAGCCGTACTCGATCAGGTAGCGGCGCACCGTGACATAGTCGTCATAAGCAGCTTTCAGGAGCTGGTTGACCTCTTTCTCGGTATACTTCCGTTTCGGGTCAAACCGTTGCACCAGGTGTTTCAAGATAACGACCTTGCGTTTTTCTTTTTTGGGAAAGCTATGCAAGGGACCGTCCGGTCCTTCTTTGAAATAAGTCTCCAGGATCGAGCGGCTCTCCGGCTCGGTGATGGCGAACCTTTCGTCCACCATCGTGGCGCCGCGTGGGATCTCGATGAAGGGCTCCGCCTTGGAGCGTTCCTCCAGCAGTTCCATGATGGCCAGAAACACCTTGGCCTGCTTGGCCTTTTCCCGGAAGGAGAAACGCTGGTTGCGGATGGTGGAGGTGTTGCCGTTCTCCATCTTGGCGGCGATCTCTTTATCGCTGAAGTTCTGATAAAAACAGGTCAGCAGGTTCTTCTGATGCTCGGTGAGTCCGGTATATTTTTTGTCCAGTTCCAATAAGAAAGCGAACGTAGAAGAATGTTCGTCCGCAATATGAGTCCGGACCGCCCGCTCGGCGTCTAGCCAAAGATCGCCCTTGGGATAGATCCGCCCCTGGGTGAACCGTTCCCCGCACAGGATGCAGACAAACTCTTCGGTCGCGAGGTCGGCGACATAGCCCCGCTTCATCTCCGCCAAGCTGGCGTTCCAGAATAATTTTGACAATTCCATCCGATTTTTCACCTTATCCGTCTACGATTTATGTAGTCATTATATATTTTCGTCTACTGATTGTCAAGACGCCGCCAAGCTCCTTCGCCCGCCCCGGTCTCTCCCCGGGTCATCCGCTTACCATAAAACCGCGCCAATCCGGGGATCGACCGGCCCCCTCTTCCATCCTTCTTGGAAAATTTGGAAGGAAACCGATAGGAAAATTCCACTCGGTAGCGAATCTATTGCAAAATAACCGCGGGGCCGGAGCCCGCCCTAAAAAGCCGGAAAACGGAGGGGAAACATGGGATGGAGAATCAAACGAACCGGGAGCAACCGGTGATCCGGGAGTTGGGCCCGGCCGAACCGCTGGAGGAGAGCGCGGTCCTGATCCGGGCCGCTTTCGGGACCGTCGCCGCCGAGCTGCGGCTGACCCCGGCGAATTGCCCGACCAATCCGGCCTTTTTGGACCGGAGCGACCTGGAAGCGCTACGGCAGAAAGGCGTCAAGCTGTACGCCCTGCGCAAGGAAGGACGGAGCATCGGCTTTGTGGCCCTCGAAAAGGCCGACCCCGAACTTTATTATCTGGAAAAGCTGGCGGTCCATCCGGACTACCGGCACTGCGGTTATGGCCGCCAATTGCTGGATTTCGCCTTCCGGACAGTCCGGGCGGCCGGCGGCCGGCGGGTCTCCATCGCCATCATCGACGAAAATGCCCGTTTGAAGCGTTGGTATCAGGCCTACGGATTCCGGGAGACCGGCCTGAAAAACTTCCCCCACCTGCCGTTCACCGTCTGCTTTCTGCAAAAGGAGGTCGCCACTTGAGGCCGGAGAGCGCTCGCAGCGCCGATCCGGCGTCCCAAAGGAAAGTACCGGTCTATTCAGGGTCAATATCCGCCCCCATGGGAATCGTCCCGAAATGGGCGAGAAACGGAGGAATCAGGAATGGAATTGATGGAAGCCATTTATCAGCGGCGCTCAATCCGCAAGTACAAGGATGATCCGGTCCCGAAAGAGGTCGTCGGCCGGCTGCTGGAAGCGGCCACTCTGGCGCCGAGCGCCTCCAACTCGCAACCCTGGGCGTTCGCGGTCATTCAAGACCGGGACCGGTTGCTGGGTTATTCGGATCGCGCCAAGGCGCTTTTTCTGGAATGGTTCAAGAACCAAGCCGATCCCCAGGGTTACCTGGCGCTCTTATCCAAGCCCGATTTTAACATCTTTTACGACGCGGGGACCCTGGTGATCATTTACAGCCGTTACGGGAACGTTTCCCCCATGGCGCTCGGCGACTGCTGCCTGGCGGCGGAAAACCTGATGCTGGCAGCGCACGGGCTGGGCCTCGGGAGCTGCTGGATCGGTTTCGCCACGCTCCTGGTGAACGACCCCGCCTTCAAGGAGGAACTGGGCATCCCCCAAGACTATCAGGCGGTGGCGCCGTTGATCCTCGGTTATCCGGAGGCGGTTCCGTCCGGTTACAGCCGGAAGCCCCCTGAGGTGCTGGTTTGGGAATAAGCTCCTCCCCGGGGATTGCGCTGCAAAAACGGGCCGTCCCGGCATCATCCGGCACGGCCCGTTTCACTTTATCCCCTATGAAAAGCGCCAGCCCGGCTACACCTCGCGGACCGCGATCGCGCTTTCCGCCGTCCAGCTAGCGCCAGGCTGCAGCTCCTGATAGCCGGTGAGTTCCGGCGCCAGGTCCAGGTTGGGCGCATTGATGGCCCAGGTCTGAGGCTCGGGGCAGAAGAAGCCCGACGCGCCGTCGTCGTTCCAGAGCATCCAGTGGCGGTATTGCCGGTCCACCGTATAGACCACGCGGAGCCCCTTGGAGCGGTCCTCGATGATCGCGCCGTGGAACGGCCGGCCGTCCACCGTCAACTCCTCGGCGGTGAAATGGCCGGAGATCGGGGTCCCCTGCAGCGGAGCGCCGCCGCTCCGGTAGGCCCGGTCATGTTCGTTCAAGGGCAGCAATTTCCCGGTGGGCAGAATGCGCTCGGTCAGCTCCCATCCCCGGCCCACCGAGACCAGTAGCCGGCAGTCCGCGGCGCTGCTCTCCGGATGGAACGGCACCCGAAAGGCGGTATGAAAGCCGACGCCCAGGGGCAGCGCGACGGCGGCCCGGTTGGTGACGGTCAAGCGCTGCCGCAGCCCGGCACCGGATAAAACGTATTCCTGCTTAAATTCAAATTGGTTTAAGTACGCGGCATAGGAATCGGTCGCGCCGTCGCCGCGGAAGACCGCCTCCGCCTCGACCGCGTCCCCGGCGATTTCCGCCCGGGTCAGTTGCCAGGGGCGGGTCCGCAGGAAGCCGTGGATATGGTTGTGCCCCTTGGCGTCATTCACCGGCAGCTCCACCGCGCGGCCGGCGATGGGCAGCTTGCCGTCTTCGATCCGGTTGGGCGGGAAGAGCAGCGGGAGCCCGTAGATCTGCGGCCGGGCCTTGAAGGCCTCCAGGTCCACCGCAACGGGCGGCCGCAATAGTTCCAGGCCGCGCCGGAGCTCCCGCAGCTCGATGATCTGGGCCCCGACTCCGGGCACCAATACCGCCTCATACCCGCCGGCCCGCAGCCGCACCACCGGTTCGCCCTGCCAGACGCTTCTTTCAATCCCCGCCGGATAACTTGGTCCTTCGCTCATTGAAAACATCCCCTGTCGTTACTGAATTTCCCCCTCTATTGTACAACATCCCGCGCCCAAATTTAATGGCAATCGCGGATCGCCGGCGGGCGAAGCTGCCCCGCCCGCAGCGGGGTTCTCCAGTTTATCGGCAGTCGGAACGGTTTTCCTGACGCTCCGCTGCAGGAGATCGCCGGATCCGTGTAGAATGGGTTGAAGCATACCGCTTATTTTCGCTTCGTGGAGGAAACCGGCATGGATGCGTCATGGCAGCAGCGGATGGCGCGGCTGAACCGCCGCCGCTGGCTGGTCTGGACCCCGTTGGCCTTCGCTTTTCTAGCCTCATACTTTCACCGCACCGCCACCGGCGTGGTGGCCGACAGCCTGATGCGAGAGTTCGCCATCACCCGCGCCGCCGACCTCGGCGGATTGGCGGCGGTTTATTTTTACACCTACGCCGCCATGCAGGTTCCCGCGGGGCTCCTGGCGGACCGTTTCGGCCCGCGACGTACCATCCTGCTGGCCCTGGCCGTGGCCGCGCTGGGCGCGACCCTCTTCGGCCTGGCGCCCAACCTCACCGTCCTTTACTGCGGCCGGTTCCTTTCCAGCCTGGGAGTGAGCCTGATCTATGTCAATATCGTCAAGATCCACGCCGAGTGGTTCCGGGGCCGCGAGTTCGCGACCATGACCGGCCTGATCGTCGTCGCGGGCAGCGCCGGCTTTCTGCTGGCAGCCACGCCGCTGGCGTTCTTCGTCGACCGCTTCGGCTGGCGCGTCTCCTTCCTGGCGATCGCCGCCTACTCGCTGCTGGCGGCGGTGGCCTGCTGGCTGCTGGTACGGGACCGCCCGGCCGCGGTCGGCCTGCCGTCCATCGCCGCGGTGGAAGCCCGGGAGGGCGGCGGACCGCCGCTGGCCGCGGCCGCGGCCGAACCCGCGCCGCCGGAGAACGGTTGGGACAGCCTGCAAAAAATCCTGCTGAATCCCTACACCTGGTGGCCTTTCTGGGCCTCGGTGGCGGTCTACGGCGTCTACATGGCCTTCATGGGCCTCTGGGCGGTGCCCTATTTCATGCAGATCTACGGCATGTCGCGGGTGGCCGCCTCCAACCACATCCTGGCCATGGCCGCCGGCACCATGGTCGGCGGGCCGCTCATCGGCCTCTGGTCCGACCGCCGCGCCACCCGGCGGCTGCCCAATCTCCTGGTCTCCTCGGGCTTCCTCGGCGTCTGGCTGCTGCTGACGGTCTGGAACGGCGGCCGGCCGCCCGAGTGGGCGCTCTACCCCCTCTGTTTCGGGATCGGCCTGGGCATGTCCGGCGTCAACCTCAATGTGGCCTGCGGCAAGGAGGTCAATCCGCCGCAGTGGACCGGGGTCGTCGCTGGGATCGTCAATTCGGGCTCGTTCGTCGGCGCCGCCCTGCTGCAGCCGCTCTTCGGCTGGGTGCTGGACCGGAACTGGGGAGGCCTCGCCGCGCACGGCGTCCGGATCTATCCGCTGTCGGCCTACCGGACCGCCTTCTGGTGCTGCGCCGTCGTCCTGGCGCTGGGAATCCTCTTCATCCTGTGGATCAAGGAGACCGGCTGCGTCAATATCAGCCGGCGGGAGCGGGCGACCGGTCCCGCCGGCGCGCCGCAGTAACCGCGGCCCGGAACGCCGCTTCACGGACGGGCCAAGCGCCCGCGGCGGCGATCCCCCGTCGATCTTCTGTGGCTAAAGTACCTGCTTTTGTGAATGAAGCAGTTGCTTGAATCATTCCGGATCGATCCGCTGTGAATCAGTCACTTGCTTTTGTGAATGAAGCGATTGCTTGAGCCATTCCGGATCGATCATTTGTGAATCAAGATCCATCATTGGTGGATAAAGATCTTCCTTTTGTGAATCGAGATCGATCATTTGTGAATGAAGCAGTTGCCTGAAGCGTTCCCGATCGTTCTTCTGTGGATAAACCGCTTGCTTTTGGGAATGAAGAGTTGCCCCCGGGCGGCCGCGCCTGACGGACGGAACGATGCTGAAAAGCTGGAGGAAAATACGGAATCATGCGCTTGAAATCACTTCATGACGAATCGCTGGCCACGATTCACGCCGCTTTCATCGCGGCGTTCAGCGATTATTCGGTGCGGATCGAACTGCCCTACGAGCGGTTTTTGGAACATCTGCGGGGCCGTGACATCCGGCTGGCCGATTCGTTCGGCGTTTATCATGAAACTGGGCGGCTGATTGGGTTCGTGCTGAATGGCCTCCGCGAGCGGGACGGAGTGACCACCGGTTACGACGGCGGCACCGGATTTCTCCCGGCCTACCGCGGCCAGGGCCTGGCCGCGCTGTTATTCGCCGAAATGCAAAAAGAACTGGTCCGGCGGCAGGTCCGGCGCTATCTGCTGGAAGTCATCCGCGACAACCAGCCGGCGCTGCGGCTCTATCAGAAGCTGGGCTTCACCGTCACCCGTAATCTAAACTGCTACCAGTGGCAGCGGAGCGCCGCGCCCGCCCCCCCGGTCCCCGAGGAGCTTCACCTGGCCGAACTGGATCTGGCGGCGCTGGACCGGTATCAGCACTGGCTGGACTACCAGCCGACCTGGCAAAACGCGACCCCGTCCATTCTGAATCTGAAGGATCGCTACCAGGGACTGCGGATCATGCTCGGCCAGCGCGAAGTGGGCTACGCCGTCATCCACCGCGAGTACGGCGACCTCCCGCAGCTGGGATTGGCCGAGGAGCTCCGCCGGGAGCGCCTGCCGCTCCTCGGCATGCTGGCCCCATACACCCGGTCGGCGGTCCTCAAAGCCATCAATGTCGAGGAAGGCAGTTATTTGGGCCCGTGGCTGATCGGACAGGGGATGCAAGGCCACGTCGATCAATACGAAATGGCCAAGGATCTGGGCTGAGCGGCGGCCCCTGGCCCGCCGCTCCCGCCCGCGGGTTCACTCCAGGCCGCATTTTCTCATGGCCTGGCGTTTGATTCGCCCGATCAGTTCCTTGCCGCCGATCACCGCGCCGCCCACGGCGTCGCCGCGGCCCATGATGTACTTGGTCAGGCTGCATTTCCCGCGACCTGATGTTTTCGCAATCCCTCAACCCGGAGCGGAACGGCTCAAAAGCAAAAAGAAAAGGGCCACCCCTCTCGGGCCGCCCCTTTCCACGGCAAATCGCCGGAAATCCGCTTTCAAGACGATAACCGATGTTCTATACCTGTACTGCAGGAAGATTCATTGCCGCGGCATCCTTTACCCCCAGAAAGCGAATCCTACCACCAATAAAACGAGGATTAAGAAGGTCAGAAAAGCAATACCGATGCCCCAGCCTCCTCCGCCTCCCCACAAAGCTTGTTGATCGGACATTAAATACCCCTCCTTTTTTTCATCAGAGGACTAATTGCTCTCATCGAGTCCTTTTATTCCATATTATGAAGCATTTCCAACCAATGCATCACGGCGAAAGAAACTTCATGCGAAAAATGCCTTTTGACGGCCAAAAGGAGTTTTTTGAGAATATGCTTCATTATCCTATTCATAAACGTAGTCCCATAAAAACTTTGGCCCGATACGCAACTTGACCTGAATCGAAAAGCATCAGCAAAGGCTCATTTTTTATCTCCCGCCTGAAATCGCTTCTTTCACTCCCGACCCGCGCCAACTCGCTTCGTGACCCGATATTTGGAATATCTATGCTAAAAAAAGGAAAAATATCTTCAATCCCCCATTTTGGCAACCGGCCGTACGCCGGAATATCGTCATGGACCAAATTTCCAAAGGAGATCATCTGCCCAATTGAGCGCCTCAGACAAGCAAAGCATCGCCGTGATTGTCCTGTATATCATCGGAACATCTTCCTTAGTCATCTTCTCCCTGCAAGCAAAGAGAGACTTATGGCTCGGCATCCTCCTGTGCTACCTGATGACTTTGCTGATGGCCCTGATGATTGGCAGGATTAAGGTTTTGTTTCCCGATATGGATATCTTTCAAATCTTCGAAAAATGTTTTGGAAAAGGGATTTCCAAAGTTATAAACGTCCTTTACATACTATCCGCCTTTTACGTCGTGGTGCTCATCAACACCTTTCTCATCCATTTCATCCGGGTCACGGCTTTGCCGAACACGCCCAAAGTCATTCTGAACATTTTTATAACCGTCATTTGCGTATGGATGGTGAAGGGCGGAGTGGAATTGATCGCCGATTTCGCAACGCTGTTCTTTATCCCCGCGTTGCTTTCGATTGCGGTGATGATCATCGCCCTGATTCCGCAGATGAATATCGGAAACCTGCTCCCCCCTTTCCAGGAAGACATCCGGCATACCTTGTATGGCGCCTTGTCAACTTTTATTTTCCCTCTGGGGGAAACCGTGGTCTTTGCGGCCTTTTTCCAAAAATTCAGCGCCAGGAAATCCTCTTACAAAGTGTTGTTGATCGGTTCAACCATCGGCGCGGTGGTGGTTTTCGTCATCTCGGTATCCAACGTGCTGGTCCTGGGGATCGATCTGGCCTCTGACGTTTATTATCCTACCTATCTTTCCGCTTCGAGAATTACGCTCGGCACCTACCTGCATGGGCTCGAACTGGTTTTATCCATTGTCTATATTCTCGGCGCTTTGGTGAAAACCAATGTCTATTTCTCGGTCTGTTGCAAGGCAGTGACCAGAACTTTCGGTTTCCAAGACGATTACCGGTTTATTGTCACGCCCGTCGGGCTCCTCATCTTCTGTGCCGCGCTCTTTTTCTATGAAGGTCCGCTGGATTATACCCTTTGGCTCAAAAAAAACCTGGTGCCGTATTCCATCCCCTATATCATCATCGTTCCGGTGATTACCTTTATCGTCGCGGAACTCAGGAAGAAAAAAGTTTAGACAAGGCCGTCACCAGATCATCCATTGGTTTTGCCGGACTTGGCAACCGGACGGCGACGCTCAGCAATAAACTCACGACGAATGCCGCCAAAAAAATGCTCGCGTACAGGATTAACTCTTTGATCCGGTTCGCTTTCACCAACGGCGTGATTTCGACGAATCCTATCAAGACATAGGCCGAGATGACGAACAAGAACATTCTAGCGCCCTTCTTTCGTTTCCGCCATACTTTGTTCGCTGCCGGTAACGTTCAACTCCACCCGGACCACGGCCGGGATCCTCGCGTATACGCTCTCCCAATGACTCCGGATTCTCCGCCATTGCTGCGGATATTTGTTTTCGACCTGGCTTCCAAAGCCCAGAACATCGCTTTGATACTTTTCTTTGAGCAGATTCAGCAACTCCATGATTTCGGCGGCGATCATCCGCTGCGCCTCTTCCTTCAATTTTTTGAGCGCAGCGGGTTTGAACACTTCTTTGACGCCGTCGATCTCAGCGATTTGGGCCTCTATTTTCACCCGGACCTTCATTCGCAAGGTGTTTTGGGATAATACCGGTTCGATGGCGGTTTGGCAATGGCTGGTTCGCAGCGAAACCTGCGGCAGGGTTGAGTGCCCGGATGGCCGGAGCACGAAGACCACCCGGTTCAGCTTATTCAAAAGCAACGCAAGGATCCGCGTCTGTTTGCCGTCGAGCCAACCCGCGACCTTGGTTCGCCGGAAAACCGCCGTCCCGTTGATAAAAGGCAGTTTTCCGCCATCGGAGTCTTCCAGGCGCACGGCGGGCAAGTGAATACAAGCGCTGGGCGAGCTCAAGTCGTACATCACCTCCGAGTAAGGCATGCTGATGAAGGTCTCGGCTTCCGCAGCGAGAAACAGCCGATCCAGGTAGTATGAGATAATTTTCTCCGTCTGCGGCTCGGCCCGCTGTAAAATTTCCCCGGCGGTTTTTTCTTCCGAAAAGACCATCCACATGGTTTCACGGGTTTCACCGTTTCTTTTGACCCAATCCATGGTGCCAATGAATAAGCGCTCGTTTTCCATGATTCCGGCGCCCAGGATCAGAATTTTCGAGTGGCTCCACAATAACCGCCGTCCCGCTTTAGAATGCAAGGCCACGATGGCCTCCGGTATGTTTTGGCCTTTGGCTTGATAGATCTTTGAAGTGAAGCTGCTTTCCTTGTCCGATGCCGTGGGCAATGCGATCTCCACCGTCAGCGAAATCCCCCGGCTCTCGCGGTCATAGTCAACCGCCGCGCCGGAAATGATGATCTGGTCGTCGATCTCCCGGTAATCCCAGCATCCCCCGAGCAGTGCCGGTATCGCGAGGATCATGGCCAGGATGAGCCCGGTTGTTTTGATTCCCGTGGTTCGCTTCGCGCTTGTTCGGTTCATCGCGCTCCCATCTTTCCCCATTTTCTTAAGGCTTCGAACCCGGATCGGCCCGCCCCTGCCGGATCCGGTTCAGCGCGCCGATAAATCTCGGCCGGTTTATCATGTACCACCACGGCGCTCTCAAAACGGTATCCTTTAGATCCTGAAGATTCATCGCGTTCAAGGGGGTCATATAAGGCACTCCGAAAGAGCGGATCTGAAACAAATGGACCAGCAGTCCGATCATGCCGAAGAGGTAGCCATAAAAGCCGATAAAGGTAACAAAGATTACAAAAACGAAGCGCAAGATAATAATGGCTCCGCTCAGTCCGGGGATCATCAGTCCGGTGACCGCGGTCAATCCGATAATGATCACCATCGGCGCGCTGACCAGGCGCGCTTGCACCGCCGCCTGACCCAGGATGAGTGCGCCGACGATGCTCAATGCTTCCCCGATGGTGCTGGGCATCCGCATCCCCGCCTCGCGCAAAATTTCGAACGCCAATCCCAGGATTAAGAGTTCGATGGCGGTCGGAAAAGCGACTCCTTGCCGGGCTGCCGAGATGCTGAGCAGCAAGGGAGTGGGGAGTATCTCCTCATGAAAAGTTGTCAGAGCCAGGTAAATGGCAGGAACACTGATCGCGAAGAGAAAAGAGGCGATCCGGATCATCCGGTTGATCGAGGAGAAATAGAAATTGATATAATAATCGTCGTTGGACTGAAAATACTCGACGAAAACATGCGGCAAAGTGATCGCCACCGGGCTTCCGTCCAGAATCAGGGCCACCCTGCCTTCCAATAGTTTCGCAGCCACCACATCCGGCCGTTCCGTGTTCCCGATGGTTTTAAACGGCGAAAGCGGCGCATCTTTAATGAATTCGACGAGATAGCCCGTGCCCAGTATGCCGTCGAGCTTGATTTGATCCAGCCGTTTTTCCAATTCCGCCAGAATCGCCGGACTGGCCAAGCCTTCGATATAACAGATACAGGCCTTGGTCCGGGAACGGGCGCCCAAAACTTTCATGGAGAATTTCAGCCGATCAGTATGGAGTCGCCGTCTCACCATGGACAAGTTCATCATCAGCGATTCCGTGAATCCTTCCTTGGGGCCGCGCAGCGTCTTCTCGCTTTCCGGCTCGCTGATAGCCCGGGTTGGCCAGCCTTTGGAGCTTATGATCAACGCTTCCGTCTCGCCCGCGCAGAGCAGAACCGTATCGCCATTGTGGAGAGCTTCCGTCAGGCGCTTCACATCGGCCGTCTTTTGCACCTCATCGGCCTGAATGACCTGGGTTTGCAAGATATCCACCGGGCGCCGCCCGGCTTTTTTGGGTTGGACATCGTGGAGGATCGGCCCGATAATGTGTTCATTGATAATCTCCGGATTAACCATTCCGTCCACGAAAACGGCGCAGTATTCCAGGTCGGCATCGGCCGGGTTGCTAAAACGCCGGTAAATCACGGTATCGTCGTTTTTAAACAACCGGCGGAAGAGCGCCTCATTGGATTCGAGGGAGTCGGACAACTGAAATACGGCATCGCTTTGCGGAGATTGGCCCGATGGAACCGGTTTGTTCTTGCGCCAGCTTTTATACATGGAGCTTCACCCAAATATAGTATCCGGATCCAATGGATAAAATATGTGGATCACTCCGGATCGCCGGCGGAAGAATTCGGCTTTTCGCACTATCCCCGATGTTGTGCCAAGCGCCGGTCCATCTGCCCCGCCGCTCCTCCCGCCGGGAGCAACGCCTCCGTCTCCCGTCCCGATCCTCTAATATATCAGCCGATCCTCGCTCGTGTCAGGTATGGTCTTTGGTCCAACTAGGATATTCTTCATCCTTGTAAGGGATGCTCGAATCCGTGTTAGGGATGCCTCGATCCTTTCAAGGGATCCTGCGATCCTTGTAAGGTATGCCTCCATCCGTGTCAGGGATGGTTTTCATCCTTGTAAGGGATCCCTTGATCCTTTCAGCGGATCCTTTGATCCTTTCTTCCCGAAGGATCATCCTACCATCCCGAAGCCTTCGGGAACCTTCCCCAAGGTTCCGGGATAAAGGACCAAAGCTTCGGGATGCTTCCCCAAGCCTCCGGGAAAGAGGACGAATCTTTCGGGAACCAAGACGGAATCCCGGGGATGCATCCCCGCGGCTTCGGGAAACCGGACCGCCGCATATCCTTGGAGGCCGGAGCCTCTCCCAACCGGACCAAAACCGCGCCTGACCGGTTTCTCCCCATCCCCTGCTCCGGCGCGGGGCGGCACCAATTCCCCTAAACCTTCCTCACGCTCCGGAAAAAATGCGGCTATCCATTCTTCAAGAAGGCCGAGTAATATTTTATATTAGATTTACGAGAAGTTATAATGATTGAGATATATCAAAGCGATACTGTGTAATTCAGTAATAGCGGGTATTATCAATATATACTATTGATAACCCTTACCATTGCAACAACTTTTAACATCGAATTGATAATTATTATTTCTATTTACTCATTAGTAAATGAGTAAAATATGCTTAATATCAGTATGTTGTCGATATCCAACTTTTCAAATCAACGTCATTAAAGGATTTATATTATATATGTACTTACAAACCCTTTAATATCAATAGTTTTAAAATATGATTGACATATTTAAATATTTGAACTATATTGTATATAAATTCCAAACGAGGTGATTCTCTTGAATCGTTCCGGCGCTGAAATATTGCTCGACTGCCTTGCCCGGGAAGGCGTGGAGCTGCTTTTCGGGTACCCGGGCAGCGCGGTGATCCACATCTATGACGCGCTTTACGGGCATCCCACGATCCGCAACATCCTGGTCCGGCACGAACAGGGCGCGATCCACGCCGCCGACGGTTATGCCCGCAGTACCGGGAAGACCGGCGTCTGCCTGGCCACTTCCGGACCCGGGGCGACCAACCTGATCACCGGGATCGCTACCGCCTATCAGGATTCGATCCCGCTGGTGATCATCTCCGGCCAGGTCTCCAGCTTTCTGCTGGGGCGCGACTCGTTCCAGGAAGCCGATATCCGCGGCATGACCCTTCCCATCACCAAGCACAACGAACTCGTCACCCGGCTGGCCGACCTGCCGCGCGCGGTGAAAGAGGCTTTTTATATCGCCCGTACCGGACGGCCCGGACCGGTCCTGATCGACCTGACCAAGGACGTGACCCAGATGCAGGATCAGGCGGAATATCCGGATGCCGTTCACCTGCCGGGCTATCAAGCCCGGCTCGGACCGCGGCCCGGCCCGATCAACGAAGCGGCGGCCGCCATTGCCGCAGCCAGGCGGCCGGTGCTCTGCGCCGGCGGCGGCGTCATCTCCTCCGGCGCCGCTCCCGCCTTGCGGCAACTGGCCGAAACGCTGGCGATTCCCGTCGCCGCCACTCTGATGGGACTGACCGCTTTCCCCGCCGGACACCCGCTCTCCCTGGGACTGTTGGGAGCCAACGGCACCGCCGCCGGCCGTTGGGCGGTGAACCAGGCTGATCTGTTCATTGCAGTCGGAGTGCGCTCCGCCGACCGGGTCACTCCCCATCCGGCCGTTTTCGCGCCCCAAGCCCGGCTGATTTCGATCGATATCGATCCGGCGGAACTGGAGCAAAACCGGAGCTCCCGGATCTCGCTGGCCGGGGACGCCAAGGCGGTATTGAGCATGCTGCTGGAGCGCCTGAAACCTGCCGGGCGCCCCGAATGGCTGGCGGAGATCGCCGCCCGGAAAGCCACTTCCGTCCCGCTCTCCTCCGCCGCCGGCCTTCAGCCCCGGGCCGTCATGGCCGCACTGGGCCGGATCACCGGAGGAGGGGTGTTCATCTGCAGCGAAGCCGAGCAGCCCGCCATCTGGACGGCGCGTTTTTATCCGTTCCGCGAGCCGCGGACCTTTATCGCCGCCGGCGGGCTCGGCACCGTGGGATTCGCTTTTCCCGCGGCCGTGGGAGCGCAGGCCGGCAACCCCGGCCGCCCGGTGGTCGCGGTCGTCAACGCCGCCGGAGTCCAGATGTGCCTTCAGGAGCTGGCGACGCTGGTCGCCAACCAATTGCCGGTGAAGGCCCTCATTTTGAACCGGCGCAACCCCCGGCCCGACCGGCCGCAAGGGCTCGCCCCGGAGAGCCAGCCCGACTTCGTCAAACTGGCCGAGGCTTACGGCGCCAAAGGTTTTCGCATCAACATCCCGGAACGGCTGGAGGAAATTCTGGGCGAAGCGCTGGCCGCCTCCGGGCCGGCGCTGGTGGACTGCCCGGTGGATTGGACGGAGGAGGATCTCCCGGCGCTGGCGGCGGCCCAGGGTTGACCCCTGCGGCGGATCAAAACGAGGCGGGATTGCTCCCGCCTCGTTTTGGCTCTTTGAGCCGGCGCCACGCCGCACCTACCGCGGCAGATACCGCTCCCCCGGTATCAACCGCACGTAGGGCCGCTCCAGCATCCGGATGGCGCCGCTCTCCGGATCCTTCACCGAATTGACGAACTTCAGCCAGTTGAAATCGTCCCGCTCCGGATAGTCGGTCCGGGTCTGAAACCCCGGCCACCGGGTCTCCTTGCGGTAGGCGAGATGCTCCACCACTTGCCGGGCCACCGCCACCCGGTCGATCACTTCCTGGCAGGCCAACAGCTCATGATAGTCGGCGGCCACCAAATACTGGAGCTGCCGTTCCAACCGCGCCAGCTGCCGCCCGGCCTCATCCAGGCCGGCCTCGTGAATCTCATAGAAGGTGCTAATCCCGCCGGCGTACTCATCCATGATCTTCTGCAGCCGCTCCTCGGCCTCGGCCGGGCCGACTCCCTCGGCGCCGTCCCGGAACCGGGCCAACGGCCGGTAGGAACGCTCGATCAGCCCCGGCAGGGCCATCTCATCCAGCTCCGGCTCATCGGCCTGCTGGAGGTCTTCGACAATGGCCCGGGCGGCGATGATCCCCTCGGCCCAACAACCGCTGACGAACTTGTAGGGATAGCCGCCGGCCACGTCCCCGGCGGCATACAGTCCGGGCAGGGTGGTGCGGCGCTCGCGGTCGATCCAGTAGCCGGCCTGGCAATGGCCGCCCATGATGTACGGCTCGGTGCCGCAGATCTCCACCGGCGTCTCGGCCGGATTGAATTCATTGGCCGCCCATTGCAGAACGATCCCCGGATACATGTCGAGATAGGCGGCTTTCAGTTTGCGGACCTGATCGGCGTCGAGATGGCGGGTATCGAGATAACAAGGACCGCGCCCCGCTTTCTGCTCCTGCACCGGACCATAGACCCGGAGGCAGGTCGGCGCCCCTTCGCCGCCCTGATGTTTGAAGCGCAGCTTCATAAATTCCTCACCGAGCGCGTTCCGCTGTTTGGCCCCGAATCCCAGGGCCAGCGTCCCGGTGGGGCAGATCAGATCCTTGGTGCGCAGGGCGATAAAACGCATCTCAAATCCGGTGAATTCGGCTCCGGCCCGGATCCCCATGGCATACCCGCCCCCGGTGTTAAAGGGCGGGTACCACATCTTGTGCGCCGCCCGGCCGGGATTGTTGGGGCGGTAAAGACCGGCCGCCCCGCCGGTGCAACAAAGCACCGCCTTGGCCGTGACCCAGTGGAATTGCCCGTCCCGGACTCCGACCCCGGCCGCTCCGACCACCCGGCCCTCATCGATCAGGAAATCGACGGCGTTCACCCGGTTCAGCACCTGGACTCCGGCCTCCCGGACCGCCGCCGCCAGGATCGGTTTGAGCGATTCGCCGTTGATCCGGATATTCCAGCGGCCCCGCGGCTGGTAGCGGCCGCTCTCGTCCTTCTGGACCGGCAGCCCCCAGCTTTCCACCTTTTGGACCGCGGCGTTCAGCTCCTGAGCGCCCGAGTAGACCAGATCTTCGCGGAGCAAACCCATGGCGTCATAGCGGACATATTGGGTGAATGATTCCGGCGTTTCGCCGGGATTAAGGTAAGCGTTGATGGCGTTCATCCCAGCGGCCAGGCAGCCGCTGCGTTCGATATGGGCCTTCTCCATGATCATCACCCGCAAGGTCGGGTTGAGTTCCTTTACGGTGGCCGCCGCCAGGCAGCCGGCGGTGCCGCCGCCGATGATCAGGACGTCGGTCTGATGCCGCACCGTTCTAACCTGTACTTCCAAAACGAAAATTACCTCCCCGTGCTTTCTACTATTAGGTACTGTATGCAGAAAGCACGGGGAGGGTGTCAATGATGATGCGCGGAGAGTGACAGTGGACGGGGCGTGCCGCGGCCGGCGCGCCCCGGACGGGTAGCTTCAGGGCTTCGATCCGGCGGGAGCGGGGGACGGAGACGGCAACCCCGCCGGGCCCGGACTCGCCGGCGCCGGTGCCGGGGTCACCTTCTCCCGCCGTTCGGACTTGGAGAGGACCCGAATATCGGTGATCCGCCAGATCCGCTTGACCGGCCGCAACGTCATCCGATCCTTGCGGGTCAGATACTGGATCTGCGTCGGCAGGGCCATTTTCAACGTGTATTGGGCTTCATACACCGCTTGCTCCGGCGAGCGGGAGATCTCCCGCACCGTCAGGCCCTCAAAAGAAACGGTCGCGTTATCCTTGGTGGTCAGAGAGTATCCCTGTTGGGCCTTGTTCATCACATGGAGATTGGTGACCATGTCCGCGAAACTGTTTTTGGCCCGGTAGATGGTCTCGTCCACCAGGGAGACGTCGATCTTGCTCACGCCTTGAAAATAGTAACGCACCACTTTCAGGGGCGGGGTCTTGGGGTTCAACACCTGCATGCCCTGGGGCCGGAAGAGCAACGCCAGCGCCACCAGAATGACCAGGCCGATTCCGGTCGCCATCCCGTATTTTTTCATCCAACGGTGCCACTTCTCCCGGGTCTCGAAGCGCTGCCGGTTGGCATTGCTCTGCGTCTGATACTGGCGGGCCTCCTCAGCGTCGCTCCGGAGCGCCCGGCCTTCGATCAGGCCGGCCAGCCGGGAGGCGATGGCCTCCAGGGATAAGCGCCGCGCCGGATCGGCCTCCAAGGCTTGCGATACCAGTTGATTCAGGGCGGGACTGATCTCCGGCCGCCGGTCGCGCAGCGGCAATACGCTGGCCCGGACGATCTTATCCAACCGTTCCTCGGCATTGGCCGCCTGAAAAGGATCGGCCCCGGTCAGCAGCCCGTAGGCCAGCACTCCCCAGGCGAAACTGGCGGTCCGGTCAGTGGCCGGGCGCCCCAGAATCTGCTCCGGCGCCGGAACCCCATGATACTCCTCGGGCAGCGATTTGCCCAGAAAATGCAAGACGGGCGGATCGAGCAGGTAGACCGCTCCGGAGGCGTCGCTCCGGACCATGCCCGGACTCAAGTCTTCAAAGAAGCGGCCGTCCTGTTGATACGCTCCGACCAGCCGCGCTATTTTCAGCAACGCCTGGCAGGCCGTTTCCAGATCCTCGGTCCGGAACCGCGGCAGCGGATCCTCGGGCAGCGCCGGCCGGACCAGAAACAGATCGCCCTGGTGCTTTTCGACTCCGGCATAGCGGATGAATGCCGGGTCCGTTCCGGCGAAAGGTTCATGGATCACTTCTTTCAACTCCCGGATCAGTTCGAAGCGCATATTCTCCTTGGGCGGCATCACAAACGGAATCCGGTCGAAGATCATTTTCGTCCCGTCTGCGGCGACGAATAACAACGCCTCCGGGCTCAGCTCGGCCTGGAACTGGTATTCCATGCGGGTCACTCCTTTGGAACCGATTTCAATCGTACCTTCAGACTATTATACTATACGCCACGCGATTATTCGAGACGGATGAGCGGTCTTCCCGTTAGGGGCGGCCGGGCAAAGCCGTCCCCCGCCAACACTTATTGAAACGTGAAATGAAACGAGAAATTCCCAACTTTTTCGGCGCTGCGGCGCCGGGCGATTAACCAATGCTTAACCTGGCCACTGCAGGATTCATGAAAAGAATCGCGAATACTTTCCAGCATATCTTCACGCATTGCGTCTCTAAAATTCGGCAATTCGGCGCGCGTCGTTCGGACAGCGCGGTTCATCGTGACTTTCCCTGCCATTCCGTAAAACACGCCTGTTAATCAAGGCATTTTCATTACCGAGGTGATAAAGAGTGAATGAAACTGAGCATGCGGTGATCACCGTCATGGGCCAGGACCGGGTGGGCATCGTCGCCGGCGTCTCCAAGATCCTCGCCGATAACGGCGTCAACATCGTCGACATCAGCCAAACGATCATGCAGGGCATCTTCGCCATGATCCTGATGGTCGACATCTCCCAGGCCAAGCAAGACCTGATCGCGCTCCAGGAGACCCTGCAGGCGGCCGGGGCAAGCTTGGGCGTACGCATCGTGATCCAACACGAAGATATCTTCCGTTACATGCACCGGATCTGAACCTTCGCACCTTCTCACGGCCGGTCCCTGCCCGACGCGGCAGGTTCTCATGCGGCCAAGCAAGCAAAATCGGCCGCCATTTCGCTCCCTTTCCGGGCGCTGAATGGCGACAGCGAAAATTTGGAGTGATGGACAATGCCCTATACCCCCCAGGAGATTCTCGAGACCATCTCGATGATCGAGAATTACCATTTTGACATCCGCACCGTGACCATGGGGATCAACCTGCTGGACTGCGCCGGGCCGGACGTCGCGGCCACCTCGGCCAAGATTGCCGCCAAGGTCCGGCGGCTGGCCGCCGATCTCGTGGCTACCGCCCAACTGATGGAACGGACCTACGGCGTGCCGATCATCAACAAGCGGATCTCGGTGACCCCGATCGCGCTGGTGGCGCAAGGCGCCGCGGGCCCGATCGCGGAGATCGCCCGCACCCTCGACGGGCTCGCCGAGGAACTGGGCGTCGATTTCATCGGCGGTTATTCCGCGCTGGTCCACAAGGGGGCAACCCCCGGCGACTTGCGGCTGATCGATTCGCTGCCGGAAGCCCTGTCGAGCACCAACAAAGTCTGCGCCTCGGTCAATGTGGCCACCACCAAGGCCGGGATCAATATGGACGCCATTATCAAGCTGGGCCGGGTCATCAAGGAAGCGGCCGAACTGACCCGGGAGCGGGACGCCATCGCCTGCGCCAAACTGGTGGTCTTCGCCAATGCCCCGGAGGATAACCCCTTCATGGCCGGCGCTTTTCATGGCGTGGGCGAGCCGGAAGCCACCATCAACATCGGCATCAGCGGTCCCGGAGTGGTTAAGGCGGCGGTGGAACGGATCCCCGATTGCGATCTCCGCGAATTGGCGGAGGAGATCAAGCGGGTCGCCTTTAAGATCACCCGGGTCGGCGAGTTGATCGGCAGAAAAGTCTCGGCCGCCCTGGGCGTGCCTTTCGGGATCATCGACCTCTCGCTCGCGCCGACCCCGGCCATCGGCGACAGCGTGGCCAATATTCTGGAAGCGATGGGCCTGGAGCGCTGCGGCGGGCCGGGGACCACCGCCGCCCTGGCGATCTTGAATGACGCCGTCAAAAAAGGCGGTTCCATGGCCTCCTCGGCCATCGGCGGCTTGAGCGGCGCCTTCATTCCGGTCAGCGAGGACGCCGGCATGATCGAGGCGGTCAAGGCCGGCGCGCTCTCCATCGAGAAGCTGGAGGCCATGACCTGCGTCTGCTCGGTGGGCCTGGACATGATCGCCGTGCCCGGCGACACCTCCGCCGCCACCATCTCCGGCATCATCGCCGACGAGATGGCCATCGGCATGATCAACAGCAAGACCACGGCCGTCCGGATCATCCCCGTCCCCGGCAAAGTCATCGGCGACGAGGTCAACTTCGGCGGCCTGCTCGGCTCGGCGCCGATCATGGCGGTCTCCAAGTTCAGCCCGGCCAAGTTCATCGGGCGCGGCGGGCATATTCCCGCCCCCCTGCAAGCCTTGACCAACTGACCGGCCTCGCGGGCCGTCCTATCGATGCAACGACATGATTTGAATCACATGATTTGCGAAAAAACGGTGGAGCGTTCGTTATTTTCGCAAATCATATACCCTATGGATTCATGTCGTGGCATATGAAATTCAACCCGTCCGGAGAATCTGCCGGACGGGTTTTGTTTTTGAGCCGGCCTGCCGGACCGGTTGCCACTCCGGCGGAAGCGGCCGGACCATCCGCCGGACCGTCCGCCAGGCCGGCGGAAGACTCCGCCGGTTCCGCTCTTTGTCGCGCAACTACTGCTCAACCTCCCGCAACCCCTGCCCGACCCCGCGCCGGAACCGCGGAATCCTTTGCAACCCTTGCGGCAGGCTCGGCAGCCCCGGCGAGGGACCCTGCCGGCCCGGCAGCAGCGGATGCGTCTTCGGCTCAAGCCGGCAATCATGAAGTTTCAACCCGTAAACGGCGGTGATGCCGTTTGCCATGGTCTACAGGCCATGCTTCAGCCGCTCCATGATGCTGTCGAGATAGAGCCGGACCTGTTCTTCGGCCTCCCGGCGCAGGACCAATCCGGGGGTATGTTCCCGCAGCTGTCGATAGAGGGCAATGGCTTCCTGCAAAGCCAGCGCGCAATCCAGCGGGTTATGAGCGGCAATCGTCCGTTGCAGCTGCGCCGCTTCGGCCGGAGCGTCCCGTTCCAGATAGCGCACACCCCGCGGCAGCTTGCCCCGGCCCAGCAGCGCCAGCGGGCCCAGGACGGTCTGGCGCAAATAAGACAGCATTTCGATGGCTTCGAATAGCTCCCCCCGCCCGATCTTCACGGTAATGTAATGGACCCAGACCCAAAAACGGTCCTCGATCCATTGCCGGTCCGGCTGGGGATAGCGCGGTTCGCCCCCGGCCAACGCCGTAGCAAGGGCTTCGTCCCGCTGCCAAAGGATGACCGGGTCTTCCACCCGGTGGGCCAGGTCCTGCAAGCCCACAAATTTTAAGTCGACATGGAGCAGCGGCGGACCGTACAAGCAGATCAGGAGGCGGGGCTCTCCGACGTGCTCGCCAGTGAAAGCCGCCAACACTTTCCCCAGCTGCTCCGCCATTGTCAGCCGCTCCCGCGAGACTTCCGCCTCGTATTCCGGGGCCACGGCGATGACTAGATCGATATCGGAAAACTCATCCATCGACTGGGTGATCCATGAACCTCCGGCGGCAATGCCCATGATGCGCGGGTCTCGCTGAAAGCGGTCGATCGCCCGGTTTACAAACTCGCGATGCTGTTCCAGCGCCATGACTTCCTCCAGGTAAAAAAAGGTATTACTGCAGTTTACAACGCACCGCGCCTTTTGTCAATACCGGCGAATTCGCCGCGCCGTTCCGACCCTGGCGGGGACCTAACAAAAAAGCCATGGCCCGGGGCCATGACTTTTCGAATCAATCTGCGCCGGATTATTCCACGGCCACCCGGCCGTTGGAATAGCGCGGCAGGAGCGGCATGCTGTTGAGGTCGGCACAGGCGGCCAGATCCTGCTCCAGGCCGACCTCGATCAGGTTGCGGCCGTTGTCGGTCTGGCGGAAGAACTTCTCCAGGCCGATGGATCTGGCCTCGCGCTGCGCATAGAGCGCGGTCTTGGCCGCATCGGTCAAACCCGGCTCGAGCCCGGCGTCGATCAAGCCGCGGATAATCCAGCCGGCGCAGGCCAGATCCTCCAGGCTCAAGCCCCAATTGCCCCGGCCGGCGCAGGCGATCACCAGATCCCGGCCGGCCTGGCTCAGATACTCGATGACGGCCTGGACATTGAGGAAGCTCCCGATCAGCACCTCCGCCGCGCCTTGGGACGCCAGCTTAATCGCTTTGGTCCCGTTGGTGGTCGACAGGATGATCTTTTTGCCGGCGATCCGTTCCTCGGTATATTCCAGCGGCGAATTGCCCAATTCGAAGCCGTCGATCCGCAGGCCGCGCCGTTCGCCGCCGGTGATACACTCCTGGGCTCCGATATTCTTGGCCAATTCGACGGCTTCCGCCGGCTCGACCACTGGGATCACTTCGATCGCCTGGTGATGGAGCGCGGTCACGATGGTGCTGGTAGCCCGCAAGGCATCGATGACCACCGTAATTTTATTGTTAATCTCCGTATTTCCGCTGAGTTGCGGGAGGGCTAATGTTACATCCGCTTGCACTTTCATTCCCCCGATATCTGTTCGAATTTTGACGTTTGCGCCACGGTCCCCGGCCGGGTGCAGGTTTACTGCTGAGAAAGGACCGGCGCGGCACGTACCGGCCGCTGCGGTTTCAACTCCGCCATCAGTTCACGGACCTTGGCGCGATCGGGCTTCCAGTACGCCTCGTAAAAGCTTCCCGGCAGGGTATAACTGCGGATATCCGTTTCGGGATTCAATTTACGCGCGAATTGAATCAGTTCCAGCATCTGCCCGGTCTTCAGGTCGGTCCGCATATATTTGCGGGCGATGCCGAGCATGGACGGGATTTTGACGATATTCAGCGGTTGTTTCAGCTTGGTGTACAGCGCCAGCAACAGTTTGCGCTGCCGCTCCACCCGGCCGATGTCGCCCAGCGGCTCGTGGCGGAACCTCACGTATTGCAAGGCCTTGACGCCGTCGAGCACTTGCGGGCCGGGATCCAGCTTGATTTTGTACACGCCATATTCATCGGCATACCGCATTTTTTTATCCACATTGACTTCAATGCCGCCGACCAAATCGACCAACTGCTGAAAACTCTCGAATCCAACCTGCATGTAATGATCGATCCGGCAGCCGGTCAGCCGGGTCACCATCCGCCGCGTCAACGGAATTCCCCCCAGGACGCTGGCCTCATTTATTCTGCCCAATCCATGACCGGGAATATTTACGAGACTGTCGCGGGGAATGGAGACCAGGGAAGCCTTTTTGGCAACCGGGTCGAGAATCGCCAGGATCAGCGTGTCGGTCCGGGTCAACGCCGGGGTCTCCTCCGGCTTCGGCTCGCCGACATTGATATCCATGCCGATCAACAACAGAGTCATGGGTTTTTTGGCGACGACGGCCGGCGGCCGCGTCTCCTTGACGTCCCGGGTAAAATAGAAAAAGCCGATGATCATCAGTACCACCAAAATCCCCGCCGCCACGATGAACGGTTTTTTCGGCGGGGTTTCCAACTGAGTCGTTGTCATGCCAATCTCCTCCTGCCAGCCGGGTGATCCAGCCCGGACCCGCTGCCGGATCTTTATCACGTTTCGCAATGGTTACGATGACCGGCGCGACCGCTGCCGGACCCCCGATAATCCTCATAATAAGAGCAGACCCCATTTTGCGCTCGCGTTTCTCGAAAGCTTGTACGGGATCCGGGAGTTTCAACATAGGATAGAACGCGCGGATGAGCCGGGACTGTCGCTCCCCATCACTTGTTTCATCTCATCCATATGCCGGCCAGGGCGCCGGTAAACCATCCAGCGCGACCTACTTTTCATCACGGAGCTGAACGCTATTTATCATTTTATCAGATTTTCTATTTTCGCGCCAAAAAAGTTTTGGCGACTCATAATATAGAATCAACATTTTTATTGACATTTTCGCCCAAATATCACAAATATCATCAAATGTTAACAAAACCGGCCGAAGGGCTCCTCTCTTCCCCAATAAAAAGAATCCGGTTAACCCGGATTCCCGTAATAATAACAAAGGTAGCCTTGGTCGGCGTCGCCGATCCCGTCCCTGAGGAACGGAACGACTTCTAGAATACGAAGATCAAAACGGATGAAGTTCTGAAAATCATTCACCTTATCGATTTCGACCATCGCCACCCGCCGTTTCATGCCCGGCTTGAAATGAATAATCTCTCCTAAAACCCCCTCCTGAAAACGGCCTTCTTTGATCTCGGCGCAAAGATCCGGAGCAATCTCGGAGTTTTGATAGACGAGGTGAATCAGATAACCGCTTCCCAGGCTGGTGATGCTATCGACCAGCCATTGGCTTTTGATCAGCAGATGGAGGGTTTTAGGTTGTTCCGGCTGCCGCATGCCGCTCGCCCTCCGTTCCGTTAAACAACCCCGCAACGCCGGAAACCCGGATCCTGCTTCGCCGCTCGGCGCGAGCCACGTTCTCCACCTACCTGACGTAGCACCGTCAGCGCCTCCACCGCGCCGTATGGCGGGAACTTATCCGAAAAATCCGCTGCGTCGCACATCGGGGTCTGCTAACCATATTATGCGGGACACCGGCCGCCGGTTACCGGTTTATTATAATATAATGGCCCGGGCTTTCTGGACTGATTTGGCCTTTTCCAGCTTGGCAAGGAGTTCCGGCGCTTCGGCCGTGTCCACGTTGAGCACCATCAGGGCCTTGCCGCCCTGTTGTTTCCGGCCCACCTGCATCGCGGCAATATTCACTCCGGCCTGGCCGAGCACGGTTCCGACCTCGCCGATGACGCCGGGTTGGTCGGTATGGTCGATCAGAATCATCTGCTCCGACGGTACGGTGTCCACGCGGTAGCCTTCGATCTCCACGATCCGGGCCTCCTCATGCTCAATGACCGTTCCGGTGAGGGTGTGGGTTCCGTGGTCGCCCGCGACCGCCACCTTGATCAGACTGGAGTAGCCGGCCGATTCCTCCGCTTTGAACTCGGTCACTTTGAGGCCGCGTTCCTTGGCCAGGAACTTGGCGTTGACCTGATTGACCTCATCGCCGAGGCTGGCTTGGAGGATCCCCTTGAGAATCAATAAGGACAGATACGAGGTTTCGACTTTGGAAACTTCGCCCCAATAGCTGACTTCGATCTTGCCGATCCGTTCCGTCGCCAGCTGGGCGGCGATCTTGCCCAGGACTTCGGCCAGATTGGTGAAGGGTTGCAGGGCCTTGCGGACCTCGGGACGAAGCGGCGGCAGGTTGACCGCATTCTTGAAGCTCTCGCCCTTCAAGACCTTGATCACTTCGTGGGCCACGTCGACGGCCACGTTCTCCTGGGCTTCCCGGGTGGAGGCGCCCAGATGGGGGGTGACCACGACCTGAGGTAGCTCGATCAGGGTCCGGTCCGCCGGGGGTTCGCTGGTGAAGACATCCAGCGCCGCGCCGGCCACCTGACCGCTCCGGATCGCCGCGGCCAGCGCCGCCTCGTCGTAAATGCCGCCCCGGGCGCAGTTGACCAGGCGGACTCCTTGCTTCATCCGGGCGAATTCGGCGGCGCCGAAGAGGCCCTTGGTCTCGGCGGTCAACGGCGTGTGGACCGTGATAAAATCGGATTCGGTGATAATCTCTTCCAGGCTGGCCAGTTTGACCCCGAGCGCCGCCGCCCGCTCCTCGGTCAGGAACGGATCGTGCGCCAAAACCGTCATCCCCATCGCCAGCATCCGTTTGGCCACCTCGGTGCCGATCCGGCCCATTCCCACCACGCCCAGGGTTTTCCCGTTAATCTCCACTCCGGTGAAGCTCTTGCGATCCCAGGCTCCGCTCTTCAGACTGGCGTGGCCTTGCGGGACATTTCTGGCCACCGCCAGCAGCATCGCCACGGACAGCTCGGCGGTGGAAAGGGTATTGCCATCGGGAGCGTTCAGGACGATGATCCCTTTTTTGGTGGCGGCCTCGACATCGACATTGTCGACTCCGACGCCGGCCCGGCCGATGACTTTCAGGTTATCGGCCGCCGCGATAATCTCCGCCGTGACCTTGGTCTGGCTGCGCACGATCAGCGCATCGTAGTCCTTGATCTTGGCCAGCAATTCCTCTTTGGTGTGATCGGTTTTGACCTCCACCGCGAATCCGGCTTCTTTAAACAGTTCGACACCGGCCGGCGTAATCGGGTCACTGATCAAAATCTTCGCCATCTTGGACACCTCTTCTTTTCAATTTAAATTGGAGAGACCGCCCATTCCCGCCCAACGCTTCGGTCCGCCAGCGCCGGGACGGGATGCCCGGTCCCCTTACGACAACGTTCAATCGAGAATAAATAAAAACGGCCTTTCGTCATGTAGGGACGAAAGGCCGTGGTACCACCCTATTTTCCGCCGGATCACCGTTTCCGGGGACGGAATCTTTGGTTTAGCGTTAACGGGCTAGCCCGATGGAACTTACTGTAATTTCATTCCATGGCTCCGAGGGGGATTCCGCCTGTTCCGCGCCGGCTCGCAGCAGCCGCCGGCTCTCTGAAGACGGTAACAAACGTACTGGTCCTCTTCATCGCGATCAAAATTTTATCTGTATTATACATTGTCAGACATTTCCCTGTCAATGAATTTTGATCCGACTCGGCCGGAATGTTTGCCATGGTAAGCGCGGTCTACATCAATTCGTTGCCGTTCCTGTCCACCCGGCGGATCTTCTCCTCCTTGCCGGTCTGCGCGTTGTAGTAGAGCAGATAACGGTCGTTCTCCTGGCGGCCGGCCACCTCATAGCAGAACACCTTGTTGAACTGTTCGTCCAGTACCTGGGCCCGGCGGATCCGTTCCAACTGCAGATGAGGACTGATAAAGTCCCGAATTTGCAATTCCGTTTTTTGCAGCAGGACCGGCTGCGCCGCTTCGGGTTCATAGAAAGTCAGGTAGGCGACGGCGTCGACCCCCAGGATCTCGCCATTATCCCGGGCGACCTGGACTTTGACCATCTCCGGATAATAGAGTACCTGATGGCGGAGGGGGACCATGGTCAGGAGCGCGATGTTGCCGTTGCTCTGCTGGCTGACCTTCTCCATGCCGGGATAGCCGTTTCTGGCCAAAAACTGCGCCGCTTGCGCAGCGCAATGCTCCAGCGAGAGCCTGGAGGCATTGACGGCGCGGTTCGACAACAACCAAGCCAGATGGCCGCCTTTCACGCTGAGGCTCACCCGGCAGTTACGGTTCGGATTGCGCCGGTCCGTGGCGGATATCATATAACTGGGAAAATTGCCTTTGATAATCCGCTCATACCGGACGGTGGCGTTGTTCCATTGCGGTCCCAGGACCCGCCGCGTGGTCACCACCGCGTCTCTGCTGCTGATGTTGGCGCCGGTCAAGCCGGTCGGTTTGGGCGTAAAGTCCAGATTGTTGCCCTGGAGCTGAATGTCCGGCGAGCGGCGCAGGCCGTCCTCCAGCATGATAAAGGCTTTGGTGACTTTGTTATTGTTCATGGTGGCGCTGGGGATGCCGGCCGCTCCCAGGGTTCCCATCCGGTCGACCTCCAGCCATTGAGCGCGATTCGTATAAAACTGGTCCCGCAGCTGCAGCAGGTGGCGCGAAACGGTCCGGGTCTGATCGCGCAATTGTTTCAGGATCTTCCACTGCTCGTCGTTCAAGGCGGTCCCTTGGGTCAACCGGTTCTGCGCGGTATCGAAGGAGAACGCCCCGGCTTTGGCAAGGACCGCTTTGGTCCGCGAGAGTTCGACGGAGGTCAGGGGCAGCTGGCCCAAGTTTTCCTGGCTGGAGTTGGCCTCGCGCCAGATATTGGTGAGCGAGCGCAGCGATTGGACGAAAGAACCGGCCACCAGCCCCTTGGACATCTCCGTCTCCATGTTGGACACATGGGCGGTCAGCTCTTCGAAAGCCCGTTGGTACTGGTTTTCGGCGTTGATCTCCCATTGCCGCTTGGCTTGATATTGCGAATATCCCCATCCGCCGGCTGCGACTAGGGCCAAAAACAGCACGGGAATGATGAACTTATTTTTCATGGCAACCACCCTCTCTTGGCAATTCCTTTTTGTAATATTCCCTGCGGCAGCCGGTTGTTATGCGGCAATTTGGAGAGAAAGGGCGGCGGTCCCGTTTTGGGGTTGACATATTTTAGCTTTATCGGTATATTATATATCGAAGTGATATACATCATATAGATATAAAAATCTCACCTAAGGAGTCCATGCCGATGATCGACAACATGATATTGGGATTTCTCTTCAAAAAGGCCATGAGCGGCTATGAGATCAAGCAGATGATGGGGATGAGCACCGGCTATTTCATTGACGCCAGCTACGGCAGCATCTATCCGGCTCTGAAAAAACTGGAGGACCAAGGCCTGATCACGGCGGCCGAGACGGTGGAGAACGGGAAGTTTAAAAAGATTTATACCATCAACCAGGCCGGAAAAGCAGTCTTCCTCCGGTGGCTCTCCGGGCCGATCCCCCTGCCGCGCCGGGGGCTGGAACATCTGTTGCGCCTTTTTTTCTTCGGTCTGCTCCCCATCGAACAAGTCAAGGAGCTGATCCAAAACTTGCTGGCTGATTTGAAAGCCGCCCAGGCCGCGACCGAAGGGCTGGAGCCGCTGATCAAGGATAAGGCCGACTTTTTTGAATTCGCCACCCAGCAGTTTGGCAAGGATTTCTATCGTTTCATGATCCAGTGGTATCAGGATTTCCTGGAACGCTTGGAAGACCGAGTTTGATGAGAAGAGGCCCGCTCCGTTTCACCCGGCGCGGGTCCGATTACGAAAAGGAGTGAGTTCCGATGCAGATTACCGTGCTGAACGGCAGTCCCAAGGGGGAGATCAGCGTCACGCTGCAGTATGTCCGTTACCTTCAAAAAGCCTTTCCGGAGCATCAATTCAAGATCTTTCACATCGCGCAGTCGATCCGGCAACTGGAGAAGGAACCGTCTCTGTTTGAGGAGGTCATCGCCGCGGTGGCGGCCGCTGATGGAGTGCTGTGGGCCTTTCCGCTTTATATCTTTCTGGTACATGCCGATTACAAACGGTTTATCGAACTGATCCGGGAACGCGGCGCGGCTGCCGCCTTCCGGCATAAATATGCCGCCGCACTGAGCACTTCGATCCATTTTTACGACCATACCGCCCATAATTACATCCAGGCGGTCTGTGATGATCTGGAGATGAAATACACCGGGTATTTCGCGGCAGAGATGGACGATCTACTGAAGGAGGAGCTCCGAAAGCAGTTTCACTGTTTCGCGGCCGGCTTCTTTCATGATATCGCGGTCCAAGCGCCGACCGCCCGGCGCTACCAGCCGCTGCCGCCAGCGATGCCCGCCTACCTTCCGGGCCCAAGCCAGGCCGGGCCGCGGGTGGCGCTGCGCGGCCACCGGGTGGTGATTGTGGCCGACGCCGCCGGGAGCGACACCAATCTCGGCAAGATGCTGGCAAAATTCGAATCCTGTTTCAGCGAGCCGGTGGAACGGCTCCAGCTCGATACGCTGAAGATCAACGGCGGTTGCCTGGGCTGCATCCGCTGCGGCTATGACAATGTCTGCGTCTACGGGGACAGCGACGATGTGCGGCAGGCTTACCAGAAGTTGGAAGCGGCGGATATCGTAGTCTACGCCGGCACCATCGTCGACCGGTACTTCTCCTCCCGCTGGAAACTGTTTATCGACCGCCGCTTCGAAAAGACTCACCAGCCCCTTTTCACCGGCAAGCAGTTCGCCTACATTATCTCCGGGCCGCTCAGCCAGCTGCCGAACCTGACGGAGATCCTGCATTCCACGGCGGAATATGACAGGGCCAATCTGGCAGGGGTGGTCACCGACGAAGCCGGGTCCGGAGCGGAGATCGACGCCCTCCTGGCCGACCTCGCCGAACGCCTGGTGCGCCTGGCGGACCAGCAGTACGTCCCGCCGGCGACCTTCCGGGGCGTCGCCGCCACCGTCATTTTCCGCGACGCCATCTGGGGCAGGCTCCGTTTCGTCTTCCAGGGCGACCATCGCTACTTCAAACGGCACGGCTTCTACGACTTCCCGCAGCAGCAATGGGGCCAACGCTTCTTCAACGGCTTCATGACGGTGCTGTTCCGGATTCCCCCGGTCCGCCGGGTGATCCAGCGGGAGACGAAGCAGCAGATGATCGCGCATTTTCAGAAAGTGCTCAAGCCATAGCCCTTCTTCAGCGACAGCGCTCCGGCGATTCGAAACCTTGATTTACTATGTTCGCGGCCGCTGCCGGTCTGGCGGCGGCCGCGGGCAATTCCGGCGAACCGGGTCCGGGGAACGGCTTTAGAAGCCATGTGATAAAGTCTCTTTTCAACCGATTCAGCCGTAAAAGGTTTAAAAATCGACTTTATCACTTGCTTCTCTGAGCTTTTGTGTTCACCCTGACCTTCGGACTGGGTTTATCACAACGCTTTTAAAGCGTAGCTCCGCCTTTTAATAGCTGATTCATGGTCCGCATCGCGCAGATCTTGCCGCACATGGTGCAGGAGTCCTCATGCTCCGGCCGGGACTCTTCCCGGTAGCGCCGGGCCTTGGCCGGATCCAGCGCCAGATCGAACATGGACTCCCAATCCAAAGCGACCCGGGCCTGGCTCATCCGGCGGTCCCATTCGGCGGCGCCCGGCAACCCCTTGGCCAGGTCGCCGGCATGGGCCGCGATCCGGGAGGCCATGATCCCTTCCTCCATATCGGCCAGGGTGGGAAGGCGGAGATGTTCGGCGGGCGTCACGTAGCAGAGGAAGTCGGCGCCGGCCGCCGCGGCGATGGCGCCGCCGATGGCCGACGTGATATGGTCGTATCCCGGCGCGACATCGGTCACCAGCGGGCCCAGCACATAGAAGGGCGCGCCGTGGCAGAGCCGCTTCTGCAGGGTGACATTGGCGGCGATCTCATCGATCTTCATATGGCCTGGTCCCTCGATCATCACCTGGACGTTGCGCTCCCAGGCCCGCCGGGTCAATTCCCCCAGCGTGATCAGCTCCTGAATCTGGCAGGCGTCGGTCGCGTCCTGGATGCAGCCGGGCCGCAAGGCGTCGCCCAGACTCAGCGTGACATCGTATTCCCGGCAGATCTCCAGAATTTTATCGAAATGCTCGTAAAAAGGATTCTCGCTCCCGTTCAGTTCCATCCAGGCGTAAAGGAGCGAACCGCCGCGCGAGACGATATGGGTCAGGCGCGGGTTCCGCTTGAACTTTTCCACCATGTCCCGGTTCAGCCCGGCATGAATGGTCATAAAATCGACCCCGTCGGCGGCGTGCCGCTCGACCACCTCAAGAAACTCCTCGGCCCGGATCTCCTGAAGCTCTTTGTCATAAAACCCGATGGCGTCATAGATCGGCACCGTGCCCACGGCGGCCGGGGAGAGGGCCAGCAGGCCGGCGCGGAACTCGGCGGTCTTGCCGAAGGAGCTCAGGTCCATGATGGCGTCGGCCCTAAGTTCCAACGCCCGCCGCACCTTGGCCATTTCCTGCTCGATGTCGTAACAATCCTTAGAGATTCCCAGATTTACATTGATCTTGGTGCGGAGCCCGGTGCCGATGCCGCAGGCATCCAGCGAACGGTGCCGCTTGTTGGCGGGGATCGCCACCCGGCCCGCCGCGACCCAGTCCCGGATAGTCGCCGCGACGATCCCTTCCTTGGCGGCCACCTGCTCCATCTCCCGGGTGATCAGTCCTTGCCTGGCCGCATCCATCTGCGTGGTATATGTCATATCGTTTTTCCTCCGCTTTTATTTGCTTGCCGCGCTCCGGCGATAAAAAGAAAAGCACAAATCCAGGATAGATTTGTGCTCCGTGTGCCCGCAATATGGGACTGGCGCTATCACTTCCCTTCGCTGGTATGATCCAGATCAGGTTTGAAGGGTTAAAGAACTCAGCGGTTCTTAATCTCAGCCGGCCTCTCCGACTCCCCTAGTGTTCCATGGACCGATATTCAATTGGCGATCGGTTTCATCATATCACAACCGATCGCAAAATGCAATTTTCAGTCCGGGACCAAAGGCGGATTGGATGAGCATCTTAGACGGTTTCATGGCTGGAATTTTGCTAAATATTTCATCCCGGTCAGGGCAGAGTCCTTTCATCTTGTAGCCGCCGGGGTTTTTGCCTATACTCACTCTTGGGATAGGCCGAGTTTCGCAAATATTTGATTCCTCCATGTAATCTCTACAAGACAGCGCTCAAGAATAGCGGTACAATTATATTGCTGGAAGCGGAGGAAAAAATTTCTATACTGGTCAGACCCTGTTGCCAAAGGGTACTTCCCAAAATTTTGAACTGGAGATGATTTGGATGATCGTCAATGAGACTTTAAAAATCATTCAACAGCGCAGGAGCATTCGAAGCTATCAAGAGGAGCAGATAAAGGAAGAGGAGTTACAGGTGGTGCTGGAAGCGGGGTTGTATGCTCCCAACGCCGGGGACCAGGCATGGCATTTTACAGCCGTCCAAAACAGGGCCTTGCTCGAGCGGCTGAATCTGGCAGCCAAAGAAGCAGCCAGGCAAATGCCCATCGAATTTTTAAAGGAACTGGGTAACAATGATCATTTCAATTGTCTGTATGGCGCGCCCACGCTGATCATTGTCTCCGGCAGCGAGCGGGCTCCGATGCCGCTCGACGCGGATTGCGCCGCCGCCACTCAGAACTTACTGCTGGCCGCGGAATCCATCGGGCTGGGGTCGTGCTGGATCTACTTTGTCCTGATGGCATTTGACTCACCCCAGGGCCCCGCATTGCGCAGGGAATTAAAAATACCCGTTGATTACAAACCCTACGATTCGGTGGTGCTCGGGTATAAGAGAGATGCAACTGTCCATGTACCGGAGCGAAAGCCCAATCTTATTACGTATATTAGATGATTTTAGCTTTCGTCAGGATGTAGCGATTTTATATAATCCTGTGGATCTGGTTTGGTTGCTCCTGTCCTAGAGATATCTTCGGAAAACATAAAATCGTTTTCTTCACTCAATAACCCCTTTTGCTTGAAGGACCTCGATGAGCTTACCATGTATATGAGCTGGCAATAGCATCTCATTCATATCATTTGAACATTTTATTAAAAGAAAATCTTCATTTTCCTGGGTTAACTTCACGTATTCCTTTTCAACTTGTTTTTGCAAATTCAGATTCACTTCATGAATATCTTCCTTGCCATTAAGATATTCGCGATCCTTTCCTTGCCTGCTTTTTCTTAATTGGTTTTCTACAAACTCAAACGGGACATGCAAAAATAAAGACAGATCGGGTTTTGGAATTTTGTTATAATTATACTCTAAATTTTGAATCCATTCTTTCAAATTTTGCTTTTCCAATTCATCACGCAATTTAGCGCACTGAAACGCAATATTAGAGTAAACGTATCTATCTAAAATCACTAAATACCCTTGTTTTATCCATTCTAATAACATTGTTTTTGCATTGTCCCTGTCACCGGCATAAAGCAATGCAATTAACTTTGGATCGAGCTCTCCCAGTTCGCCCCTTAAAAAACTAGCGATTAACTCGCCATAGACCGGTGAATCGATTCTGGGAAAATGAACATACTTAAATTGAATTGATTTGCTTCGTAGATAGTCCTTCAATAAATTTATCTGGACTGATTTGCCAGCTCCATCTAAACCTTCGATTGTAATTATCACTCTAGCTCTCCTGTTATAACATTAATATGATATTTTTCGTATATTTTTCTGGTTCGCATGTTTCAAGATAATTTTCGGTCCATTTCATACAAAATCGTTTCAGTAAATATTAATTTAAGAATCTAATTTTTGCTTCAATTCATAATCTTTCAAAATTAGTACTCCTCCACCGCCTTCATTAAATAAACCGCATACTTAAACTTGCCACTCTTTAACTCGTCAATATAGAATAGATACTTCAATTTTATATACAGGAACTCGACTTAATTTTTCTCTGTGGCTATTAAAATTCCTTCTTCATTTACGGAGTACCTATTTTAAAAATATTCATTTTCCCATATTAATTCACAAGATCTCTCCCCAGCGACGATCGTTTCACCGGGTAAAAGTCACCGCAACGCCGCGATGAAATGAAGAGGACGAAAGGGAGTGTCGTTTACTACCTCTTAGGCAGTTTTGCGACACTCCCTTTTCTTTTAGATCATTTTATTCCTCTTTTGTTTGTCAGCTGATTTACGCCCAAATAATTTTTTAAAGCCTCTTGCAAGACATGCGAGAAATTTACTTCGTTTTCTTGCGCTAAATCATCAAGCCAACGCGGGATGGTGACTGTTTTCTTAACGGCTTTATTCCGCATCTCATCTCGAAATGGAACCATCCAAGCCTCAATCATGACCACAAATTGATTTTTATCGAATTGAAGTTTGGTCACGTCTGTTGGAGCAGGGATATCGTCACCATCCTGTTCCATTCCATATAGATGAAGCGCCATGGCCTCTTTAGCGTTTGCCACTGCTTCTTCGATAGTTTTCCCACAAGGTAAACAACCCGGTAAATCAGGGAATTCTACTGAGATTCCGTCGTCGGCAACATCAAAAATTGCAGGGAAAAAATATCTATCTTTCACGTTTTAGGCCTCCTGTCTATCGGGGCTAGTTTATATCTAGCCCCGCTTGTTTGAAAATTGATTTCACTATCTTAATCGGTAAGTCTTTGACCGGATGGGTCACCGTCACTTTTCCGGGCTTAGTTGGATGTTTCAGTTGGTAGTGATCTCCTCTGGCATTTACAATATACCAGCCATCATTGTTTAGTATCTGCAAAATTTCTCTAGATGAATAGGATTTCACAATCACTTACCCCCTGACGCTTTCATTCTAGTACGTATTTAACTACGTGTCAATATTTCTTATACATATTTCTATACGTATTAGAAACCAAGTTCATCGCGCCCGGTCTTAATTTCGCTGCGCTGGCATTACCCGTCAATCCGGCTTGCTTATAGCATCAAAAAATCCAATGTCCCCTTTTCACAGTCGAATCAATGGTCAATTAATGAAAGACTGGGGTATGTGATGGTGAGCTTCTGTTTCCTATAATTCGCTGGAATATCCGGATGGAGCTTTGGCGATGCACTATATAACAGAGAGTTAACGTTAAAACGGATCGAAAAAAGCGACGCCCTAGTTTCCCTCATGCATATCAAGGTTTTCACGTTCCTTTTCAAACGCTCGGTATTATTGTTTAATCAAATGTTTGCTTTGAGAAATTTCACTGAAAACATTTTCCGGATGATTGCAACAAAAATAAAGCCCTTACTTCCAAGAGCAAGGGCGTTAAAAAGGAGGTATAAGGAGGTATGAAAAAGTATTGGTTCATTACCTAAACTATATACCTCGCATGTGTACATTTCATGGTTAGCGTATGGAGAAGATGTGGATATTGGGTTACAATTCAGAAAAATTAAAACCGTACCTCCAGGCCGATCATCCCTTCGCATCAGCCTATCCAGCCCATCGGGTACACAACTCGAGGTGGCCTTGAGGTAAGGTTCCTCATGACGCATTTTTGTGAATACAAAGATTTTTCACTCCCACGGCCTCTCCCCCAGCGACGAACGTTTCACCGCTATGCCGCGATAACCGTATTTCCTCACGATCGTCTTGACTAGTTGCAAAAACCAGTCCTTCGAATCGGGAAACACATAAACCGCCTCGGTCAGCTCGTTCAAATCCGCTTGGATATTCAGGCCGTTCTCCGCTTCCCCGCTCTCCCGGTTCGCTTGGCCCACCAAAGCCCGCAGCTCATTCTCATGTTGAAAGCTCAACCGTTTCCAGAAGAACGGCTCCATCCATAAAAAAGCTTTTCGCGCTTCGCCTTTTGGCGGTTGCCACTGGTCATAATCGATATAATCCACCGGGCCGATCCAGATCCGTTCCCGGGTTTTGGCCAGGGACCGCTTCAGCCTTCCGATGGTGGACTTGATGGCTATCCCCTCGTAATTCCGGGAATACAACCGCCACATTGCGTCGGATTCGTACTCGCTCATGAACCAGCAATTCACGAAGTGGGACGGGATAATCTTCCGGATCAGTATTTCTTTTAAACGCGCGACCCCTTCATCCCCGGCGGGGATATCCTGATAAACTTTCGCCCAGTATTCCAACATGGCCTTGGGATAAACCCCCTCCCATTTATCATGGAGCTTATCCAGCCTGCAAAAGAAGAGCGCCTGTTCATTCAGCATCGAACAAAACTTGGTAAAGGTGATGTACCGCCAAATGACGGTATCATCGGGCGGGGTCGAAAGCCGGGAGTGCTCGTAAAACAATACCATCCAACCTTCGCAATCCGGTTTAGTTGCTTCCCACCTAGTATCGGCGCTATCCTAAAAATCCATGTAATGCCTGCCGTAGTTTTGGGGTTTTGAACTCATCTCGCTCTCTCTTTTCCGAAAGAGAGAATAACCATCATGCATGCTCCGGAGCCAACCATTTTCCCATCATAAACCGGCCTGCTTCCCGGTTCTCCAAAAGCCGTCCCAGCACGCCTCCATCCTCCGTCCCGGCCCCCTAATATATCAGTCGATCCCTTCTCATGTAAGGTATGGTCTTTGGTCCAACTAGGATATTCTTCGTCCTTGTAAGGGATGCGATGATCCGTGTTAGGGATGCCTCGATCCTTTCAAAGGATCTTTCGCTCCTTGTAAGGTATGCTTTCATCCGTGTTAGGTATGGTCTTCATCCTTGTAAGGGATCCCATGATCCTTTCATAGGATCTTCTGATCCTTTCTTCCCGAAGGATCATCCTAGCATCCCGAAGCTTTCGGGAACCTTCCCCAAGGTTCCGGGATAAAGGACCAAGGCTTGAAGATGCAAGACGAAACCTTGGGGAAAGAGGACGGATCCTTCGGGAAGCATCGACGAAGGCCGGGGATGCCTCCCCAAACCTTCGGGAAGCATCCCCGGCCCCCATCCTGAATCCCGAGCACTCTCCCCGGAGAGGTTGGCATGCCTGTCAACTTTTTAGCGGCTCCGATTGGATTTCGGCAAGCGTGGCCGTTTCATAAGCTAGGTTACAATCCCAGCAAATTGAAGACCCGAGCGAATTACGCCGGTTCAATGCTGCGGATTCGGCCCCGAAACTTCTCAATCTTCCCGAATTCCCCGCTCACTTCATACTCATGAATCCAGGCCGCGGCTTCTTTCCGGCTTTCGACGATCCGGATCGTCACCAGGCATTCATCGGCGGTCCGAAATGCCCTTTCCGGCTCGACCGCTGTAAAAATAATCTCCGTAAAAACGGGTCCGTTGCGCATGTTTGCCTCTCTATCGCGATGGAATATCGAAATTGGAATCCATGCTGGTGATATTTTTCCCTCCTGTAGCGGTTCGGAGGGCTTCGCCGGGTTCTCCCGGTCTCCGTTCGTCTCTATGAAGAGAATTATCCCTGAATCAACCCTGGGCTGTCAACCATCAACCCGCTGGAAAACGAGGGCATCGGATGGAAAGAACCTGCTCCCAGGGAAATCGGGCGCGGCTTAAAAATTTTCGCAAACCGGGAGCTCCCCTCCCGCCGATCCTAAAGGGTGTTGCGCCGGGGATGGTTAAACCCGTCAAGCCGGCCAACCGGTAAGTTGCATTTGACCGGCGAATTCAGGTTGCCTATCATCCCGAAGCCCGATGCGCTATTGCCTTTGCCGGTCCAGCGGCTTATAATAAAAATAACGTTAGCCATTCTACCTTTGATTGAACCTCGTTTCATCCCTAGTCTGCCCAAGGCCGAGGATGTAGTCCAAAATCTTCTCGCGGAGTGTAATACCCATGGACCCTCTGATTCCCACGCGATTCGCACCGGCGGAACGGCTGGCTGACGAGCTGATCATCGAGCAGGCCACCAGGATCAACGACGCCTCGCCGATTCCGGCCCTGTTTAACATGCTCCCTTACGTGGTGCTCATCTTGAATAAGGAGCGGCAGATCATCTACTCCAATCATTCCTTATTTGAAGCGCTGGGGATTCATGACGCCGGCCAAGTCATCGGCTTGCGCTTCGGCGAAGCGCTCCGCTGTATTCATACCGATCCGGCTTCCGGGGGGTGCGGCACCACGGAGTGTTGTTCCGTCTGCGGCGCTGTCCGGGCCATTCTCGAAAGCCAGCGCACCCGGACGCTCGTATCCAAGGAATGCCATGTGACCTTGGACCGCGCCGGCAATCCCTCGCTGGATCTGCAGATCTACGCTTCGCCCATCGGCGACTTGCAGCAGGAATATACTTTATTCGTGGTCAAAGACATCGGTGAGGAGAAACGCAAGCAGGTCTTCGAGCGGGTTTTCTTTCACGATCTGCTCAATACCTCGGGAGCCGTCCGGGGCCTGATCGAGCTGCTGCAAACCACCGAAAATCCGGAGGAAATCAGGGAAATCTGCGGCATTGCCCAACAGGGGATGGAGATGCTGATCGAGGAGATCGTCAGCCAAAAGGAGCTGATCGCCGCCGAAAGCGGCGATCTGGCCTTAAAAGTCGCGCCCTTCTCCGCGGACGCAATGCTTACCAAGCTGGTCAACCATTTTCGCAATGATCCCAGAACTTCCTGCGCGCTCCGTTTCGATCCCCATTCCCCGGAAACCGTCATTCAAAGCGACCCGACCTTGGTGCGGCGGGTCGTTCAGAACATGGCCAAAAACGCCGTCGAGGCTTCGCGGGCCGGGGATGTCGTCACCATCGGCTACACCCTCGACGAGGGCGCCATCCTGTTCCGGGTGCGAAATCCGCAGGTCATGTCCAGGGAAGCCCAATTGCAGATCTTCCAGCGTTCCTATTCCACCAAAGGAGCGGGGCGGGGCATCGGCACCTACAGCATGAAGCTGTTGGGCGAGAGATTATTGGGCGGCCAGGTCAGTTTCAGCAGCGACGACGCGCACGGCACCGAGTTCCGCTTCCGCCTGCCCCTCAAATAAAAAGCAGCGGGGCCGCGACCCCGCTTTCTCGCTTTATTCCCTTCCGGTCAGCCAGTCCGCCTCCCGACCGCCACGGCTAAACCGTTAGCAACGCTTTCTGGCTGGTCAAGGCGATCGAATACGGATCGAGCGCCCGTTGCACCGCCAGGATCCCGTCCAGATGATCGTACTCATGCTGCAACAGCTCGGCCAGGTCGCCCTCCAACTCCATGGTCCGGTCCTGCCAGTCCAGATCTTTATATCGCAGCCGGATCCGGCGGTGCCGCTCCACCTTGACCAGGATCTCCGGAAAACTCATGCAATCATCCCACAACACCATCGTTTCCGGGCTCTTCCACTCCAGCACCGGATTGATGAAGACCGTCGGCGTGTCGATGAACATGTAAATTAACCGCTTTTTCACCCCAATCTGCGGCGCGGCGATGGCCCGGCCGACCCGGTATTTTTCACGGAACGCGATCAAGGTGTCGTGCAAATCGGCGACTACCGTCTGGAGCGCCTCCAGCTCCGTTTCAACCACCGCAACCGCTGTTTCATACAACCGTGGATTTCCCAACAATAAAATCTCTTGTGCCGGCATATACTTTCTCCTCCTGGCGGAGTCGCGATACCGCTCCGCCGTGCGTGATACCCGTAATTTAGGGGATGCCTCAATGCCCCAACAACCATCACCGCCGGAATTGAAATGCTTCCCTCTATATATCATTCGACGGAAAAAAACAAACCCTTTCCATGGAATGGCAAGATTAACATTTTCATAATAAAAAGGGACCGCCGCTTCGGCAGTCCCTTGGGGAATGTTTTTTAGAATGATTACCGTTTCATCTCACCGATCTTCACCGTGGTCTCCCTGGCTTTGGAGCCCCGGTAATACTTCACCTTGAGCTTGGTTCCCACCGGATGGCTGGCGACCGCCTCCCGGATCAGATCCTGATCCTTCACCGGCTGGCCGTCGACGGCGACCACGATATCGCCCGGTCTCAAGCCGGCCTTGGCGGCGGTGCTGCCCTCAAGCACCTTGACGATGAACAGGCCGGTTTTCACCGGGACCCGCTGGCGCAGCCGGTATTCCAGCACCGCTACGTTGTCCGGGGTGAAGTGTACGTAGGCGATGCCCAACCCCGGCCGGGTGACATAGCCCTTGGTGATCAACTGATTGGCAACCGTCCGCACGGTATTGCTGGGAATCGAGAAGCCGATCCCCTGCGAATTGGCGGCGATGGCGGTATTCAAGCCGATCACACTGCCGCTGGAATCCAGCAAGGGACCGCCCGAATTGCCGGGGTTGATCGAAGCGTCGGTCTGGAGCATATTTCGCAGCTCCTGATCCTCGCTCATGATCAGGGTCCGGCCCTTGGCGCTGACCACGCCCACGGTCACGGTGTTCTTCAGGTTCTCGGCCAACGGATTGCCGATGGCGATGGCGATCTGCCCGACCTGGACATGGTCGGAATCCCCCCAGCTGGGCACCGCCAGATTCTCGGCATTGATCTTGAGGACCGCCAGGTCGGTTTGGGGATCGACCCCGACGATCTTGGCCGCATAGGACCGGCCGTTGGAGAGCACCACCATGATCTTGTCGGCCATGCCGGTCTGGCCGTTGACCACGTGGTTGTTGGTCAGGACGTACCCGTCCTTGCGATAAACGACCCCCGACCCCAGGCTCTGAATATTCTTCACCTCGGGTCCGGTGAAAAAGTCGAAATCCTCCACCACGGTGTTGGTGGTGATCATCACCACCGCGGGCCCGATCCGGTTCACCACGTCAATGGTGGTCTTCTCGTACTGGTTCAGCGCCAGGGGTTGGCTCTCCACCGCCGGCGCGGGGGACGGCGCCGGTTCGGCGGGCGGATTGACGAGGGCCGTTCCCAGGCCGGTGAAGCGCACCGCCCAGATGACCAGGAGCGCACCGATGATCCCGGAGATGACCGCAGTTAAAATATAGGGGGTCCGCCGCTCATGAGCGTCAAAACGATATTGATTCACAATCTAGACCTCCTGCAAAGCATGTCGGGCTTCGCCGCCCGCTCCCCGGCCCCCGCGGCTCGAACGGAACATGCCGGGAGGTGGGCGGGGCGCGGAACGGTAGACAGCGAAAGTTGAAAAAGGATTGACCATCATTCCGAATAACACTAAGTTGACAATAATCTATAACGAACGATCCGCTGTCTGGTTCCCCGCCATGCTCAGGCGATAAAGATCAATGGTACAGGTTTTATTCTCATAAACCACCGGAATCGCAGTCTGAATAACCCGCCACTCCTGGGATAGGCCGGCAATGAATTGCTTGGCCCACTCGCGGCCGGGATCGGTCAGCCAAATTTCGCCAGCGGGCCGCAGATGGCGATGGAAGATCCGGTACAAGTCGGCATGGAGCGTCTTCTCATAGAGAATATCCGCGCCGATCAGCCGGTCAAACCGGCCGGCCTCCGCCGGAAAGCGGCGCCAGTCTGCCAGCAGAAACTCCCCGGCCGGAACCCCGTTGCGCAGGCAATTCACCCTCGCGAACTCCAAGGCGTCCGGGCAAAAATCGCTCTGCACCACCTCCGCCCCGGCCAGCTTGGCGGCGATTCCGGCCAGGCCCACGCCGCAACCCAGTTCCAAGACTTGCAGCTCGGCCACCTTGGCGCGGTTCATCAACAAATAGCGGGCCAACCCGATCGAGGCCGGCCACAGCTCCGCCCAGAAGGGAATCTGATCCGGTTCGGAGACCCGGTCCAACAGGTCGTCGATGTTCTCCACCTTCACCAGTTCCAGCGGTTGCTCGGCCACGGTCAGATTCACCGTGACCAGTTTGTAATGGGCGCGCAACGCCGCCAGCTGCTCCGGCCAATCCCGATGCTCAGCCAACCCGCTTCCCCCACTGCTCCAAGAGCAACCCGACCGATCCGCTCAAGTTGTCCAGGGCCTGGGCCGAGCCGGCTTCAAAATAGACCCGGATCAACGCTTCGGTGCCCGAGGGCCGGATCAGGAACCAACTGCCGTCCTCCAGCACAAACTTGAAACCGTCGCGGGTCCGGACCTCCCGGACGGCGAGAGCGTCGATCCGTTCCGGCGGCGCGGTGCGGCACCGTTCGAGGATGGTCCCCTTGGCCTCTTCGGTCAGGTGCAAATCGAGCCGCCGGGTCAGAAAATGGCCGACCTGCTCATACAATTGACGCAGCGTCGCGTGGAGCGGCTGCCGGGTCACGGCGACCATCTCCGCCATCAGCGCGCCGGCCAGAATGCCGTCTTTCTCCGGGATATGCCCGCGCACGCTCAGGCCGCCGCTCTCCTCGCCGCCGATGATCACCGGCCGGGTGCGCATCAATTCGCCGATATATTTGAATCCCACCGGGGTTTCGATGGTCTCCACCCCGTAGACTTCGCCCAGCCGGTCGATCATGTGGGTGGTGGCCACTGAGCGGGCCGCCACGCCGCGATAGCCCCTGCTCCTGATCAGGTGCAGCATCAGCAGCGGAATGACCTGGTTCGGCGTGAGATAGGTCCCGTCGCAATCAATGATCCCAAAACGGTCGGCATCGCCGTCGGTGGCCAGTCCAATGGCATGGGGCCCGGCACTGACTTTCGCCTTCAACTCGGCGAGGAACTGGTCCTGCGGATCGGGCATGAAGCCGCCGAAGAGCGGATCCCGCCAGCCATGGATCTCCTCCACCGGGCAACCGCTTAATAAACCCGGGATGAAGCCGCGGCCGGTGGCAAACATCGGATCGACGACCACCCTGAGCCCAGCCTCGCGGATCGCCTGGACATCCACCAGCTCGCCGAGCTGTTTCAGATAATCGGAGGTCGGATCGATCACCTGGATCCTTGGGTCAGACGCGAGCGGGCCGGTTCCCATCGCGGCATCCGCCGCCGCACTCTCGGGCAGCGACTCCAGACAGTTTTCGATCTCCCGGGTAATCTCCAGTGAGGCCGGTCCGGCGTATTCCGGTATGAATTTGATGCCGTTATATTCCGGCGGGTTGTGGCTGGCCGTGAACATCATGGCTCCGAACGCCCCATGCTGTTTCACGGCATGGGCGATGACCGGGGTGGGAAAATCCCGGCTGCCCAAAAAGACTTTGATTCCTGCGGCGGCGGCGATCTGCGCCGCTTTTTTCGCAAACAGGTCGGAAAAGAAACGGGCATCATAACCGATGACCAACCCCCGCTCAGCGCCTTGATGTTCCTTGGTGTACTTGGCGATCGCCCGTACGACCCGGCAGACATTGGGTAGGTTGAAACGATCGTACATCAGATCCCGCCAGCCGTCAGTCCCGAATTTGATAACCGTCATTCCGAATTCTCCTTTTTTGAAAATGTCAGGCCTTTTTTCATCTTATCTATTTTGGCCGAAGTTGGCAATTTTATTAACTCACCCCAGCCGGTCCCACCCTTGCGGACCGATGCGCAAGCCCGAACGTACCTGCGGCACGCGCCCATCCCGTCCCTTCCGGAACCGGGGATCGCGCTTCGGTCGTTCCGGGTCGATCTTCGGGGAGCCTAGATCGATCTTAGGTCACTCCCGATCGATCTTCGGTGAGTCCGGATCGATCTTCAGCCGTTCCGGATCGATCTTCAGTGATTCAAGATCGATCTTCAGCCGTTCCCGATTGATCTTCAGTGATTCAAGATCGATCTTCAGTCATTCCCGATCGATCTTCAGTGATTCAAGATCGATCTTCAGTCGTTCCCGATCGATCTTCAGTGATTCAAGATCGATCTTCAGTCGTTCCCGATCGATCGTGGATAGCTCCAAGCGATTTTTGGTGATGGTTCGCCTTAATAATTTCTGCAACCGCGGGGCCGACTCCTGTCGCGCAGATTATTTTTCCAACCTTTGGCCCGGTCCGTTCCAGAAAAGCCATGCTTTTCATATACTTAATTGTGAATAGGAGGTTAGAATATGGGACACCGATCATCTGATTTTCATGAAAATCGAGACAGCCAGCGGAACGAGGCGGTTCAGGAAAAGCCGGCCCATCCTTTTCTTCAACCCAACGATCTGCTCTATCTCTCGGTCACTAAGCCTTTTTTGAGCCCGCGGGGGCAAAAAATGATCAATTTCCTTTTGACTCTGGGCGATGACAATCCCGACGCCGGCGGGTTCGATATGGCCGCGCTGCTTAAGCGCATCGCGCCCAAAGGTACCGAGCAAACCTTGGCCGATCTGGTCCCGTCGTTAATGAACATGCTTTCGAACAATAACTCGGGCGGCGAGACTCCGTTGAAGATTAATCCCGCGCTCATCAGCTCATTCATCTCCGCGCTCAGCGGCAACAATCCAGCCTCGAATAACAATGCCGCTCCGGCCGGCGATTGACGGGCTGCTTTGCGGAATACCGGGCGGCGGTAAAATCCCGTCCTTGCCCGAAAGAAAAAACTGAGGTATCTCCCTCAGCTTATGAAAACCCCTCACCCAATTTACCGGTTGCGGTTTTAAAAGCCATGTGATAAAGTCTCCAGTCCGGACATCATTCTTTCAAAGTGGACGAAAAAACGACTTTATCACTTGCTTTTCTGAGCTTTTGTGAACGCCCCGACCTTCGGACGGGGTTTATCACAACGCTTTTAAAGACAGGCAAAATAAAAAAGTGGTGGTAACCCCCCACTTTTTGCTTTTGCGAAAACTATTGTTCCATTTGTTTGGCTAGAAACCCCGCCGCAGTTTCGGCAATCTTCACTTCCAAGTCTCCCATGACGACATTCGGCTCTTTACTGGAGAGAATAACGGCCCCGATTGGGTCTCCTTCGGCAATAATCGGCGCAATCACCTGGGCGGTAAATTTGCACTTTCCTTCTTCCTCTTTGACGGGGCATGCCTCACAATACTTGTGTTCGCCCGGTTTGGGCATCAACACGACTTTCCGGTCTTCGATCGCCTTCTCAACCGCTTTCGAGATGGGTTTATCCAGAAATTCCTTCTTAGGTGCGCCTGAGACTGCAATTACCATATCCCGGTCCGCAATACAGGCGATATGCCCGGTCGACTCGTAAAGAGAATCGGCATATTCCTTCGCGAAATCGCCCAACTCACCGATGGGAGAGTATTTCTTAAGGATAACTTCCCCTTCCCGGTCTACGAAAATCTCTAACGGGTCGCCCTCTCGTATCCGCAGGGTTCTACGGATTTCCTTGGGGATGACCACCCGGCCCAGATCATCGATCCGCCGTACAATTCCGGTCGCTTTCATCCCCTTATCCCTCCTTTTAATAAATGTCTTTGTTTGAATTTGGTATCAGAGGACCTGCCACCCGTGTGACCCGGAGTGGACTTTTTGATAGTTTCAGCTGCTGCTTTTATTGATAGTATATAGCTTGAGCAAGTTTATTATTCATTTTTCCACTTTCGAGCAGTCCGCCGCCGCTATCAGCTGGTGTTTCTATAGTACCCCAAAATTTTTTATCCATACCACAAAGATGCAGGGCAGGAGTTTTTCATTCTCTAGCCAATAATTCCTAAGTTCACTGGTTCAATGATTGATGAACCCTCATGCTTCTTATACTATGAATAATGCCTCCCGGAGCAGTTCGTTCCATTCGTCGGTCCTGACGCATCAAACGAGGTGAGGATTTGAAATACTCCTGGCCGCTCAAATTCCTGCTAGCGCTCTGTCTGCTGCTGCCATTGGCTTATTCCACCCATAGTTTCGACGAATTCGCCACTCCCAAAATGGCGGTTTTTCTTTGCGGATCATTACTCATCCTGGCCTTCGTCCTTTATTACGTCAAAGGACTCCGGGGCCTGCCCCGGGCGATGCTGGCGGGTGCCGGAATCTTTTTGACGGTCCAGATCTACCAGACGTTCCGCCTCCCCTATCCCCCGGAGGGGCTCTTTGGAGCGTACGGCCAATCCGAATCGCTGCTGGTTCAGTTCGGCTTCGTCGCCCTGTTCTTTGCGGGGTATCTGTGGATAAGGACTGACCGGGAACGAAATGCTTTTCAGGAAACCGTCATCTTTGCCGCTTTATTGGTCTCCCTCTTCGGCATCTTCCAGTACTATCTGGGCGATCCGATTTCGCGGGAAGACGTTTCCCGGGTCAAAAGTCTTTTGGGGGATCCGAACTCGCTCGGTGTGTATTTGGTGATGGTTCAGCCTTTATTATGGTGGAAGATTCTGCGGGAGACAGCGCCGGTACGGCGCCGGTTCTTTTTCGGCTGTTGTTTTCTGCAGTCCGCGGTCATATCCCTGACTTTCTCGCGTGCGGCCTGGGCGGGCTTGGCTTTTACGTTCCTCTGGTTCGCTTCGTTTCAGAGCCGCCCCTATTACAAGGAGCGGGGGTTCTGGCTGCGGCTGTCCCTGATTCTCGGTTTTGGCGTATTGAGCATCAATCTGCTGCGCCAATCCCAACTCTGGCCGATCATCCTCGTCGGGGTGATTCTTTTCGGATGGAGCCTGTGGCGAAAACTATATTCCCAAAAACAATATTTTGTCCATTGCCTTTTGGTGATCTTTCTTTTGAGCATCGTAGCCGGCCAGTTATTGACGGTGTTAAAACCAAGCTCATACAAGAATTATAATTTGAGTTCGCGCTTGAATTCATTCTCCCAGCAAAAGGACAGCGGCAGAGGTCTGATCTGGAAATCGGCCTGGCTCGCTTTTCGGCATGCGCCATGGACCGGCGCGGGGATGGGGAGCTTTCAAGACTCTTTCCACCGTTTTGAATCCAAGGAAGCGGTCAAGCATTGGGGCCCCGACCGCGATATCCGGCAGGTTCATAATGAATTGCTCCATTATCTGGCGACGCAAGGAGTGGTGGGTCTGGGGTCCTATCTGGCATTGCTGGTCCCGATCCTGATGATGTCGCGCCGCCCTCTGCGGACCATGCCGGAGGGTCATGAAGGGATCGCGGCGCTCTGGTCGTTAATCGCCGGGTATCTGGTCTTTGTCCAATTTGCCTATGCCCTGGTCCATTACAGCCATCTCTTCTGGATGAGCGCCGGAATATTAGTAGGATACTATTACCCCGCTCCGGACCCGATCCCGCCGGGACCCCTCTCCAAACGAACCGCCGGATGGTTATTTTTAGCGCTCTGCATCGGGCTGGCGTTTCTTTCCCACAACTTTTACCGTTCCGATGTGCATTACCGGAAGGCCTTCTTTGGCTCCCGGTATCGTCATTTCAGCCGTTCTTTCAATCATTTCCGGACTACGCTCCGCTTGGCTCCCTGGAGCTATCAATACCGCTATCGGTATGTCTATGCGCTGATTCGGGCGGCGGCGCGCACCCGCAACGCCGCGCTGGCGAGGCAGCATTTTCGGGCTGCCGAGGACCTGTTGAACAGCCTCAGCCGCTCTTTCCCGGAACGGTATCAAGTCTATAATCTATTCGGATACCTCTATTTTCAGAAGCTGGAGTTTGGCAAGGCAAGCCTTTTCTACCGGAAGGCCCTGCGGTATTTCCCCGAGAATTATGGGGTGTATTACCGGATCGTCCGGGCCGAGCTTTTGCAAGGCGATCGTGCTGCGGCATTAGCGGCTTACCGGGCCGGTGCGGCGATTCATCCGGAAGCCATGAAAGAGTTGCTCCATTCCGATAAGCTCAAATTATCATTGAAGCCGTTTTAGGGAATCGACGGTCATTGTGAGCAATTCGGGATCGGTCAGATTGGCGCGCCATTTGAAGACGGGCGGCCGGCCCGGCTGGTAGCGGAAGTGGGAACGGTACTTTTGCAGGACGCCCAGGATCTTCTCATAATCGACGCCGAGACCCACGTGGAGCTTGCCAACCAATTCGGTCCGTTCTTTGGTGATCGAGGCGAAGCCGAGCAATTTGGCCAGCGCCTTCAATTGGGCGATCAGCATCAGATTCTGGACGGGCTGCGGCGGTTCTCCGAAACGGTCCAAGAGTTCATCGGCCAACGACTCGACCGCTTCCAGAGTTTGAGCATTGGCGATTTTCTTATACATATCCACTTTCAGTTTATTATCGGAAATATACTGGGACGGAATATAGGCGTCCACCGGAATTTCCACCATCGGTTCCGGCAACTCCGGTCCGATTTCGCCCTTTTTCTCACGAATCGCCTCTTCCAGCAACCGGCAGTAAAGTTCGAAGCCGACTGCGGCGATTTGGCCATGTTGTTCCGGCCCGAGTAAATTGCCGGCGCCGCGGATCTCCAGATCCCGCATGGCGATTTTGAAACCCGATCCCAACTCCGTGAATTCCCGGATGGCGGATAAGCGTTTTTCCGCATTTTCACTGAGGGTTTTATCCTTGCGAAAGCAGAAGTAGGCATGGGCGATCCGGTTGGACCGTCCCACCCGGCCGCGTAACTGATACAGCTGTGCCAGTCCAAAACGGTCGGCGTCATAGACGATCAACGTATTGACATTGGGAATATCCAACCCCGTCTCGATGATGGTGGTGCAGACCAGAATATCGGCCTGATTGTCGTAAAAGTCCATCATCACCCGTTCCAGCTGATCTTCGTTCATTTGGCCATGGGCAATGATAATCCGCGCTTTCGGCAGTAAATTCTGAAGATAGGACGCCATCCGCTCGATGGTTTCGACCCGGTTGTAAACGAAATAGACCTGACCCTTCCGGTCGAGTTCGCGCTGGAGGGCCTCCCGAATCACCGTCTCATTGTATTCCAGGACATGGGTACGAATGGGAAAACGGCCCATCGGGGGAGTCTCGATGATGCTGATATCGCGGATCCCAACCAACGACATATGCAACGTCCGCGGAATCGGTGTTGCGGTTAACGTCAGCACGTCGACGTTTTTCCGCAGTTCTTTCAGTTTCTCCTTGTGGGCGACGCCGAAACGCTGTTCTTCATCGATAATGAGCAGCCCCAACTCTTTGAAATGGACGTCCGACGAGATGAGCCGGTGCGTGCCGATGACCAGATCCACTTCTCCCTTGAGCAGCCCCTCAATGGTTTCATTCTGTTCGCGCTGCGACTGAAAGCGGCTCAAGACCCGGATATTGACGGGGAAACCGGCGAACCGTTCCCGGAACGTCAGAAAATGCTGCTGAGCCAGGATCGTGGTGGGAACGAGCACTCCGACCTGCTTGCCGCCCATCATGGCTTTGAAGGCGGCCCGCATCGCCACTTCGGTCTTGCCATAGCCGACATCGCCGCATAATAACCGGTCCATGGGTTTTTCCCGCTCCATGTCCCGTTTAATCTCCTCGACCGCCCGCAACTGATCCGGGGTTTCTTCATAGAAAAAGGCTTCTTCGAACTCGTGTTGCCATACCGTGTCCGAGGGAAACGAATGGCCCGGCGCCACTTCGCGCTGGGCATACAGCTCCAGCAATTGCTCGGCCATGTCCCGGATGGACTCTTTGACCTTGTTTTTGACCTTTTGCCAGTCGCTGCCGCCCAACTTATTGACTTTGGGAGGCGCATCCTCCACGCCGATATACTTCTGAAGCAGGTTGATCTGATCGGTGGGCACAAATAACCGGTCTTCCCCTGCGTACTCGATCTTCAAATAATCGCGGTGGCCGCCGGCGATCTCCAGCGTCTCGATGCCCATGTACCGGCCGATGCCGTGATTGATGTGCACCACATAATCGCCGACTTTCAGGTCGGTGAAGGAGCTGATCTTGCTCCCTTCCTGCTGGAACCGGGTCTGATACTTCTTTTTTTGCCTGCCATAGATCTCGTTTTCGGTCAAAACGACCAGTTTCCCCGGCAACCATTCGAAACCCGTCTCCAGGTCCACTGCGCTGATCCGGACGGTTTGCGGCACCAGTGGCCGGTCCTCTGCTTCGGTCAGCACCAATTGCGAAGAAATGCCTTGCTCCCGCAGGACTTCCCGCAGCCGGCGGGCTTTTTCCTTGAGCGCCACGGTGAGCATGATCATCCGGCCTTCTTTAATCCAGCGGTTCAGCTCATTGGTGAGCAACTCCACCTTGCCGTGGAAAGTCGGCGGGGTCCGGAACGATAATGTAAAAGTGTGTTCCGGCGCGAAGCCTTTGGGGGTTTTGGCCAGGAGGGACAGTGAAAGGGGATGCCGGGAACGAAAAGCCGCTTCCAAGTCGTCGGCCCCTCCAAAAATCTCCTGCTCTTTGGGGAGGACGACTCCCTTCTCCAAAAAGTTGCCGTAGATGCCGGCGGTCTCTTCTTCAGTCAGCCGGAAAGCATCCCGGCCGCGCACCGGTTCATCCAGGATCAGCCGGGCGTCGGGCAAGTATCCCAAGAGCGTCACCAGACCGGATTGGACCCAAGGCAAAAATTGATCGGCGCCCGGCAATTGATGCCCTTCCGCCAGTCTTTCCAAGGCTTCACCGATCCGGCTGTTCAGGTTCTCCGCCTCAGTGACCCGCCCCAACTCCTCCAGTTTGGCGACCTGCGCCGCCAGGTCCTTCCGGATCTGCGGCAGGGCCTGTTCAAAATCCTCCTGCCGCCAAAGGCCTTCCCGGGCCGGCAGAATCAGAACCTGTTCCAAAGTGTCCGCGGAAATTTGATCTTCCACTCGAAAGCTGCGCAGCGAGTCGATTTCATCGCCGAAAAACTCCATCCGCACCGGCAACTCGCGGTCCAGCGGATAAATATCCAGAATATCGCCTCTGCGGCTGAATTGCCCCACCGCCTGAACCATTTCGACCCTCTCGTAACCCATGACGACCAATCGTTCCAGCAGTCCGGTCATGGGGTATTCCATCCCCAGCCTGAGGTGGAAGGTGAATTCCAAGAATTGCTTTGGAGGCACCAGACGGCGATGTAACGCCTCCCAGGATGTTACAACGACCAGACGGTCGCGGCCCAGGATCTTCCCCAGCGTCTCGACCCGCTGGGCGGTGACTTCCGGTTCATAAGCTTCTTCATGGGGAAACAGCTCATTGCCGGGAAAAAATGCAACAAAGTCCGCGCCGATCAGCGGTTCCAGGTCAGCAGCCAAACGGTTGGCCTGACTGTTGCTGTAACTGACCACCAGAAGCTGTTGTTGGAGATCTTCGGCTAGACCTGCTATCACCACCGCTTTCTGGGTACCGCCGATTCCGGTGATTAACCCCGATTGACCTCGGTTAAACTGTTCCTTGACCTTCCGAAATTCCGGATGCCCGGCAATTGTCGCCAGTAAATGATTCATCAAGTCCTCCCGCAACACCGGTGGGCTCATAGAGCCGTTAAATTTGCTACATTGTATTCACGGATGCAATCAATCTGAACCCTGCTTGTAATGATTTATAACGATCCAACTGTTCCAGGCGGCATGGATCGCTATTGCCATCAGCAGGCTCAACCCCGGATGGAGCGGTGTACCGTAACCGATTCCGAAGACCAGATGGGTCAACGCGCCGAGGGCTACCACGGATATACGAAACGCATGAAAGAGTCTGTATGTTTCATACAGGCCCTCGCCAGTCCCGAATACGGGATGAATCCACCAATACGGCATTCCAAAAAACGCCGCCGTTCCTAGCTTGATCAATTCTTCGCCACATGGCACCAGCCAACCGACCCGTAACAATTCGGGCCAACCCAGCCTCTGTAGCAGCCGATCCCAACTCCAAGCCAGAACAAACGCAGTTACTCCGGCCAACAGGACATTCATCACAGGATAGCTTTTACGGTACTTGCCGCATTTATTCCCGCTAAAAGGTCCGGGACGGACCGCCGGCTCGCGTTATTTTTGGGGCTGGGATGAGTTAAAATGATTCATGGTATATTCCGGGCCGTTGGCTATAAATGATAATGCCGCTGCCGCGCCACGGGCGAGGGCTTCGTCAAAAACAGCCTGGTCCGGACCGTTGAACTTGCCCAATACATAATCGGGAACCGGGATTTCTCCGGCCGGCCGGCCGATCCCGATCCGGATTCGCGGAATCGCTTGAGTTTTCAATACTTGGAGCACCGAGGTCAGGCCGCGGTGCCCTCCGGCGCTGCCGCCCGACCGGAAACGGAGCGCGCCCAACGGCAGGTCCAGATCATCATAGATGACGAGCGTATGGGAAGGACCGATTTTATAATAGGCGGTAATGGCGCCGACCGCTTCCCCGCTCAAATTCATATAAGTCTGCGGTTGCACCAGCAACAAATCCTGTCCGGCGTGAGCCAACTTGCCGTACCGGCTACGGAAGCCGGTACGGCTTAGCTGGCCGCCGCACGCCGCGGCAATCCGGTCAACCACTAAAAACCCGGCATTATGCCGGGTTTGTTGATATTCGTTACCGGGATTTCCGAGTCCCACAATACAATACAAAAAACCACCACCGTCTGCGGATTATTCCGCTTGTTTGCCTTCGGCCACTTCCGCTTCGGCAGCTTCAGCCGGCGGCGGGGTTTCGGCCACGGTCGGCGCGGATGCCAGAACGAGGGCCTCTTCCGGCGAATTCAGGACTTTAACGCCCGGAGCCAGTTGCAGATCCTTGACGTGAATTGTCTCGCCGATATTCAAACCGCTGATGTCCACCTCGATATGCTCGGGAATGGCGGTTGGCAAGCAACTGACCTCCAATTCATGGATCATCGTTTCCAGCACGGCGCCGTCGCGCGGACGTTTTTCTTCATGGACCAGGCGCAGCGGCACTTTGACGGTTACCGGCTGATCCATGGCCACCCGGAGCAGATCCAGATGGGTGACCCCGCCTTTTACCGGGTGCTTTTGCAGTTCCTTGATGAGAACGTGCTCCCGCTTGACCCCTTTGGCCAGCTTCAACTGGAGATTGATTAGTTTCCCGCTGCCTTCCCGCAGCAGAATTTCGAGTTCGCGACCGTTCACCGCAATATTTTGGTTCGGTTTCCCTTCCCCGTACAACACCGCCGGGATTTGTCCTTCGTTCCGGAGTTTACGGACTTTGAGCGTCCCAACTCCCTCGCGCGTTACGGCTGATAACGAAAGTTCCATCGGTATTACCTCCAATATTCATTAGAGAATCGCAGGGGCTTATTTTTTAGCCGGTTCGCCGTCTAAAATTTCGAAGCCCGGGAGCAACTCCCTGAATTACGGTTCTGGCAAAATATAGTTCGTACAAAATTATAACACTCGGCACAAGATGTGTAAACCTTTATGCCGTTATTTTCCAGCGCGGTCCCGCGGCGACCGCCACTCCGGCTTCACCTCTTGCCTGGAGCGTGCCACAGCCAACGCGCCGGGCGGCACCTCCTTGGTAATCGTCGACCCCGCTCCTACCGTCGCGCCGGCTCCGACCTTCACCGGAGCCACCAGATTGGAATTGCTGCCGATAAAAGCGCCATCGCCGATAATGGTGCGGTGCTTATGAACCCCATCGTAATTACAGGTGATGGTGCCGGCGCCGATATTGACTCCCGCGCCGACCTCGGTGTCTCCCAAATAGGTCAGATGGGGAACCTTGCTGCCCTGTTCGATCTGGCAGTTTTTCAGTTCCACGAAATCGCCGATTTTTACCTGGCCCGCAGTGACGGTTCCCGGGCGGATGAAGGCGAACGGCCCGACTTGATTGGCAGCTCCCAACCGGGACTGAAGCACCTGGCTATGCTCCACCACGCTGTCCCGGCCGATACTGGAATCGACGATCCGGGTATGCGGCCCAATGGTGCAATTTTCTCCGATCATACTCTTTCCGAAGAGGAATGTTCCCGGCAGGATCCGGGTATCCCTGCCGATGACCACGTCGGGACCGATATAGGTGAAATCGGGATCCGCCAAGGTGACCCCGTCCCGCATCCAACGGCCGTTGATGGCCTCTTTGAGGCATTTCTCGGTACGGGCGAGTTGCATCCGGTCCGTCGGGCGGAGCACGGTTAGGGGATCGCCGGCCGGGACTCCGATGACCTTCGCACCGCTTTCCAACATTATTGTAAAGACTTCCGCCAAAGAATATTCGCCCCGGCCGGTTCGGGGCGACAATTTAGCCAGCGCGGCCCGCAATTCCCCGATCCCGAAACAATAAACCCCGGCATCGGCCGCGTTATTCTGCCGCTGTTCCTCCGTCGCGTCCTCCTCGGGAATCACGGCGCTGATGAGGTCCGCGGCGTCCTGGATGATCCGGTCCCCACCCGAAGAGTGCCGTCGTTCCAGGGTCAGAACGGCCGCGCTGGCCCCCTGAGCCCGTTTCGCCTCCAGCAACTGCCGGAGCGCGTCCGCTGTCAATAGGGGCATATTTCCCGGCAGGACCAATACGTCCCCGGAACAATCCGCCAAAGCTTCGCTGGCGCTCAACAGCGCCTGCCCCGTTTCCCGGGATTCAGGGAGGGAGAGATAATTCAGTTCCGGGCCCATGATCTCCGAGACCTGCTCGGTAGCCGGTCCGGTTACCACCCACAACGGGTCCGCGCCGCATTCCCGGGCCGTCGCCACCGCATAGGCCAGCATCGGTTTGCCCAACACCGGTTGCAGCGCCGTCGGGTACACGGAGTTCATTTGGGGATCCCGGCCGGTGGCCAGGATCAGTGAAACCAGCGCCATCTGGAAACCTCCTTACGCTTCCTAACAGAGGATTCTCCACGTCCGGGATAGCGGCCCGGATGTATCGATGGGAGACGCGTTCCTCTCTCTTAACATATCTCGAATTCACTATTTTATGTTGTAATTCGCCAAGGGGACCGGCCTTCCTCCCCGCGGAAAATAAAAAAAGAACTCTGCGCAGAGTTCTTTTGTAAGGTCAGTTCCGTAAAATGGCTGGGGCGGCTGGACTCGAACCAACGCATGCGGGAGTCAAAGTCCCGTGCCTTACCAACTTGGCTACGCCCCAGTGAACAAAATATAGTATAACAATCATCCCGCCGGATGTCAACGGGAAATCTCCTAGTTAATATTGTCATACCGCATAAAAATAGCCATCTCCGTGCGGCTATCGAATGATGGTCGATTCGGAACGCGTCTCTACCGGGTCATTCCGCCTTTTCATACTCCTTCAAAATGGCGGTTTGAATCAGTTCCCGGGCATCGGAGGTAATCGGATGTGCGATATCCCGAAATTCGCCTTCGGGAGTTTTACGACTGGGCATTGCCACAAAAAGGCCGTTCTGTCCCTCAATCACCCGGATGTCCCGTACCACAAAAGCATCATCAATGGTTATCGAAGCAATTGCCTTCATCTTTCCGTCGGTGTTGACTTTCTTGAGGCGCACATCAGTGATGTTCATGAACCCACTCACCTTTCTTTTCGAATGCTTCGCATGAAGTACTGGATAAATTCCATAAAGTTTTAGAAAATCCTTCTATTACCCAAAGTTTTTTACTGTTTTTTCTAACTTGACCAAAATTACCTACTTACAATCTGATGAATTCTATGTAAACAAAAAAAGAAGGGGCGTTCCCTTCTTCATTGTTCAATCCTTCCTTTTCAGCCAGCCGCCTTACTTGGACAGCACCTCGGTAGCCAGACGAAAGTCGCTGGGTTTATCCACATCGATCCCCACCTCCGGAAAGGGGGAGATGATTCCCACGGCCCGAATCCCGAAGACGGACCGCACCCGTTGTTCAATCTCGGCGATGGTCAGGTTGCCGCAGAGCAGCTTCCAAAGATAGCGCCAGCCCAACATCTGGCAGAGCTTCCATGGCTTCTTGCGCAGCAGCGCCGCCTTGCGCAGCATTTCCGCGTTTTCCTCGACCACCCGCGGCGCGATCAGCGCCAGATTGCCGCCGGTGAAGGTCCCCTCACGCAGGGTGACGTAGGTCCGCTGCACCCCTGGGTATTTGGCCTCGTTCAGCTCTTTGGAGACGAACGAATAATAGACGTCGCCCGGGATTCGGCTGCAACGGCTCAGGAAATCCTCCACCGCTTCGCGGGTGATCAGCGGAATATCAGAGGTGGCGACCAGCACCGGCTCGGCGGACTGAAGCGCATTTAATCCCCCAATTAAGCTGTCAACCAACGTTCCACCCGGCTCGATGACCCCGACCGCCTGCCGCCGGATCTCCGGCGCCACCGCCGATTCGTTGCCTACGATGATGATGCGCCGGATCGACGCCACGTTTTGCAAGGCTTTCACCACATAATCCAGCATCGGCCTGCCGGCGATTTCGATGGCCGCTTCATACTGGGCCGAACTGACGGCGCGCAGCGGACCCGAATTCAGCGCTCCGGCCAGAATCACTGCGTCCATTCAGTTCCCTCCAAACCGCTTATCCTCATGCAGCATGATCATCATGCTGTTTTCGGCATTTTCGATATGTTCCTGGGCGAGCTTCCGGGCCAATTCGCCGTCCCGAGCCCCGATGGCTTCCACGATCTTGCGGTGCTCCTCCAGCGCATACTTCATCCGGCCGGGATAGGACAGCGAAGTCGCCCGGAAGCGCTGGATCTGCTCGCGCAGGTTGTTGAGGATCTGGGGCAGGCGGCTGTTCCGGCTGGCTTTATATAAAAGGCTGTGAAAATCGGTATCGGCCTGGACCACTTGTTCCAGATTCCCGGAATCGATCTCCTCGGCGGTCATCACCAGGTACCGCTCCAGCTCCTCCATCTCGTCGTCGGTGATCCGTTCCGAAGCCAGTTCGGCGGCCAATCCCTCCAAGGCGCCGCGGATCTCGAAGACGTCGGCCACGTCTTTCATGGAAAGACCCGCCACATAGGCGCCCTTGCGGGGAATCATCACCACGGTCCCTTCCAGCTCCAACTTGCGGATGGCCTCCCGGACCGGCGTGCGGCTGACGCCCATCTCTTCGGCCAATTGAATCTCCATCAGCCGTTCTCCCGGCTTTAACTGGCCGGTAATAATGGCCTCCCGCAGCGACTCAAAGACCAGTTCCCGCAGGGGTTTGTAATTATCCAACCGTATCGGCACCAAAGGTTTGCGCTCCATCCCTTACACCTCTCGTCTTTATCTTATGACTGGTTTGAGCGGAATCGACCGGTCTTGCGGCGGGACATAGCCTGACTCCTCTCATTTCACAGACGCGTCCTGCTCGTTTCGCGCGGCTTGAAACCGGGTCAAGCAGCCGAACCAGTTCCCGGGCAATCGGGCCAGGAGTCCCGCTGCCGCTTCCGCCGGGGGATTCAGGGCAAACACCGAGGGCCCGCTGCCCGACATCAAGCTGGCCAGGCCGAACCGGCCGAATAACTCCTTAACCTGAGCGATAACCGGAAATTGCGGCAGCGCCGCCTCTTCCAGTACGTTCCCCCAATCGGCCTCGATCCCGGCGACCGCACCCCACTTCAACCGTTGGACCAACCGGTCCACCCGGGGGTGGTTCCGGATTTCGGCCAACCGCAAGCTCTGATAGATCCGGGCGGTGGGGACGGCAACATCCGGGGTGACCAGCAAGACCCGGCAGTCGGAGGGCCCGGCTAACGGAGTCAGCTTTTCGCCGATCCCGGTGGCCCGCGCCGTCCCGCCGTGCAAACAATAGGGAACATCGGCGCCGATCCGCACCGCCAGCGCCGCCAGGCGTTCCTCGCTCCATTCCAGCTTCCATAATCGGTTCAATCCCAGTAGCGTAGCAGCGGCGTCGCTGCTGCCTCCCGCCAGTCCGGCGGCCACCGGAATCTTTTTATCAATGACGATCCGGGCTCCGGCAGTGATGCCGCTGCTCTCCCGGAGCAGCAGGGCGGCGCGAAAGGCCAGATTCCGCTCGTCGCCGGGAACCGCCGGATGGTCGCAGGCGACCGAGAGCTCCGCGGCCGGCTCGATCCGGATCCCGTCGGCCAGTTCCAGCGATTGCATGATCATATCGACCTCATGATAGCCATCGGGCCGTTTGGCGAGCACATCCAGGGCCAGGTTGATTTTGGCGCGGGCTTTCAGGGTCAGCATGATCCACCGGCCCCATGGAATAAGGGGCCCCTCGTCAATGAATTCGACATATTCAGAATAACCATTTTCTGGTTTATTACTCCTTCATGTAGCCGAAGTGCGGCTCCGCAACATAATCTAAAGGATATATATTGGCTATCGGCCCGTCAAATCCTGCAACAAATGGCCGAGGAAAGCCGATTGCCGCCTTGGAGTGCGTCCCGCTACTTCCGTCTGTCTCCGCTGGGACCGGGGACAGGGCCGCTTGATGTAAAAAAAACACCGGTACGTACCGGCGTTTTTTAAAAAAATGATGTGACCATGCACCAAGCCTTGACTGTATCCCCCCGAACGCGCCGAATCAGCCGGCTCCGACCAGGCAACCCCGCGGCACACGAAGGGTCCTACTTACCGCTGCTTCCTTCCGGACCTGACGGGGTTCATAGGTCTCCGTTGCGCAGGACCCAATCCTCAACACCACTTCATCCGGCCGGACTCACGAAGACCGGCCTTCCGCTTGGAATTCAACCCTGCTATAGCGGGTTGCAGGTTACAAGGCACCGCTACCTCCCCGTCTAGCATGGCCACAAACTTGAATACTGGATAAGTATATCTATTGTATCATATTCCCGGAAATGATCAACCTCCAAGATTTAGAAGCGTTGTGATAAACCCTGCCCGAAGGTCAGGGTGAACACAAAAGTTCAGAAAAGCAAGTGATAAAGTCGTTTTAAATCTTTTTGCAAGCTGACTTCCGCTTCGAGAGACTTTATCACATGGCTTTTAGAAAGTTCCGCCCCGGTTCAGGCCGTCTCTGATAAAAGGACTTCCAGGGGCGCTGCGTTCGTCATTTTCGTTTATACCAGGGCGTCGATGAACGCAGTTGCTGCGATCGCCGCGGCCACTGCGGCGGCTCCCGCCACACTTTCTCGAATTGTCCGGGATACTGCGGCAACGGCCGCCCCTTTTCCCGCAGTTCCCGCAGTTCCCGCAGCAACTATGGCAGCCATTGCCAATATCGCTGCGGGACCCGCAATAATTCGGGCGACTCCTGCCACACTTCCTTCTACGAACGCAGCCAAAGCGGCGGCGGGCGCCATCTTTTCCGGAGTTATTCCGGCAGTGACGGGAGTCTGCGCCGGATTTCGCGAAGCGCCTCCGTGATCCTGGTCCCAAAGACCAAAGGCTACGCCGGACAGCGGCAGAAGCTCCCCAAGAGCGAAGGTATTTGCCATACTTTACGATAGCCTCGGTGACGGCTGCCATAAAATAGCGGACGGAAGGGAGGGAGCGATGGAGAGACGGTTGTTGGAGCGCGCCGAATGACTGGCGGAGCGGAAGAAAGTCCCGAAAAAATAAAAAAACCAACAAAATGAGTTGGCGTAATGTTTTTATATGGCGGAGAGATAGGGATTCGAACCCTAGAGGCTGTTACACCTACACGCGCTCCAGGCGTGCGCCTTCGACCACTCGGCCATCTCTCCGGATCAGACGTATACTATTATACCAGAAATCGTTGCTCGAAACCAGTGGATTATTATGGCGGAGAGAGCGAGATTCGAACTCGCGAGGGACGTAAATCCCTACCCGCTTTCGAGGCGGGCGCCTTCAACCGCTCAGCCATCTCTCCGGATCAGCGCTCTCATGACACCGGCTGCTGCCGGCGTTTCTGAAAAAATTCCTTTAATATTTTACCACATTCCTCTGCCAAAATACCAGAGGTAACTTCTACCCGGTGGTTCAACCGGGGGTCCTGGACGATGTTCATCAGGCTGCCGGTGGCTCCCGCCTTCGGATCGGCGGCGCCAAAGACCAGTCGTTTGACGCGGGCTTGGACCAGCGCGCCGGCGCACATCGGGCAGGGCTCCAGCGTCGAATAGAGCGTGGCGTCGGCCAGCCGCCAATGGCTTTGCGCGGCCGCCGCTTCCCGCAGCGCCAGGATCTCGGCATGAGCCGTCGGGTCGCCGCTCTGCTCGCGCAGGTTATGCGCCCGGGCCACGATCCGGTCCTCCCGGACCACGATCGCGCCGATAGGAATCTCGCCGATGGACCCGGCTTCGGCCGCCTGGGCCAGGGCTTCCCGCATATAGCGCTCATCGGTGCGGAGTTGATCGACTTCCATCATGGACACCTAATTATATTACCATATCTTTTTTGTCCTTGGCAAGAAGGGTTTTTCGGAAATCTTGGCATCTGCCGCCAAAATTGGACCTTCCCCATGGCAGCGATTCAAGGCCGGGCGGCACTCAAGGGTGTCCGGTCTGGGCGACGGATTTTTTAAAACGCGGCGGTTCCCAATCCATGACGCAGACTGCGGCGATGACCAGGAGTCCGCCGAGGATTTGCAGGGGCAAGAGTTGTTCCCCCAGAATCAGCCAGCCGGCCAGCACCGTGATGAAGGGAATCAAATTTAAAAACAGCGCCGTCAGGTTGGCGCCCAGCTTATCCAGGGCATACACGTAAAAATAATAGGCCAGCGCCGAACAGCAGACTCCCATGAAAATCAAGTTCCAGACGATAGGGGTGTTCACCGCCGACCAGTCGGTCCGTTCAATGAAGAGAAACGGCGCCAGCGCCAGCGTTCCAAAATAGGTTTGGTAACAAACGATGGTCAGCTGAGAGTAGCGCCGGAAGAGGGGCCGGGTGATGATCACGTAGATGACCCAGGCTAAGGCGGCCCCGGACATCATCAAGTATCCCAGGCCGGCTCCCGGTCGGCCCAACCCCTGGCTGTCCCCGGTCACCAGCAAGTACACGCCGACCACTGACAACAGGACGCTGCCGACCTTGACCCCATTGAAAGGCCCCTTGAAGAAAAGCGCCTCCGAGAGCAGGGTCAACACCGGAATCCCGGCGATGATGATCGAGGCTGCCGAGGCAGTGATCAATTTGACGCCGTTATTCTCGAAATAAAAATAAAGCGTGATCCCGATCAGGCCCGCTCCGGCCAACAAAGGGAGATCCGCCGGGGCTACCTTTCCCCGCGGCTCCAGCCAACGGTGGACCCAAAACAGCAGGAACGAAGCCATGGCAAAACGGATGAAAGCCATCGTCAGCGGGGGGATCACCGCTACCGTGACCTTAATGCTCAAAAAGGAGAAACCCCAGATCAGCACCGCCCCTAGGATCGCCAGCAGCGGATAGAGTTTAAGCTGTTTCATGATTACACGTCCAAATTCCGGACTTCCAACGCGTGCGAGGTGATGAAGTCGCGACGGGGTTCCACTTTGTCGCCCATCAGCATCGAGAAGGTCTCGTCGGCCTCGATGGCGTCGGTCATGGTGACTTTCAGAATTGTCCGTCCTTCCGGATTCATGGTAGTCTCCCAGAGTTGCTCGGCGTTCATCTCGCCCAAGCCTTTATACCGCTGCACCACGATGTTCTGCTTGCCGATCTGGGCCAAAAGCTCCTCCAACTCCTTGTCGGAATAGGCGTAATGCTCGTTCTTATTCTGCTTGATGTAGTACAGGGGCGGCTGGGCGATATAGACATAGCCGTTGGCCACCAGCGGCGTCATAAACCGGTAGAAGAACGTCAGCAGCAACGTCCGGATATGCGAGCCGTCGACATCGGCATCGGTCATGGTGATGATCTTGTGATAGCGCAGTTTCGAGAGGTCAAAATCCTCGCCGATCCCGGTTCCCAAAGCGGTGATCATCGCCTTGATCTCTTCGTTGTTCAGGATCTTGTCCAGGCTGGCTTTTTCGACATTGAGAATCTTGCCGCGCAACGGCAGAATGGCCTGGAAGCGGCGGTCCCGGCCTTGCTTGGCGGATCCGCCGGCTGAGTCGCCCTCCACCAGATAAAGCTCGGTCAATTCGGGCTCGCGGTAGGAACAGTCGGCCAGTTTGCCGGGGAGCGACCCGACCTCCAGAGCGCTCTTGCGCCGGGTCAGTTCCTTGGCTTTGCGCGCCGCCTCCCGGGCCCTAGCCGCCAGGAAACATTTTTCAATAATCTTCTTGGCGGACGTCGGGTTCTCCTCGAAAAATTCCGCCAGACCCTCATTGACCGTGGACTCGACCAATCCCTTGACCTCGCTGTTGCCGAGTTTGGTTTTGGTCTGCCCTTCAAACTGCGGAAAACGCAGTTTGACGCTGATGATCGCCGTCAGTCCCTCCCGGACGTCGTCTCCGGAGAGGCTGGCCTCGCTCTCCTTGATCAGATTGGCCTTCCGGGCATAATCATTCAGGGAGCGGGTCAGGGCCGACCGGAACCCCGAGAGGTGGCTGCCTCCTTCGTGGGTATTGATATTATTGGCGAAGGTGAAGACGCTTTCCACGAAACCGTCGTTGTACTGGATCGCCACTTCGATCTCATAGTCGTCCACTTTCTTGCGGATGTAAATGACTTCGCGATGAAGCGGATTTTTGGTCTTATTCAGGCTTTCAACGAACGAAATAATCCCGCCGTTGTACTGATAGGTCGCTTCGCGGCCGCCTTTTTCGTCTTTGAGAATGATTTTGATGCCCCGGTTCAAGAAAGCCAATTCGCGCAAACGGTGCGTCAAATATTCAAAACTGAATTCGCAGGATTCAAAGATCTCCGGGTCCGGATAGAAGCGGATGGTGGTTCCCGTGTCTTCCGCTTGACCGATGGGGCGCACCGGTTCCTGCGGTTTGCCCTGATGGTAGCATTGGTAATATAGCTGGCCGTCCAGCCGGACCCAGGCCTCCAATTTGGTGGATAAGGCATTGACGACCGAGACGCCCACGCCGTGCAGACCGCCGGAGACCTTATAGCCGTCGCCGCCGAATTTCCCGCCGGCATGCAAAATCGTCATGACGACTTCCAAGGCTGATTTCTGCGCCTTGGACTGAATACCCACCGGTATGCCCCGGCCATTATCCTCCACGCTGACCGAACCGTCGCTATGGAGCGTCACCAGGATCCGATCGCAGAATCCGGCCAAGGCCTCGTCAATGCTGTTATCAACCACTTCATAGACCAAGTGGTGCAAGCCGCGGCTATCGGTACTGCCAATATACATGCTGGGACGTTTACGGACCGCTTCCAAACCCTCCAGAATTTGAATTTGATCCGCATTATAGCCATGATTGACTTTGCTTTGGAGCGACTGATTCTCGTCTTCCATGGATGAAAACCCCTTTTGTTTGATATTTCCGGATTCTAAAAGCCATGTGATAAAGTCTTTTTCACTTCGATTCGACCTGCGAAAGGATGTTAAAACCGACTTTATCACTTGCTTCCCTGAGCTTTTGTGACGCCCTCACCTGCGGCCAGGGTTTATCACAACGCTTCTAAACTTCACAGAATTTTCTCCGATACACCATACCCGATGACTGGCGCGTCATTTGGTTAGCGATGGCCTCATAGGTTGGCGATGAAATCGGCTCTTTTCTTCAAGGTCAAGGTGGAAATGGGTGAGAGAAGCAGTTCCTGATCGGTGAGGATCGCCGACTTATACTCGTCCAAGTTGATTTTTTCCAGGAATTCCGGGTTTTTATTTTTTTTCAGAAACGTTTTAAGTTGTTCTAAACCCTTGGCGTTCTCCAAATTGATCATTGCGATGATCGAGTCTGATCGCACCAAAGTATCGCCGCCGAGATGTACAAACATGATCATCCCTCCTGGATAAAAAGATCGTTTCCGCTTTGAGCCGCGATATAGTCTGAATCCGTTGAATCCTTTCGAATCGTAACGGTTAGCGCCGCATTACCCGCGTCATCCCCGGTGAAACTGGCAACAGGCGCACAAATCATCACTTTTGGGGACCGGTACCCCACAGCATTTACACCTGCTCCGGTAGAGCAACTCTTGCTGCTTGGTATTCTTCAGATGCTTCCGCATGACCGCCGCGAAGCGGGCTTCGATCTCCGGATCGGGAATCTCTTGGCCGCATTCTGCGATGAATTTTTCATCATCCGGACTCAGTTCCACCGGGCAAGGCTGCGGCGCCGGGGGACGGGGCGGTTCGCAAAGCGGAGCGATCCGCACCTTGATATTTTTGATAATGTTCCGGCCCAGCAATTTTTGGAATCTTTTTAATATCTCCAGGCTCATCAACGTGACCTGATGGGCCAGAGCCGGATTTTCCGTCCTTAACCACAGATTGCCATCCTGATAGCGGACGGCCTCAATCTTAGCGGCCAATTCCCGTCCGGCCACCTTGGGCCAATAATAAACCGCCAGTTCGCCTTTGAGCCTGACCAATCCGCCGGTGCGTTTGAAATAACGCTCCATAATCGCGGTAAACGGTTTATAGGACATTGACGACTCCTTGTTTTACTTCGTATAGACGGGTTTCCTGATTGATGACTGGAAAATCGTCCCGGTTGGTCGAGGTCAAAATGGTCTGCGTCGAACCAAACAAATGACTCAAGAGTTGAATTTTCCGGTGATCATCAAACTCCGCCATCACATCATCCAACAGCAGGATCGGATAATCGCCGCGGCTTTCGCGGATCTTCTCGATCAAACCCAATTTGAGGGCCAACACCGCCGTTCGTTGCTGACCCTGAGAGCCAAAATTGCGCAACTCAACCTGATCACCGAGAGTCAGGCGGAGATCATCCCGGTGCGGCCCGGTCAAGGTGATCTGGCGCTCCATTTCTTGCCGGCGCAGTCTTTTGAGTTCCGTTCGGAATTGTTCCCGCAATCCGGCTTCATCCCAGGTTTGAATCGGCTGATTGTTGAAGGAGAGATATTGCAGGCCCAAGCTTTCGGAATGGCCGCTGATATCCTGATGCGCTTGGCGAACAGGATCGCGAATCGCCGCTAACATATTCAAGCGGTAGCGGATGACCGTAACGCCCTTTTCGATCAGTTGTTCATCCCAGATCTCCAGCTCGTCGCCGCTGCGGATTCCGACCTTAAACAGCCGGTTACGCTGTTGCAAAACGCGGTGATAATGATAATAAATCCAGCGATAATTCGGTTCAATCTGCGCCAGATAGAAATCTAAAAAATCTCGCCGGTGCTGGGGTCCGCCTTTGGCAATCTGTAAATCATCCGGTCCGAAGAGAACCACTGGCACCCTGCCGAACAGCTCCTGGTTCTTGACGACCTGTCCATCCAGCTTGATCCTCTTTTCCTGGGATCCGATGCCCATCTCGATGACATTGGAATATGACTGTTGTTGAAAGGAGCCTTTCAGATAGCAACTCTCCTGTTGCCAGCGGATGAACTCCTCATCTTTGCGGGTGCGAAACGACCTCCCCAGGCAAAGAAGGGCGATCGCCTCTAGAATATTCGTTTTTCCTTGAGCATTTCGGCCGAAAAAAATATTGACCCGCGGTGAAAACTCTAAAGTCAGAGATTCATAATTGCGGAAATTTTTCAGGGTTAACTCTTGTAACGGCATTCAAAGCCTCAATGGTTATTCAACGTAATCTGATAGGTTTGACCGGCGACTGTCACTCGATCGCCCGGGACCAACTTACGGCCCCGCCTTTTTTCTATTTCTGCGTTTACTGAAATCTTTCCTTCCGCTACTAAAAATTTTGCTTCCAAACCCGAATCGGCGATGGAAGCCCATTTTAAGAATTGCCCCAAGGTGATGAAGTCGCTATTAATGCCCACTTGCTGTTCAGCCACAAAAACACCTCCGTTGCGCGCCAATCCAGCCGATTGCTTGTTAATTCTTTGTAAAAATATTTCTCGCAGCGTCTTTTCATAAACCATCGATTCATAAGTTATACAGGAAGATCTTTCCCTTTTTTAAAATTTCTATCCGAAGACAACTTGTTAAAAGAATTGAAAAGCCAGACTAAGCTGGCTTATACCGAGAGTTTCAATGGCATTACGATGTACTGATAAGCCCCATCGTTTACGCCTTGCATCAGTACCGGTTTGAGCTCTTGAATCAATTGTAAGCTGACTTGATCGGAATCGACCGTTTTCAAGAAATCCAATAGAAACTTGGCATTGAATCCGATATCAATTTCCGGTCCCTCAAATTCGATATGAAGTTCCTCATAGGAGCGGCCTTTATCCGGTTCCTTGGCCGTGATCTGCAATTGTTGATCCTTGATACTTAATTTGACGGAGTAGCTAACCAAAGCCGTTCTCTCAAGCGCCTCGATAATCTCGGAACGCTGCACTTTCACGGTCCGGTTAAATTCTTTCGGAATGACCTGCTCATAGCGGGGGAATTGCGCTTCCACCAGTCGCGAGGAGAAAGTTATCCCCAGTCCTTTCATGAAGATGAATTTGTCGTCCAGGAAAACGTTCAACAATTCCTCGTTGCTGTTGCCGAAGATATTGGCGATCTCCCGCAATGCCCGGACCGGCACCAATGCTGTTTTTTGAAAGTCGGATTGCACCGGAGTGTCCTTCAATGCCAGCCGATTGACGTCGGTAGCCACGAAACGCAGGTTCCCCGGAGTCACTTCCCAGAGGATGCTCGATAGAAAAGGCCTTGGATCCTCGGCCAGGGTGGCAAAAATGGTTTGTTTAATCGCTTCACGGATTTTTTCCCCACTGACGCTGAAAGACTGTTCGTTTTTGCTCTCCGGAAAAGCAGGGAATTCTTCCATCGGCAGGGTGGGAAGTTGATAAGTGGAGTGTTTGCTGCGGATATTGACCATCTTCGAATTCTCATCCAACTCGATCGAGACCGGTACCGCCGGCAGGTGTCTCACGATCTCCACGAATGTCCTCCCCGGCAATACCAGGATTCCCGGTTTCATGATTTGAATATTGGGTACCCTTACTTCGATGGCAATTTCTAAATCCGTAGCGACACAGCGCAGGTGATCTTCTTTCGTCTCCAGGAGTACTCCGGTCAATATCGGCAAGGTTGATTTCGTGGCCAGCGCACGGGCGGTTATCTGTAAAAAACGGGCCAGTTCCTCTTGTTGGCAGGTGATATTCATTATGAACTCCTCCTATTACAACTGTTTTTTATTTTTTAAAATTATAAAGATAATTCGTAGTAGTCTTAGGCGCTGTTGATATGTGGATAAAACCATCCATTCCTTAAAAGGCGGCATTTTCATCGAGCGGGGGCGTTGTGGATGAAAAAAAAATTATGCACATCATTCCCATGATCCACTTTTTTCAACAGCTGTGGATAACTTTTAATCACAAATTATTCAGAGATAATCCCCACTTATTGACCGAGTTTGTGGATTAAGTTTTTAATGATCCGGTCCACTTCCATGTCATTCTTCATGAGATCCTGAATTTTTTCGTAGGCGTGGATGACCGTGGTATGGTCCCGGCCCCCGAATTCCTGGCCGATTTTGGGCAGCGAGTAATCGGTCAATTCGCGCACCAAGTACATGGCGATTTGACGGGGAAAGGTAACATTCTTGGAGCGTCGTTGCGCTTTAAGTTCCTCGATCCCGATATTAAAGAATTCGGCCACTGCTTGCTGGATCAGCGGGATTGTGACCCGCTTGGATTTGGAGGAGTTGACATCTTTCAAGACTTCATTGGCCATATCCAGCGAGATCTGCTTATTATGAAATGAGGCATAAGCGATAATCCGGATGAGAGCGCCTTCCAGTTCCCTGATGTTCGAATTGACTTGATCGGCAATATTGACAATCACTTCATTGGGAAGATTCCACCCCTCCAAGCCGGCCTTCTTGCGCAGAATCGCGATCCGCGTTTCGAGGTCCGGGGCTTGAATATCGGTGATCAGGCCCCATTCAAACCGGGAACGGAGCCGATCTTCCAGGGTCGGAATTTCTTTGGGAGGCCGGTCGCTGGAGATCACGATCTGTTTGCCCGATTCGTATAAGGTATTAAAGGTATGGAAAAACTCTTCCTGAGTACTTTCTTTGCCGACGAAAAACTGGATATCGTCAATCATCAGGACTTCCACGTTCCGGTAAGTATCGCGGAACTGCGGCGTCCGGTTGAAACGAATGGCATTGATCAGCTCATTGGTGAATTTTTCGGATGAGACATAGACGACCCGGTAATTGGCGTGATTTTTCAAGACAAATTGGCCGATGGCTTGCATCAGGTGCGTTTTACCCAAACCGACTCCGCCGTATATAAATAAAGGATTATAAGCTTTGCCCGGCGCTTCGGCCACCGCCAGGGAGGCGGCATGGGCAAAACGGTTGCTCTCGCCGACCACGAAACTCTCAAAAGTATACTTTGGATTCAATTGACTGGGTTGCGCCGGAGCATTGGTCACCGGAACGCTGGGGGGAGGGGCTTTCCCGACCGATTCCTCCCGTTCGGGGGTTACAAAGCGCAATTCGATCTCTTCATCCATGATCTCCTTGATCGTGGCCGTCAAAAGCGGGGCATACCGGGATTCAAGCCAATCCCGGGCAAAATCGTTGGGTACCTCGACGATCAAGACCTTGTCCTGAAAGGAAACAGGCTTGGTTGGTTTGAGCCAAGTCTCAAAGCTCGGCTTGCTCAGGAATGAAGAAACGGACTCCAGTGTCTTTTCCCAGATAACAGAGTAATCGTCCATGGTTCTATGCCTCATTTTAAAGTTATTCAGATCTGTGGACAATCTGTGGAAAAACCCCAAAAACACCGATAAAATAAGGGTTGGGAGCCAAAAACGGCAAAAATAAAATAACCAAAGAATTGGTCAAATCGGCTTATCCACAGAAAATCACTTATCCACAAAATTATTCACAACCTGTGGATAGCTTTTCAAATCCTTTTAATAATAACAAAATCTCGACGTTTTCGCAATTCCAATATCGTCCGGAAACTTTCTTGGTTCTAATGAATTTTCATCCACATAGCTGGATAACGTTTTTTTATCGACAGGTTTTCCACAGGCTAAATTTATTCGCTATTGACACCTCCAGACCGGACCCTTATAATTATATTCGTGTAATTTTCTCTATTTTAGCGAGGTGAAAAACGATGAAAATGACATACCAGCCCAATCGGCGCAAATATAAAAAGGACCACGGTTTCCTAGTTCGGATGTCTACCGCAGCCGGACGCAAGACGATCAATCGTCGCCGTGCCAAAGGTCGTAAAGTTTTATCGGCATGAGTGTTTTCTGTGGATAAGTATACTGTTCTTAAAAAGAATAATGATTTTCAGATAATTTTTGAAAAAGGCCACTCATTGTCCGGTAGGTATATAGTGGTCTATTTTCTTCCTAACGCTTTGCAAGTGAACCGTTATGGATTTTGTGTCGGAAAAAAGATCGGATCGGCCGTGGTCCGCAACCGGATCAAGCGGGTATTGCGCGCCGTGGTCATGAATCAGGCGCAAGAAACGTCATTGGGCGTCGATTTTGTTATCATTGCCCGGAATCCGATATTGACGGCTGATTTTAGCCGTATAAATGATGAAATTTCTCATATACTTGGTATTGCGTACCGTAAATCCTCACAAGCGCAAAGAAGGACGGAGGATTCCCGATGAAGGGTGTAATCCTTTTTTTTATAATGCTCTATCAAAAACTCATTTCGCCTTTTTTTCCGAGATCGTGCCGGTATTATCCCACGTGTTCGAATTATATGATACAAGCCATTCAAAAATACGGTGTCATCAAAGGGATGTTTTTAGGGTCCAAGCGGATTTTGCGTTGTAACCCTTTTGCCAAGGGCGGTTACGACCCGGTTCCCTAGCGAAGCCAAGACGAAAGGATGACTTTATTTGGGCAATATTTTAGTTCCGATTGTTTTACTGTTCAAGAACGCACTGATTTTTTTACATAGCTTCCTCAATGACTGGGGTTTGTCCATTATTATTCTGACACTCATTATCAAGCTGGTACTTTTCCCGACCACGCTCAAGCAGTTCCGGGCGATGGACAAGATGAAAAAGATCCAGCCCAAGTTGAAGGAGATTCAGGATAAATTCAAAGACAAGCCCGATGAACTCCAAAAAAGAACCATGGAGCTTTATAAGAAGGAAAATGTCAATCCTTTCGGAAGCTGTCTGCCGACGCTGATTCAGATTCCGATCCTGATCGCGCTGTATTATCTGTTGTCCGAACCGCAATACATGTCATCGTACCTCAAGGACGCTCATTTCTTATGGTTTCAATTGAATGCCAAAAACGATCTAATCCTGGCGGTCCTGTCGGGCGTCACCACTTTTTTTCAGCAAAAACTGACTGCGCCGGCTGGAAACGACTCTAGCCAGCAGATGCTGCTCTACATGATGCCGGTGTTTCTGGCCTTTATCACCTATACGGTCAATACCGGCGTCGGCCTTTACTGGGTGACCAGCAATCTGATCGGCATCGGCCAGCAATATTTGATCAACGAATATTTCATCGTCAAAGAACATCGCCATGAAAAGGAAGAGAGCAAATAAGGTCTAAAAGCGTTGTGGTAAAACTCTGGCCGCAGGTCAGGGCGTTCACAAAAGCTCAGGGAAGCAAGGGATAAAGTCGATTTATATCGTTTTACAAGACAATTTCCGCTTCGGGAGACTTTATCACATGGCTTCTAAAGCGTTGTGATAAACCCTGTCCGAAGGCCAGGGTGAACACAAAAGCTCAGAGAAGCAAGGGATAAAGCCGATTTTTAAAAGAGTGATTTCCGAATTTGAGGACTTTATCACATGGCTTCTAAATTCCCCCAATTTTATTGAAGGAGGGTATATTCGATAATGAAGACGGTCGTTAAAATCGCAAAAACTCCGGATGAAGCGATTGCCGAAGCATTGAAAGAATTGGGCGTTGCGCGTGAGCAGACCGAGATCGACGTGGTTGAGGAAACGAGCAAAGGATTATTGGGTTTTTTAACTACCAAATCATATAAGGTTACCGTCACCGTCAAGGAAGACCTGGGGCAAACCGCCGGATTGTTCCTCCGCGAGCTGCTGGTGAACATGGGAGTCCCGGCCCAAGTGGAGATCTTCCGTAAAAAAGACTATACCACCTTGAATATCAATGGTAAGGATTTAGGCATATTAATCGGGAAGCACGGACAGACGCTGGATGCCATTCAATATCTGGTCAATCTGGCGGTCAATAAAAACCGCTCCGAGAAAGAGCGGATCATCATCGATGTCGAAGGTTACCGGCGGCGCCGGGAGGAAGCCCTGCGGCGGCTGGCGGTCAAGCTCGCCGACAAAGTGCGGCGGGAGGGCCGCAAGCAGGTATTGGAGCCCATGAGCCCGCAGGAACGCCGGATCATCCACGCCACACTCCAAGGATATAAAGAAGTTTTTACTTATAGCGAAGGTGAGGATCCATATCGGCACGTGATTATTTCGCCCCAAGACTTTGAGGAAAAAAACCCGGTATAACCGGGTTTTTATCTTTAAGCCCGGTTTAACGGCGATTTTAGCGGAACGGCCCGGTTTTTTCCGCGCCGCTGTAGCAAACGTTCTAATTCGACAGCGCTGGAGGTTTTGAAAGGATGTTTTTGGATACGATCGCCGCGATCGCCACGCCGCTGGGGGAAGCGGGCATCGGAGTGGTCCGGCTGAGCGGCCCCGCCGCCCAGTCCATCGCGCTCGGTCTGTTACGGACCGCCCGAGGCGAAAAACTGGGCGGCTTGCAGGATCACCGTGTCTATTACGGCAAAGTTGTCGACCCCCAAACCGAACAGCCCGTGGATGAAGTCATCTTTTTCTACGCTGCCCGGCCCCATAGTTTCACGGCGGAGGACACCGTGGAGATCCAGGCTCACGGCAGCAGCTATATTGTCCAGCGCATCCTGGAGCTGCTGCTGGCGAACGGCGCGCGGCTGGCCGAACCCGGCGAATTCACCCAGCGCGCCTTCCTCAACGGCCGGATCGACCTGGTCCAGGCGGAGGCGGTGATCGATCTGATCCGGGCCAAGACCGCCAAGGCGCATCAATTGGCCCTGAACCAGCTGGCCGGCGAACCCTCGCGGGTCATCGGGCGGATCGAGGCGGCGCTGTATGATATGTTGATCCATATCGAAGCGGTTCTGGACTTCCCCGAGGAGGGAATCCCCGATCTGCAACGGGCCGCCATGATCGACCAGTCCCGCGAGCTTCATGGGCAACTGAGCGCCATCTACGACCGGATCGACGAGGGCCGCAAGATCAAAGAAGGGATCACCCTGGTGATCACCGGCCGGCCCAATGTCGGGAAATCGAGCATTCTAAATGCCTTGCTCGGCGAGGAGAAGGCCATTGTGACTCCCATCCCCGGGACTACCCGGGATCTTATCGAAGGTTTCTTCCAATTACAAGGGGTGCCGATCCGCCTGGTGGATACCGCCGGCCTGCGGCCGACCGACAACCCGATCGAGCAGATCGGGATCGAGCGGGCCCGGAAACTGCTGGACCAGGCGGATCTGGTCCTGTTCATCGTCGATAACGGCGCGCCCTTCTCCGAGGAGGACCGGGCGATTGCCGAATCGCTGGCTGACAAGCCGGTACTGCTGATTGTGAATAAAACCGATCTTCCGGCGCAGCTCGACCGGGCCGCTCTGGCTGGTTTTCAGCCGTTTGAGACCGTGGAACTCTCCGTAGTCCAGCGTCGCGGTTTTGAACGCCTGGAAAAGGCCATTATCGATCGGGTGGGCCTCGGCAAGATCCGCCTGGACGACCAGCCGCTGTTGAACAGCGTCCGGCATAAGGAAGCGTTGCGCCAGGCCCTCGACGGCTTGGCCGCTTTCCGGGAGGGGATGGAGCTGTCGCTCACCGAGGACCTGCTGGCGGTGGAGTTACGCGCCGTACTGGCGGCGCTGGGCGAGATCACCGGGAAAAACGTCAACGAAGAGGTGCTGCACGGCATCTTCGCCCAATTTTGCATCGGAAAGTAAACGGCCCGCCCGGATCTTCCCCAAAACAACGCTAGGGAACGGCGGACCGTTTTTCGAATCAACCGTACCTTCCGGGCAGGAAAGAACTCCGGCCTCCGTTACCGGACGGCCTTCCGCCGGGGTTGGAACCATTGCCGTCCCGCCCGGACGATCCGCCGAACCATTTGGACGGTCTGCGGTGGGGCACGGCGGTTCCGCCAAGGTCCGCGGAAGGCCGGCTACCTCCGGCGGAAGTCCGTCCAACCGTTACGGAACCCTTTCCGGGCGGATCGGGAGACTTTGAGAACCGGGAATCAGGGGAAAGGATGAAAGAATTTTGACCTATGACGTGATTGTCGTGGGCGCCGGACACGCCGGGTGCGAAGCCGCGCTGGCCGCGGCCAGATCCGGTGCCCAGACCCTGTTATTGACCATGTCGCCGGATACCATCGCCGCGATGTCCTGCAATCCGGCCATCGGCGGGCCGGCGGCCAAAAGCCATCTGGTGCGGGAACTGGATGCGCTCGGCGGGGCGATGGGGCAGGTTATCGACCAATCCTATCTGAATATCCGGCGCATCAACGAATCGCGGGGCCCCGCGGTCACGGCGCTGCGGGCCCAGGCCGACAAAAAGCGCTATCAGGCTGAGATGACGCTGCGCATCGAGCGCCAGCCGAACCTGTATCTGAAACAAGGACTGGTCACCGAGTTAATCGTGGAACAGCGGACGGTCCGGGGAGTGGTCCTGAAATCGGGCCGCCGTTACCAGGCCAAGACCGTCATCCTGGCCACCGGTACTTTTTTGAACGGCCAGATCGTGATGGGGGAGATCCGTTACTCCGGCGGCCGCCAAGGCGAGCCGGCCGCCACCGAGCTCAGTGGGAGCCTGATCGAAAACGGCCTCCGGCTGCGGCGTTTTCAGACCGCCACCCCGCCGCGGGTCGACCGCAGCTCGGTGGATTTCGGAGCCTTGACCCCGCAACCCTTGCAACCGGTGGAATGGGGCTTCTCCTGGGACGGCATCGCCGAGCCCCGGCCGCAGCAGCCCTGCTGGGTCACGAACACCACACCCGAAACGATCCGGCTGATCCGCGACAACCTGCGGTATTCGCCGATCTACTCCGGGTCGGTCACCACCAAGGGGCCGCATTTTTGCCCGTCGATCGACCGCAAGGTCATCAACTTTCCGGACAAAACCGATCATCAAATCTTCCTGGAACCGGAGGGGGTCTTTACCGAGGAACTGTACCTGCTGGGCCTGACGACCGCCATGCCGGAAACGCTCCAGGAAGCGATCCTAAAGACCATCCCCGGCCTGGCCCGGGCGGAGATCATCCGGCCCGGCTATGCGGTGGAGTACGACTGCCTGGAGTCGCTGCAATTTTACCCCAGCCTGGAGTCGAAGCCCATCCGCAACCTCTTCAGCGCCGGCCAGATCAATGGGACCTCCGGCTATGAGGAGGCGGCCGCCCAAGGGATCGTCGCCGGGATCAATGCCGCGCGCCGGGTCTTCGGCCAGCCGCCGTTCATACCCAGCCGCGCCGACTCCTATATCGGGGTCCTCATCGACGACCTGGCTACCCAGGGCACGGACGAACCGTACCGGATGATGACCTCCCTGGCCGAGTTCAGGATCCATTTGCGGCTGGACAATGCTTTGCAGCGCCTGGGTGATTCCGGGAGAGAACTGGGCCTCCTGGGCCCGGAACGGCTGGCGGTCATGGCGCGGATAGCGCGGGAGACTGACGCCCTGTACGCTTTTTTGGTCCAGCAGAAGATCGGCATGCGCAGCGATTTTTGGACCCGGCGCCGGATCCAATGCCCCAGCCACGGGCTGCGGCTGCAGGATCTGCTACTCCACCCGCAGATCGGCGCGGCGGTTCTGGAGCAGGAATATCCCCAGCTTCGCGACTTTTTGCCGCCGGTCCGCGAATATGTCTATCACCAATTAAAGCTGGCCGGCTATCTGCAGCGTCAGGCGGATGCGGTTGCCGAGACTCAGGCTCTGGACCGGATCGAGATCCCGCCGGATTGCGATTTTTCGGCCATCCCCGGGTTATCCACCCCGGGCCGGCAGGCCCTGGCGCTGGTTCGGCCGCTCCGGTTGGGCCAGGCTCTGCGCATCAAGGAACTGAATGAGGCGGACCGAGCGTTGTTGCTGCTGCGATGGGGCCTCGTGGCAGGAAAGGATCGTCATGAGCGAAAGATCATATGATGTCATCGTCATCGGCGCCGGCCATGCCGGCTGTGAAGCCGCGCTGGCCGCCGCCAAAATGGGTTGCCGGACCTTGCTCCTGACCCTGAATTATAGCAGTATCGCTTTCATGCCCTGTAACCCGTCCATCGGCGGGCCTGCCAAAGGCCATCTGGTCCGGGAGATCGATGCCTTGGGGGGTACCATGGGCCGGGTCATCGACCGCTCTTATCTGCAGATGCGCCTGCTGAACACGCAGAAAGGCCCGGCGGTCTGGGCCCTGCGGGCTCAGGCCGATAAATGTTTTTATCAAAACCTGATGATTCGGGAATTGGAAAGCCAGCCTCAGCTCACGGTCCGTCAGGGCGAGGTGACCGCCATTTTAGCTACGGAGGGCCGGGTCAGCGGCGTCAGGATCCGGACCGGTATGGAATTTTATTCCAAAACAATCATTCTAGCTACCGGTACCTTCCTGCAAGGGAGGGTTTTCATCGGCAGCCTGAATTATGCTTCCGGCCCGGCGGGGCAATTGCCGGCCGACGAGCTTTCCCAGAGTTTACGAGATCTCGGTTTGAAACTGGTACGTTTTAAAACAGGGACCCCAGCCCGGGTGCGACGGCGTTCGATCGACTTTTCGAAACTGCTGCCGCAGCCCGGCGGTTTTCGGGAACACGGCTTCTCCTTCTGGGAGGAATGGCGGCTCCGGCCCGAACATCTCTGCTGGCTGGCTTACACTCAAAACGAGACCCATCGGATCATCCGGGAACACCTTCATGAAGCGGCCTTGTATACCGGCGCCATCTCGGGGGTGGGGCCCCGCTACTGCCCGTCGATCGAGAGCAAGCTGGTACAGTTCCCCGATAAGGAACGGCACCAGGTCTTCGTGGAACCCGAAGGCGCCGATTCCGACGAGATGTATCTGGCCGGTTTATCGACCAGTCTGCCGGAGTATGTTCAGGAGCTGTTTTTACGGACGATTCCCGGATTCGAAGCGTTGGAGATCGTCCGTCCCGGTTACGCCATCGAATACGATGCCTTGGAAAGCGGCCAGTTCGGCCGTTCATTGGAGTCGCGCCCGGTGGCCGGGCTCTTTTCGGCCGGCCAGATCAACGGCACCTCCGGTTATGAAGAGGCGGCGGCCCAAGGGTTGATGGCCGGGATCAATGCCGCCCAAAAGGTCAAAGGCCGGCCGCCGCTGGTTTTGGGCCGTTCCGAGGCGTATATCGGAGTTTTAATCGACGATCTGGTCACCAAGGAAAATCAGGAACCCTACCGGGTCTTGACTTCGCGGGCGGAATTCCGGCTGACCCTGCGTTCGGACAACGCCGATGAACGGCTCTCCCGGTACGCCTTCGACCTCGGTTTGCTGGAGGAACGGTATCGGCCCCATTTTGAGCAGAAGTATCAACGGATTTACGGGCTGAGCGATCTTTTCTCAAGTACCTATCTGAACCCGGATGAGCAGGTACGGCCCATTTTCGCCGTGGCTCAGATCGCTTTGCCCAAAAATCGCTTCACGCCCGCAGACCTCTTAAAACGGCCCGATGTTCCGGCCCAATTTATCGGCCAATTGCTGCCTGACCTGCAACTGGATCTGGCCGAGCTCAACGAGGTCGCGACCCGTTTCCGCTACCAGGGTTATTTGGCGAAGGAACAGGAGCAGGCCAAGAAGCTGGCCGGTCTGGAACAGCGGCAGATCCCGCCGGATCTCGATTACGGGCAGGTCACCAATCTGGCCCGGGAAGCCAAAGAAAAATTGTCCAAGTTCCGGCCGGAAACCTTCGGACAGGCGATGCGCATCAGCGGTATCAACCCCGCCGACCTGACCGCGTTGTTATTTTATATTGAAAATTACCGCCGCGCCGAGCATAGCGGCGTCGTCTCCCATGAACGGGTAAAGGAGCAAACATGAGCCATCTTCGCCGCGACGAGCTTGAAATTCTGTTTCGCCAGGCCGGCTTGGAACTATCCGATTCTGCCCATGAGCGGCTGGTTCAATTCTTGGAGCTTGTGATTCATACCAATGAACAGCTCAATCTGACCGCCATCACCAGCTTGGAAGAGGGCTATGTGAAACATTTATATGATTCGCTGGCGATCATCGGCTTGCCCGAATTCGCACGGGCCGATACGTTGATCGATATCGGCAGCGGCGCCGGATTTCCCAGTATCCCTCTGGCGATCTGTTTCCCCGGGAAACGTTTTACCTCTCTGGATTCCACCCAAAAGAAGATCAACTTTCAGGCTCAGGCAGCTGAGTTGTTGGGTTTGCAGAATTTCACAACCTGCTGGGGCAGAGCCGAGGAACTGGCGCATTCGCCGGCTTATCGTGAGTCTTTTGATTTGGCCACCGCCCGCGCGGTCGCCCAAGTCAATATCCTCCTGGAGTTGGCGCTGCCATTTGTCAAGACCGGATCGGCGGCGGTCTTTTATAAAGGAAAAGATTATCTGAGCGAGCTTGAGAGTCTTCAGAAACCTTTGGCTGTCTTACATGCCGGACTCGACCGGGCGATTTCGTATCATCTCCCAGATAATCTGGGCGAAAGAGCCTTCGTAGTTTTTCAAAAGCAGCAACCGACCGCCTCGGCTTACCCGCGCAAACCGGGCGTTCCGCAAAAGAAACCCCTGTAACCCGGGGCAATGCCATCTTTTCGCTGTTTTCCTGTGAAAGTTTCTCATCTTGGAAGGAAGTTCTCGGTCGATCGCGAAAAAATATGTGATTCGGTGAATGGAAAAGGTGATAACGATGCCTAAGGCGAAGGCGAAACGATCGCTCGATATTTTGAAACAACGTGCTTTTGAGCTCTTAAGCAACGATGCGTCCACTCTATTTACCAATAGTTCAGATAATCCGGAAGAAAACCAAACCAGGCTGAGCTGGAAGGGGGAACAGAATCTTATGGGTAAAGTTATCGCAGTAGCCAATCAAAAAGGTGGTGTCGGCAAAACCACCACCGCAGTCAATCTTGGAGCCTGTCTGGCTCAGCGTGGTAAAAAAACCTTGATTATCGATCATGATCCGCAAGGAAATTCCACTAGCGGCATCGGCTTGAAGAAAAGTGAGATCAGGCGGTGCATCTATGACGTTTTGATCAATGAGGTTCCCATTGCCGAAGTGATGGTCGCCACTCAAGTGGAGAACCTCAGTGTTGTACCGGCCACCATTCGTTTGGCAGGGGCCGAGGCCGAACTAGTCGGGATGATGGCCCGGGATCAACGCTTGAAGCGGGCGATTGAACCCATCAAAGACACCTTTGATTATATTTTGATTGATTGCCCCCCTTCGCTCGGCAACTTGACCATCAACGCGCTCGCCGCCTCGGACTCGATTATCGTGCCGATTCAGTGTGAATATTACGCTCTCGAGGGTTTAAGCCAACTGATGAAGACCATTCAATTGGTACAGAAATACTCCAATGCCGACCTCAAGATCGAGGGGGTCGTGTTGACCATGTACGACAACCGTACCAATCTCTCCTCTCAAGTCACGGAGGAAGTGCGTCATTATTTTAATGAAAAGGTTTATAAAACCATTATTCCTCGTAACATCCGCCTCAGTGAGGCGCCAAGTTTTGGTTTACCGATTACTTTATATGATGAAAAATCAAAGGGAGCCGAAGCTTATATCGAATTAGCTAAGGAAGTGATTAGTCATGGTTAAAAATCGTGGCCTAGGGAAGGGCCTCGGAGCTTTGATCCCTGAGTTAAACGACGCCAACTTTGAAAAACAATCCGAGATTCAAATCGATCTGATCACCCCAAACCCTTTCCAACCCCGGAAAGAGTTTTCCGATGAAAAACTTCAGGAACTTGCCGAATCCATTCGCACTCATGGTGTGATTCAGCCCTTGGTAGTCCGGGAAGTTCAGGGAAAATATCAACTGATAGCCGGAGAGCGCCGTTTGCGGGCCTCAAAAATTGCGGGATTAACAATGGTCCCGGTCTATATCCTGTCCATGACCGATCAGACCATGATGGAAGCAGCCCTGGTTGAAAATTTGCAGCGTGAAGACTTGAATCCCATTGAGGCCGCCGAAGCGTTCCAACGTTTAATGGATGAATTCCATTTGACCCAAGATGAAATCGCCAAGAAGGTCGGAAAGAGCCGTTCCGCGATTGCCAACTTTCTACGATTGCTTAATTTACCCCAGGAAATTCGCAAGGACTTGGCGAACGGAGTTTTGTCGATGGGACACGCGCGGGCAATTTTAGGACTTTCTTCAGCTGAAGAGCAAATGAAAGCTTGGATTTTGACCCGTGATCAGCAACTTTCAGTCCGTCAAACCGAGGATTTGGTTAAAAAGCTTAATGAACGGGCTAATGTTTCACGTGAAACAAATCGGGCTGCGCAACGGATCAGTTTGGATCCGATTATGACGGAAATTGAGGAAAAATTACAACATACCTTTGGAACCAAAGTAAAGATCAAGCCTTCGGCTAACGGCGGAAAGATAGAGATCGATTATTATTCGGATGAAGATTTTAATCGTATTTATGAACAGTTAGTAACCCGTATTGAAGGATAATGAGAATGTTTCACGTGAAACATATGGAGCGATGAGAGATTTATGGACAGAAAATATTTGACGAGTCTTTTGAATGCTGTGGCTGACAAGCAAATTTCACTAGAAGATGCGGTTTCGGAACTGGAGAATCTTCCGTATCAAGATTTGGGATATGCGAAAATTGACCATCATCGCGGACTTCGAAATGGAAACTCCGAAGTAATTTATTGTCCTGGGAAATCGCTTGACCAAATCACAGCCATTTTTCAAGTGCTGGCGGAGAAATCCCAGAATGTAATCGCTACCCGGGCCAGTAGGAAGGCTTACATCAAAATTAAAGAACGGATCCCGGAGGCTGAGTACTTTGAGACTGCTCGCATCATTGCCTTGTGGCGGGATAAAGTGCAGACAGAAGGAATCGTCGGCGTGGTTTCGGCGGGTACGGCTGATATGCGAGTGGCCGAAGAGGCCAGTGTAACCGCTGAATTAATGGGAAGCAGGGTACAGCGAATCTACGATGTAGGAGTGGCCGGAATTCATCGGCTTCTGAGTAACAAACAGTTATTGGATAGTTGTAGAGTTTTAATCGTTGTGGCGGGAATGGAAGGAGCTCTCGCCAGTGTCGTTGGAGGACTGGTTTCCAAACCGATCGTGGCGGTTCCGACGGATATAGGGTACGGCGCCAACTTTAAAGGGGTAGCACCCTTGTTAAGTATGCTGAACTCTTGCGCCAGTGGAATTGGGGTTGTGAATATCAATAACGGCTTCGGAGCCGGGATACTAGCGCATCGAATCAATTTGATAGGAGAAATGCATGAAAACACTCTATCTTGATTGCAATGCCGGAATTAGCGGAAATATGTTTTTGGGGGCCCTTCTCGACCTGGGGTTTCCAAGAGAACAATTGAACCAGGAATTAGCCAAACTGCCCATCCACCTACCGGTTTTACAAATTGAACGGGTCGTGAAGAATGGGATCTCGGCGGTGTATTTTGAAGTCGAGCATTTTCATGAACACCAACATCGCGGACTGCATGATATCGTGGATTTAATCACGAAAGCGACGTTGAGCCAAAGAGTGAAAGACCGCGCCATTTCGTGCTTTCAGAAGTTGGCGGCTGCAGAAGCCAAAATTCATGGTGTTTCTACGGATGAAGTGCATTTTCATGAGGTTGGGGCACTCGACGCTATCGTCGATATTGTCGGAGTCTGCCTGGGCTTGGATTATTTCCGGATTGAGCAGATTCTCGTATCGCCGGTGCGTCTGGGATTTGGAACAGTACAATGCGCTCATGGCGTGATTCCGATTCCGGCTCCCGCCACGATGGAACTTTTACAAGGATACCAAGTGTATGGCGGCGAATTGGAAGGAGAGTGGGCCACACCCACCGGAGCGGCCCTGTTGAGAGAGTTCGCTCAAACAAGCGGCTCCTTACCGGAGCTGCAAATTCAGAAAATCGGTTATGGGGCAGGAACCGCTAACCGCTCCATTCCCAATGTTTTACGAATCGTCTTGGGGTCATCCGATACCGGTTCAAGCAAGGAAACGCAAGTGGTAATCGAGACGAATATCGATAATATGAATCCCGAGTTTTTCGGTTTCTTAGGCGAACAGTTATTCCAAACTGGTGTCAGAGATTATTATTTAACGCCCGTCTATATGAAAAAAGGAAGACCGGGTACGTTAATTACAGTGGTCGTTGACCCCGAGAAGCAGATAGAAGTAGAAAATCTTCTATTTACCCAAACCACGACGTTAGGAGTTCGTAAGTATTTAGTACGCCGGTCTTGCTTGGAACGTAAAACTGAACAGGTCAAAATGGGCAGTGAAGTGATTCATATTAAGGCCGGGTTGATGAACGGTCGCGTGTTAAAGCTAGCTCCCGAGTATGAGGATTGCGTGAGAATCGCCAGGGAGTATAACCGGCCGCTAAAAGATGTCTATGAAGAAGCACTCCAAATTGGAAGAAAAGAGTTGGCTGTAAAATTATCGTAAATGTGGTTCCGCTAAGGACTGAGGAAGGTGTTACTGGATGAGCGTTCTATTGCTCAATACCTGGGTTGAAAAGAATTTATTCTTTTTGACAGCTGGTTTTTTATTTTGTCTCATATTATTATTCATCCACGCATTAATTATTAGAAAAAAACTAAAAAAATATCAAATTATTTTTAAAGGATACGAAAATAAAGATTTAGAAACGATTCTGATAAATATGGCAGAAAAAGTCGAACTTTTTCAGAAAAATGTTGCCAACTTTGAAACGAGACTGAAGGATAATGAGCAAAAATCCGAAATCCATTTTCAAAAATGGCATTTATTGCGTTTTAAAGCGTTTGAGAATAGCGGAGGAGATCAAAGCTTCGCATTAGCTTTACTGGACGGTTCCGGAGACGGAGTCGTCTTAAGCAGTATTTTCGGGCGTGAGGAATCGCGAGTTTACTGTAAAACTGTCCGTGAAGGCAAGTCGACCTATGCACTCTCTGGCGAGGAGCAGGAAGCGATCATCAAAGCGTTAGGGAAAAATTCGGAGGAAAGACATCAGCATTAAAAGATTTTTGTTAAAGATACGGGATGTGTAAATCTATTTTTTGGAAAATTAGGCAGGAAAAATTTTTGTGATGGCGAAATACTAAATTTACTTTATACACGCTCCATCATAAGAAAGGCCAAGAATTGCTGGGGGTGTATCAATGCGTGATTTGGAAAAATGGATCCGTTCCCATGTGAAGAAGGGCTTTACCATTATGCTGGTGCCAAACTCGACAGGCGCCGTTCGAAGCATTAGAATACCGTTTTCGCTGATCTTGGTGATTTTGGGAATCGTTATTTTCAATATCTATGTTTTTATCGGGTTTACCACTCAAGTTTGGCAGTTAAAGAATATTCACCGGCAGATTGCTCAGAAAAATCGCAGGATCTCGCTTTTGAAGCGGGAACAAAAGGAAGTACGGCCTACTCTCGAAAAAACCCGTCAAACATTGGAAGAGCTAAATCGTTTAAAAAAGGAAAGAGAAAGGTTATTAGCGACGTGGCGGGCGATTCAGCAGAAGGGCGGCAGGATCAAGACGCCAGTCAGTAGAGGAAGCTTTATTCGGACCAAACCTTATGAAATTTCCAAGGAATCTTTTTCAGAACAATCCACATTAACCCAGTTGCAAGTTAGTGCAGATCAGTTAGCCAGTTATATTCAAGAAGAGTCAGAAGCTCAGCAGAAGATTCTGAATGAATTGTTGGTTTATGAGCGGAGATTGGATCATACTCCCTCGCTGTGGCCGGTTCGTACAACGATTACATCGAAATTCGGAACGAGATTTCATCCCCTTTTGAATTATAGCCGGAAACATATGGGTATCGACTTAAGGGCCAGATATGGGACAAAGGTCATGGCTGCTGCAGATGGTGTAGTTGTCAGTTCCGGGTACCAAGGCGGTTACGGGAGGATAGTTGTTATTGACCACGGCTATGGTTATCAAACTCGCTACGCCCATAATTCGCGGTTATTGGTCCAAAGAGGTCAAAAAGTTAAAAAAGGTCAGGTGATTAGTTTATCAGGGAGCTCAGGAACCAGTACCGGGCCTCATCTACATTACGAAGTTCGCATCAATGGTGATCCAGTTAATCCAGTTTCTTTTTTAAAGAATGATTAAGGAGGTCAACCATGTTATCCATTAAGGAAAACGCGAATGCCGCCAAACGAGTCGAAACAATTATTGGTAAGGAATGTAGTTTAAAAGGGAATCTTGAGACCCCGGGGGGAACGGTACGGATCGATGGTTATTATGAGGGAGAACTTCATGTCGGCGAAGATTTGGTTATCGGAGAAAGCGGTAAAGTAGTAGGTGATATTATCGCCAAAAATATCACGGTCGCTGGCGAAGTGAAAGGAACCATCGAAGCCAGAGGCAAACTAGAGCTTTTACCGACCGCGAAAATCATGGGTGATTCAAAAATGGTAGTCCTTATCGTCGAAGACGGAGCATATCTGCAAGGAACTTGTGCGCCTTTGCCCAGAGGCGATATCAAAGAGCGGGGCAAATCATTAAAATCAGAGTTGGTTGATGATTCGCCAATTTCCCTAGTTAAAGCAAAAACTCCTTAAAAAAGGAGTTTTTGCTTTATGTGGCCTTCTCTTTGAGGGAAAGCTTAGAATACACCGAGATATTGATCAATTTCCCATTGGTGAATCTGGCTGCGATACACTTCCCATTCGATCATCTTGGCTTCCACATAACGGTTCATAATATGTTCGCCTAAGGTAGCAAGGCATAATGGGTCTTTCTCCATTTCTTCCAGTGCTTCAAAGAGTGAACTGGGCAAACTGCTGATATTCTCCAGCGCGCGTTCGGCGGGAGTCATTAGATAGACATTTTTTTGAATGGGTTCGCTTGGAGAAATTTTATTGGCAATACCATCCAATCCGGCTTTAATCAATAAACTGAAGGCTAAATATGGATTACAGCAAGGATCGGGGTTCCGAATCTCGATTCGCGTATCAGACTGTCTGGCGGCGGGAACGCGGATTAAGGCGCTCCGATTGGAAGCAGACCACGATTGAAAGACCGGAGCTTCATAACCCGGGATTAACCGTTTATAAGAGTTAACCAAGGGATTGGTGACGGCGGTAATCGCTTTAATGTGTTTTAAAATACCGCCAATGAAATAAAGTGCGGCCGGACTGAGTTGATTTTTCGCCTGGGAATCGTAGAAGGCGTTTTTACCATCTTTAAAAAGGGATAAATGGATATGCATTCCCGAACCATTGACACCAAAAAGGGGTTTCGGCATAAAGGTAGCATGTAAATTATGCAGCTGAGCAATGATGCGGGTTACGAATTTCAAGGTAGTTACCCGGTCAGCAGCCGATAAGGGGTCGGAATAACGAAAATCGATCTCATGCTGACCAGGAGAGACCTCGTGATGAGAAGCTTCGATTTCAAAACCCATCTCTTCAAGGGTTAAAATAATCTCACGACGAGCATTCTCGCCTAAGTCAACCGGGGATAGATCAAAATATCCTCCTTTATCGTGAGTTACGGTCGAAGGAGTCCCGTCTTCATTGGATTTGAATAGGAAAAACTCGCACTCGGGGCCGACATTGACAGTAAAGCCCAGATCGGCAGCTTCTCTAATGACTTTTTGTAAAACATAGCGCGGATCGCCCTCGAAAGGCTTATTCTCGGGGGTATAGATATCGCAGATAAAACGGGCGACCGAACCTTCGCGAGGACGCCAGGGAAATATAGCGAAGGAATTAAGATCCGGTTGAAGAATCATGTCTGATTCTTCAACCCGCGTAAATCCCTCGATAGAGGAACCATCGAACATAATCTGATTATTCAATGCTTTTTCCAATTGGCTGATAGGAATGGCGACATTCTTGACAACACCCAGAATGTCAGTGAACTGAAGACGGATGAAGCGAACATCCAACTCTTTGCACTTTGCGATAATGGCTTCTTTATTCATGGAAACACCTTCATTTTCTTTTATGCTGCAACCATTGAGTCAAAGCTTCCTGGTTGTTAACGGGATAGAGCGACGTCAATTTTTGCGCAGTAGCCCTCTGCGGATTAAAAATTTCCGTAGGGCGGTTTGAACTGATGTTAGCTGGATCACTGATAGCTTCAGCCGATTTTTCACCGTTGATGACGGCTTTGATGCCATCTAAGTTTAAACCCTTCTCCAGTAAAGATTTGATCAATAGGAGCTTTTCAACATCCGCCTGAGTATAAAGACGCTGATTTCCCTTAGACCGGGCCGGGCGGATGAGTTCGTGGGTTTCGTAGTAACGAATTTGACGCGCGGTTAGATTCGTCATATTCATAACGACACTGATTGGGAAAATGGAGTCATTATTAGCCATATTTTATCACCCTATTCTATAGTATAAGTATACGAAAATGTAAGACGGATGTCAATTATTTTACATTTTCTAACATCGATTTATCGCTTAATCATGATGGTGGATGATAGGGGTTAGTTTGCACCAAATAAGGCTAAATCATAAAAAGAATGACCAAATCAAAGGCCAAATCCGGGAGAGATTAGGTAGCCAAGGCAATTAGGATAAGGGGAAGAGGGGAGGAGAATCCAAAAGAAGAAAACTAATTTTATACAATTTTTAATAAAAATTTAAACAAAAAATTTGGGTCGACGCTGTTCGCATATGTCAAGAACCTCCAAGTTTGTGAAGTAGTTGAAAGTCGAGATGCTCTTTTGCTGGACAACTAGAAATTCTGGAAAACTTTCGAGCGAGGCGAAGAGTCTCGGCTTAACCCAGAATGACTGAATAGTTTGTTGAAAATAGCTTTTTAAATACGTGTGATACCGCTTGATTTTTTGGATATAAAAAAGTGTCTCCGCAATGTTTGGAATGCGTTTAAGCCGGGCGACCCGGGTCGGTCCCGCATTATAGGCTGCCAGGACGAGTTCAGAATGATTAAAACGGTGAGCCAAAAAAGATAAATATTGTGTTCCGGCTCGGATGTTCTGCTGGATGTTAAAGGGATTAGAGACTTTCATCATGGAGAGGACGCTGGCAGTAAGTTGCATCAACCCTTGCGCCCTACGAGAGGAGACGGCGTAAGGATTAAAAGAAGACTCGGCTGCAATCAAGCTTGCCAAAAAAAATGGGTCGAAGCCATGGATTTTAGATTGCTTTTGAATCTCGGAATTAATAAGACGGATTTGAGTATAGGTTAGATTTGAATTACATTGCTGGATGAAATATTGCAGCATCGATTGCTGGATCAAAGTCGGCTGCAATATAACAATCGAGTTGGAAGCCTGAGTCGGAATAATACATTGTCTGAATAGAACGAAAATCGCCAAAAAAAGACTTAGAAAAGTAACCGGAATGAGAAAGAATAATTTATGAAATGACATCGAAAGAATTCCTCCTGCCAATAAAGGCGATTACTTGAAGCGTTGTGATAAACCCTGTCCGAAGGCCAGAGTGAACACAAAAGCTCAGAGAAGCAAGTGATAAAGTCGTTTTGAAATCCTTTTGCCAGTCGGATCGTTTGGAAAGAGACTTTATCACATGGCTTTTAGAAGCGTTGTGATAAACCCTGCCCGAAGGTCGGGGTGAACACAAAAGCTCAGAAAAGCAAGTGATAAAGTCGTTTTAAATCTTTTTGCAAGCTGACTTCCGTTTCGAAAGACTTTATCACATGGCTTTTAGAGAAGTATCGACTATGAAATCAAATATTATACATAACCATTGGCCAAATTTTGTTACGGGTTGCGATAGACAGCGTTAATCAATGCGATTACCTTTGAATTTAATAGACTCCCGGCTTTAAATAACTTGATCGAAGAAGAATAATGGGAAGCCAACATAAAAAAACAGGTTGCGGTAGGCGACCTGTTTTTGAATTCTATTTCAAGGTAACTTTTTTATTAACTGAGTATCAACTTAGCTCCGCTAATCCTCTGACTTTACCGGTTTTAGCCGCACTTCCCCGACTTATCTACAGTCAAAACCATGAACCTCGTTAAACGGATCCGTTTATCCACAAAAATAGCTCGCTGATTCACAAAAAAAGCTTGCTGAACGACTGAGCGAGCTCTCCCATTCACAAAACAAGCTCGCTTATCCACAAAACGAGCTTGCTGAACGACTGAGCGAGCTCTCTTATTCACAAAACCAGCTCACTCATCCACAAAAAGAGCTCGCTGAACGACTGAGCAAGCTCTCTTATCCACAAAACGAGCTTGCTGAGCGACTGAATGAGCTCTTTCAGTCACCCAAAGCGATCCGTGATTCACAAAGCTTCTCTTTCAACTCTTCAATCCGGTCATGTATCAAGTCGGTTTAATTTTTTATGCAAAACAATGTGCGGGTTCGAAAGACTTTATCACCTGAGAGAATTTCAAATCACTAAGAAATTTCGCAATACAATATAATGATAGATTCATCTGGCTAATCATTATATTATATTGCATTGCGAAGGACCATTATAATTTGAAATTCTTTGACACGGCTTCTAAAGGCTTCTTTTAATAGGAAAGCTTATAATCTTACTACCAGTGCAACTTCGGAGAACGGGCTGCCCGAGTCTCGTCAACGCGCGATACGGGCGTATGATGAGGGGCCGACGTCAGCAACTCCGGATGCTGCTCCGCTTCAATCAAGATTTGCTGGAGCGTTTGGACAAATTGGTCTAACGTGGCTTGATCCTCGGTCTCAGTCGGCTCTATCATCAAAGCCTCGGCGACAATGAGAGGAAAATACACCGTGGGCGGGTGGTAACCGAAGTCGATCAGACGTTTCGCAATATCCAAGGCTCGGATATGATTGGGGAGGTTTGTCGCGGAGATTACGAATTCATGCATACAGAACTGGGAATAAGGGACTGAATAGGACGACTGAAGCCGGGCCCGCAAATAGTTGGCGTTCAATATGGCATCTTGGCTTACCTGCTGCAAGCCTGGGCCTCCCAAGGCCTTGATATAGGCCAGCGCTTTCAGCAAGACCCCAAAATTACCGTGAAAGCCAACGACCTTTCCGATCGCTTGCGGCCGGTCCCAATCCCAAAATAAACCTGCGGCGCTCTCGCCTAGTACGGGGGCAGGCAAAAAAGGCTGGAGGTATTCTTTGACGCCCACCGGTCCGGCTCCGGGGCCGCCGCCGCCGTGAGGGGTGGCGAAAGTTTTGTGGGCATTCAAGTGCATCAAGTCGAAACCCATATCGCCGGGGCGGACGATTCCCATAATCGCGTTGAGGTTGGCCCCGTCATAATATAAAAGTCCTCCTGCTTGGTGCACTCGATTGGCAATGGCTGAGATCTCTTTTTCAAATAGGCCGAGCGTGTTGGGGTTGGTTAGCATTAACGCCGCGACATGGTCATCAAGGAGACTTACCAGCTGATCGTAATCCACCAGGCCTTGAGCATTGCACTGAACCGGAATGGGCTCAAAGCCGGCCATTGCGGCGCTGGCGGGATTCGTTCCATGGGCCGAGGTCGGAACCAGGACCTTCAAACGGTGAGAGTCGCCCCGCTGACGGTGATAGGCTTTGATGATGAACATGGCAGTCAATTCGCCGTGAGCTCCTGCAGCCGGTTGGAGTGTAAAATAGTCCATTCCGGTAATGGCGCAAAAAGCCTGTTCCAATTCATATAAGACTCGCAGGGAACCTTGGCAGAAAGAATCGGGGCTCATCGGATGGGCCCATTGAAAGCCGGGGATTTCGGCGATATCCTCATTGATTTTGGGGTTATATTTCATGGTACAGGAACCTAAAGGGTAAAAGCCGGAGTCGACCCCATGGTTTCTGCGGGAAAGTTCGGTGTAGTGGCGTACGATATCGATCTCGGCCAATTCTGGCATCCGGGGAGTTCCTTGGCGTAGCTGTTTTTCGACCGCGGTGTCGAGCGGTGCGGCTGGAACATCGCTTGACGGTAAAGTCCAGGCAGTTTTTCCGGGGACGGATTTTTCAAAGATTAAGCTCATCCCAAATCCCTCATTTCGGTACAGAATCGATCCAACTGTGTTTTCGAGAAAATTTCGGTTGCACAGACGAGCAGAGAGTGGTCGAGCGCCGGATCAAAGCGGCCTAGATCGAGGCCGGGCATGATGCCTCTGGCCGCCAAACTGTGAATCAGATCGGCAGCAGGACGAGAGGTATGAATCGCAAACTCCATAAAAAACGGTTGCTCGAACCGTAGCGGGAATCCGGCCTTGTTAAGCTCTGCCGCCAGATAATGGGCGTTGTCATAACAACGCTGGGCCACCTGGTGCAGGCCTTTCGGGCCTAAAACTCCGAGGTAGATTGCAGCCCGCAAGGCGCATAAGGCTTGATTGGAGCAAATATTGGAAGTGGCCTTTTCCCGCCGGATATGTTGCTCGCGAGCCTGCAAAGTAAGCACATATGAAATCCGGCCGTCCCGATCGAGCGTCTCTCCGACCAAACGGCCGGGAATGCGGCGCATGAAACGTTCCGAGACGGCCATTAAGCCTAAATAAGGTCCGCCATAGGAGAGCGGCAATCCCAGCGGCTGACCTTCTCCGACCACAATTTCGGCCCCGAGACGGCCGGGAGCTTCAAGCAGTCCTAAGGTTAAAGGTTGCACGTAGCTGATGGGAACCGCTCCGGCTTGACGGGTCAATTCAATCAGACGCGACAGATCCTCGAGGATTCCATAGCGATTCGGGTTTTGGATTACAACTGCGGCGCATTCTTCACTTAAGGATTTGGCAAGGTGTTCTATTTCTTGAACTCCCGCCGGACAGGGAAGGATGATGATTTCAACGCCACTGTCCCGCAAATAGGTGCGCACCACCTCGATGAGAGAGGGATGAAGCGTTTCGGGCAATAAGACCTGATTGCGGCGAGTCTCTTTCAATGCCATTAAGACTGCTTCGGCCAATGCCGTGGGTCCGTCGTATAACGAGGCGTTAGCAACCGGCAGACCGAATAACTCGGAAATATAGGATTGAAATTCGAAAATGGCTTGGAGCATTCCTTGGGAAAGCTCGGGCTGATAAGGCGTGTAGGCGGTATAAAACTCAGAGCGTTTGGCGAGATGGTTGACAACCGCCGGGATATAGTGCTGATAAGCTCCGGCACCGAGAAAGGAAAGTTCGGGAAGGACATTCATTTCGGCAAGCTGATGGAAACCAGTACTTAACTCTAACTCCGATTGAGAAGCGGGTAGATCGAGGGGCTTTTTTAAGCGCAGTTCCTCCGGGACCTCGGCCAGTAATTCGGCGAAGTCGGATACGCCGATGGTATCGAGCATCGCGCGTCGCTGGCCGTCGGTCAATGGCAAGTAAGGATGGTTCATTGGGCAGCTCCTTTCGAACGAGAATAAAAAGGCAGGGACAGGAAACGGGCAGTTAGAAGTTTGCCCCGGATTTCAATTTGGAAGGGGTCCGTTAGGTCGGAAGAATGTTCGACCAACGCTATCGCTAAGTTTTGGTCAAGGGTCGGAGCATAACTCCCGGAAGTGACCCACCCGACCGGAAGATCTTCTTGAAAGACCCGGAATCCGGAGCGGGGGATGCCCCGGTCGACCATGGACAGCCCAATCAGTTTCCGGAAACCGCCGCTGGCTTGAATGGCGGCCAAAGCATCTTTTCCGATAAACTCGGGTTTTTCAAATTTTACAAAGCGGGACAGACCGGCTTCCAAAGGATTGATCTCTGCCGATAACTCCTGCCCGTACAAGGGAAGCCCCGCTTCAAAACGGAGCGTATCACGGGCACCCAACCCGATGGGCTTGATTCCAAAGGAAGCTCCTTCGTCCATGAGAATCTCCCACGCCCGAACGGCGTTTTGGGCCCCGAGGTATATCTCAAAGCCGTCTTCGCCGGTGTAGCCGGTCCGGGAGATCAAAACCGGGAATTGCGCCAAGCGGGCTTCGGCGATAAAATGGTAATAGCGCAATGAATCCAAGGGCTGATGCAGAATTTGTTCCATTAACAATTGGGCTTTCGGTCCCTGGATAGCCAGCTGTGCAGTCTGGGTTGAAATATTCTCGATGGAAACCCGATGTCGGGAACGGTGAGCCACCAACCAATCGAAGTCTTTCTCAATATTGGAGGCATTCACCACGACCAGAAAATCGGTTTCCGTCAGGCGATAAATGAGTAAATCATCGACGGTGCCGCCATCCTCATAACAGAGCGGCGAATAGCGAATCGCTCCCGGTTGCAGCGTGGCGATGCGGTTGGTGACCATTCGGTCGAGAAACGCGGCGGCATCCGCTCCGCTGACCTTGAACTCCCCCATGTGGGATACGTCAAAGAGGCCGACGCTCTGCCGCACCTGGCGATGCTCATCAATAATGCCGCTGAATTGGACCGGCAGATCCCAGCCGTGAAAGTCGACCACTTTGGCGTGATGCCGGGCATACACGGGAAATAAGGGTGTTTTCATGCGATAACTCCTTTCAACTTTCGTCGCGTCGGGACAAAATAAAAAGACAGGGAAAGACAAATGCCTTACCCTGTCCGCTTACCAGAGAGAATCCCATCCAGCGATGGTTACCCCGTAGGTGTCCGCACGGACTCTCCAGAGTGTGGTCCGATTACGGTCATGGAACCTGAGAGATTCATTGGGTCAAATGGCTCTTGGCCCAACTTGCTCCTTCGGTGGCCTCATGGCGCTCTCCCGTAATCATCATCCCATCATTCAACCAAAAGTATTCGGTGTTTCCTGGAAAAATCCTCTCGGAATCGTATAGTCCCGAAATTTTTTGGTCCCCGCTTGAACCTTCAGGGGCGCAACGGCGTCAAACAAACATTGGACAAGTGGGGAAGCTTCGGCAAGCCAATCTGCGTCCTGACTCGGTTGTCAAAAATTCCTTTGGGTGAATCAATGCTTCGATGTATGAAGGTTCCGCCACCGCGCGCAAACTAGGTACAGCAAGATAGCCAAGAGACCGATCGTGAAAGGTACCGTAAAAATTTGGAGGTATTCCCGCAACCCCCAATAGGCGGAAAAGCCGAAAGAGAGAAACCACAACGGCAGGTAGCCGACAAAACTGACGATAAACGGCGCAAGCCAGCGCGAAACATCCTGATAACAAGCTATCGTGCGCAAAGCTAAAATTAATGAAAAAATTGGACTTGTTAGCAGGAGAATGGAATAAATCCATAGAAGTGTATCCAGAGATTTGGGAACATTCCATTGAACGCTGGCTAGAAACAAAATGATGGGCACCACCAACAGCAGCAAATTGTAAGCGAGACAAAGCAGGGTGTTGTAAACCAGTCGCTTCACCGGGTTCCACCTCCTTTACGTTATATATGAGGGATTTTTGCCTCTAGAACACTTTTTGAGAAACAGCGGAACGTTATTTTATAAATAAGGAGGAGTCATGCGCAAAACATTATTCATCGCAATCGTGTTACTGCTGGCGATCGCCACGCCGACTCTTGCCGAAAATACTTCCATGCGGGGACTGGTCAGCGCCGACAAGGTCAACTTCAGGTCCGGACCCGAGATGACCGCCGCAGTGCTCGGAAGTTTAAGGTTTGGCGAGGCCGTGACGATTCTGGAAAGTCAAAAACCCTGGGTGAAAGTAGAGTTGGCCGACGAGCGGCAAGGCTGGATTCATGAACAATTTTTAGTCGTCGGCACCGCCGACGGCAAGAGTTTGCGCGCCTTACGCGGGGCAACGGAGGTTGTCAGCCGGGCCCGGAGTTATATGGGGACCCGTTATATTTGGGGCGGCGGTTCGGTCCGCGGTTTTGACTGTTCGGGTTTTACAATGTATCTTTACCGCCAGATCGGCTTGGAATTGCCCCATAATGCCGCCGCTCAAATGACGAAAGGAACGCCTGTTTCCCGGGAGAACCTGCGCCCTGGCGATCTGGTATTCTTTGCGACGATGGGATCGGCCACTGTCAATCATGTCGGGATCTATATCGGGGATGGCGACTTTATCCACGCTTCGTCGGGCTTCGGAGCGGTTCGGATCAGCCCCTTGAGTGAAGGCTATTATGATGTCCGTTATCGCGGCGCCCGCCGAATCCTAGAGAATGCGCCGCTCAATTTCGCGGATCTGCCCCAAGAATCCTCCGAAGAATAAACGTTTAACAGTTCTTCCGGAAGGGATTTCCTGATATAAGTTTGCAAATCAGCAAAAAGAAACCGAGCAGGCATGCCCGGTTTCTTTTTATTGTTTTCGGGGTTATTTCGCGGGATATTTAGAGGCGTCATAACGGTTGCTGGGATTCCAGAATAGCCAGTCCCGAATGCCGTTGGCGTGTAACGCTTTGATTTGCAGCTCCAATTGCTCCCGCCCGTAAGGATTGCCGAGGTTAAAATCTTGTAGCCAGGGCCGGAGCTTTCCTTCGCTCCCCGGGATTCGCTGTAAGGCATCCTGCATGGCGCGGCAGACGATCTCGTACGGATGGCGGTCGGGAACGGCGATGCCGAAGGTCCCTTTGGGATAATGGGAAGGGTACACCATGGGGGAAATATAATCCGTCGCGGCGGCGATCTTCTCCAATTTTTGCCCGATATTGTTGTCATTGGGAACGGATAAAACCAGGCCGAAGATGTCGGCGGAAAGCGGCACTCCCATGGCATTCAGCTCACCTTTGGCATAGAGCAGGAAATCCCGGATGACATCCTCTTGCGGAGCGCCGTTGGCGAAAGGATAAACGCAATTGCGGATCCTGCCGTCGCTTAAAAAACGCACGTAATCGAATTGAATCTCTTGGAAGCCCAGAGCCACCGCTTCCTTGGCAATATTCAGGTTATACTGCCAAACCTGCCGGCTATGGGGATCCACCCAGACCATCCCCTTATGGTCGCGCCATAGACCGCCGTTCTTATCGCGCACCGCCAGCTCCGGACGTTCCTGCGCGAGCAGCGGATCTTTGAAAACGACGATCCGGGCGATCGTATAAATGTGCTCCTGGCGTAACCGGGCCAGGAGTTCCCGGAGCTGGGGCGCCCGGCGCGAACCGGCGCCGATTTTTTTGGCCATCGGCAGCTCCGAAGGATAGCTGATCATCCCCGTATCATCCTTGACGTCAATTACCAGGGTATTGACTTGGGTTTTCTTAACGAAACCGATCAATTCGTCGATCCGGGATGAACCGGCGATCCATGATGTGATGTAAATTCCCCGGACCGGTTGCGGCACCGCGAATTTACGCGGCAAGGGCGCGGCGGACGGTTTGACTCCCGGCCGGGTGCCCGCCTGCGCTAGCGAATGCTTTTTCACGGGCGGCTTTTCGACGGCTGGTTTCGGTTGCGCAAAGGCCAGCGTCATCGAGGCCGCGAAAACAATCATTCCTACCATCGCCACGGCTGCTTTTTTCACGCGATAATAAACCTCCTTTTCCCCCCGGAAATTTCGCTGCGCACGGCCGCTTTCCTTCATGAAAAAAGAGGGAAGCTGCAAACTTTCCGGTTCTATTTGATCCGGACGGCGGGAGCGAAGCAAAGCTGCGCCGGCCCGGATATTTTGCCGGAAAGTTTCCATACTATAAATGTCCCAAACAATCCAAGGGATAGCTTTAGTTATTCCGAGGATTAACAGCTTCATGGAGAGATTTTTCAAAGAAAGAGGGATGGGTTTTGCGGTTACGACGAATATGGTTGATCATGGTTTTAACGATCGGGGCAGTGATGATGTCGGGAAAGGTGGCGCAGGCGGACTGGACCTATACGGTGAAGCGGGGCGATTCCTTATTCTCAATCGCCAGGAAGACCGGCGTACCGCTGAATACGCTCCGGCAACGGAACGGCCTGAGTTGGAATCCGTTACGGCTCGGACAACGGTTGACGATCCCCAGCACCGGAGGAGTGGCCCGTGGCGGCGCCCCGGTGCGCAGTACGGGCGATGTCAATCTGCTGGCCCATGCGATTCACGGCGAAGCCGGAGCCGAACCGTATGTTGGGAAGGTGGCGGTCGGAGGAGTCATCCTGAACCGCATTCAGAGCAGTAAATTTCCGAAAACCCTGGCGGGGGTGATCTACCAGCCTCACGCTTTCGAATCGGTAAGCAACGGCATCATCAATCGCTCGCCTAGTTCGGAATCGCGGAAAGCGGCTCAGGATGCGATCAACGGCTGGGACCCTTCGGGCGGGGCGATTTATTTCTTCAATCCCGCCAAGACCAATAATCGCTGGATCTGGGCCCGGCGGATCATCAACCACATCGGCAAGCATGTCTTCGCGATCTAGAAGATTCAGCGACAGCGGCCGAACGGCAAAGGAGGGGTAGTATGAATGGGTTGAAATGGCTGGTTCGTTTTTTAATCCCCGCCGTGGTCCTTTACACCATCGGTTATTTTGTGGCGGGCTTCAGCGCCTTGACGATCGGGTGGATCGTCTTGCTTTCGCTGATGGTCATCGCCGGCAGTTGGCTGGTGCAGCGGCTCATCGCCAGGGATGTCAGCCGCTGGGGTCAGATGATCATTACCTTTCTGGTCACCACCGCGGTGATCTTCTTTACCACCTTCGCCCTGGAAGGCGGCAATGTCCCGCTCGGCGGTTCTTTGCTGGCGGCATTGATCATCAGTTTGTTGAGCGGCTTGGTGCCGGAGGAGAAAGTAACCAGGAAACAATATTGAACGGCTGGTCGAAAAGCGCGGCCGTTCAAAAAGAGAACGTGCGGCGAGTCGAAATAAAAAGAGGTTGAGTAGGAATGAAACACCTGGTAAATCTGATCATCAAAATGGCTTTGATCACAGTGGTATTGGCCATTCTGATCCCGGTCTACGGCAGAAGCACCTGGACGCAGACGATCGTCACGGCGTTGGTGCTGACACTGATCAGTTATGTGGCGGGCGACCTGTGGTTGTTGGCCAAGTACGGCAACGGAGTGGCCCTGGTGGGGGATTTTTTGATCAGCGCGGTGGTGGTCTGGGCGATGGAGCAAGCCATGCCTATCTTCACGCTTTCAGGGATCGGGATTTTCATCATCGCGGCCGCCCTCACCCTCGGTGAATGGCTGCTTCATCTTTATCTGATCGCCACCAAAACCCCGGAGCGGGAAGCGAAAGCCGAATGACGGCACAGCCGTGCCGGGATGGGAAAAGCTATATTTATCGCGCAGGCATAGCGGACAATGACCGGGTTTGGAGAAACCTCCCTAAACCCGGCCATTACTTCGCCGCCCGAGAAGACGGTCTGCCGGGTCCGGTAACTACTGGGATGACTCAAACAACTGCTTTGATCATTCAAACAACTGCATGAGTGATTCTAGTAGTTGCTTTGGTCAGTCCAGTAACTACTGGAACGACTCCGGCAGATGCTTGAGTCACTCAACCAACTACCGGAATGATTCAAGCAGTTACTTTCATCGCTCAAGCAACTCCTTTAATGACTCAAGGAGTTGCTTTGGTCGCTCAAGCGACCGCTTGAGCGATCTAAGCGGCTGCTTCCCTCAGTCACGCAATGGGAGCCCTCCAATCCGATGCTTCAGAAACTCCCTGGGATTCCGGGAGCGTCAGACCAGCGAATTATCCTTGATAAAACGGATCAGTTCGTCGACTTGGGTGAAGGCCAGACAAGTCACGGTATCGGCCGCACCGTAATATATGGCGATCCGCCCGCTCGGCGCATCATAAAGGGCGGCGCAGGGGAAGACCACATTGGGCACGTCGCCGACGCATTCGTAGAGCGTCTGCGGCGAGATCAGATAGGGCGCGGTGCGGTAGATCACCCGCCAGGGCTGATCCAGATCGAGCAATGCGGCCCCGGCGCTGTATACAAAGCCGTTACAGGATGTCAGCACTCCATGATAGATCAGGAGCCAACCCTCGCGGGTTTCGATGGGGATCGGACCGGCGCCGACTTTGGTCGACTGCCAACCATCGGCCGGGCGCATCACCAGGCGATGGCGGCCCCAATGGACCAGGTCCGGGCTTACGCTGTAAAAAACATCGCCGAACGGGGTATGCCCGTTATCGCTGGGCCGGCTCAGCATGGCGTATTGGCCGCCGATCCGGCGGGGAAAAAGGACGCCGTTGCGGTTGAAGGGGAGAAACGCGTTTTCAAGCTGGTAAAACTCTTTGAAATCATAAGTATACGCCACGCCGATGGTCGGATACCCTTGGTAGCCGTTGCACCAGGTCACATAGAACCGATCTTCCAGCCAGCAGACCCGGGGATCGTAGCGCCCGTAGTTGAAGTCCCGAGTCTCCGGTTCGTCGCAGTGAAAAACGATGGGTTCGGGGTCGATCTGCCAGCGCAGCCCATCGACGCTTCTGCCCGTATGCAGCTGCATCCGGCGGCGTTTGTCGTCGCAGCGGAAGACCCCGGCGAACTGACCCTCGAAAGGCACCACCGCGCTGTTGAAGATGCTGTTGGAGGTGGCGGTCAGATTGCGGGGGATGACGGGATTGAGCGTCGAGCGCCACAGGACGTCCCGGCAGCCGGCCGGCCGGTCTTCCCAAGGCAGATTGGGCAGGGCGCCGCCAATGATGGTCGGCGGCGGGCCGCCCGGGCGTTGGAGCGAATCAGACATAGGGCTCCCTCCTTTTGAATCATCCGTCCGGTTACGAAACCGTTATAGCGAATTATATTATAATCCCCGGCCGATTACAAGGCGGCACCAGAAATTTTTGGAATATCCTCCCGAATTTACCGCAAAAACCGCAATTACCTTCATGGAAATCTATTGGAATAATGGAAAGGCTGCTGACGGAAGGGTTAATAAACCGTTTTCGCCGATTCGGGACTGCGGCTCAACCGGGACGATGCCATTGCCGCCGCAATCCCGCGCGGAACCCTTTTTTTCGGAGATGCAAAAAAGCTTTAGCCGATGGACTAAAGCTTTTTTGACCGGTCTTTTTTGAAAAGGGTCAGGGTTTGGCGGCCCGATCCAGCGCCTTGAGGACCTCCAGCACATACTCCTGGCAATAGGCGCCGGCCTTGGGATCCCAGTCCTGGTTCCGGGGCTCGCTGTTGGAGAGGATCCGGATACCGAGGAAAGGCACGCCGTAGGCCGCCGCGACCTGGGCGGCGGAAGCAGTCTCCATCTCCTCGACGGAGGTTTGGAACTTCTGATGCACCCATTGGATCCGGTCCAACTCCCGGTTCCATTCGTCGGCCGAGCCGATGACGCCGCTGACGATTTTACCGTGGGTATAGGTTCCGGCGACGCCCTGGGCGATCTTCAGCAGCTCGGGATCGCCGGCGAAGCCGGGGTACTCCTTCTCCTGGCCGTTGACCCGGATCTTCACGTTCTCGGGAATCCAGTTCTCGGAGTGGATCCCACGGCCGGAATCGGCGTGGTTCGATTTGAACTTGCCGAAATGAATGGACTTTTGGCCCAGCACGATATCGAAACGCTGCAGGGCCGGATCGTGGCCGCCGGCGGTTCCCTGGTTGATCACCGCCCGGGGCTGGAATTTCTCGATAGCCAGGGTGGTGGCGGCCGCCGCATTGGTCAGGCCGACCTCGGTGCGGGAGACGACGACCGGCAGATTGCCGATGGTTCCCTGCCAGAAGGTCCAGCCGCCGTAAGTTATCTCCTTCGGGTTTTTCAAGGCGGCCACCAGGGCTTGCATCTCCAGGTTCATGGCTCCTTGAACCACTACCGGCCGGGCCGGGCCGGACTCGGCGGCCAAAGCGCCGCCGCCGATCGCCGCCGTTAGCAGCAGTAGCAGCGCCAACACGCCATACAAAGTTTTCTTGAGCATTCCATAGCCTCCATTTCGTTCCTTGAGTTCAAACAGCCCCTTGTTTCGACGGAGGCCGGAGGGGATCCTTTCCATTCCATCAATTGTCATCAAAGTGCAACAAATCTCCCGGATGCGGTGACTTGGCGGGGCCGTCCGGCCGGGGCGGAGCCTTTCCGGGGCTTAGCGGATCTTTTGCAGCAGGATGATATCGTCCGGCTGCTCCGTATAGGAGCAGTAAACGGTGAAGTCCATTTTCAATTTGGGTTTCGAGAAAGCGAGCCGCAGTCGGCCGCGGAAAGGAGTCCCCTCATAGAGCGTGAACCGGGTAGGTTTGGGGGGCAAGGGAATGCGCCGGTACTCCGACCAGCCTCCTTTGCCATCCATCAGATATAAAACGACGCTCAGATTGCGGTTGAACAACCGGGAAAAGAAACCCTGCTTCACCACCAGCTCGAGCTTTAACGAGTCGGCCGCTCTCAAACCGCGCAAGTCGAGATCCTTCCGGTTTTCCATCGCCGGCAGCTGATAGGTTCGGGGGGCGATATTCATTTCGGCGAGATAACGGTCATAAAAGCCCTCCAGGAGGGCGCGGTCCGGTGGCTGGAGATCGGCGCCGGAGGAGTAGAATTGATTCAGTTGGCGGTTGAGGACATTCAGAGCGTTTTGGCAGTCCGAGCGCAGCTTGGAACTGAGCCGGGGGTTGGTCGCGATATAATTCAGATTGGATAGGCCCCGTTCCCATTGGTTAACGGTATTCAGATAGGCCGCGCTGTCGTAAAAACGCGCCCCTGCCCCGTTGCTGGTCTGAGAGTAGCTCCGCAGTTCCCGGGCGATGACCGAAACCGTGGCGATCTGCGCGATGGCGCGCTGGAGATCCTCGGCCGAATCGATGCCGTTGAAATTGAGAACGCCATTGCCGTAAGTGCTGCGGGTGATCGAAACCCGGGCCAGGGTCGCGGCGACGAATCGGTTCTCGGCCTCCGTCAGCTTGACCCCGAAGATCTGTTTCATTTTGAGCTCCATCGCCCGTTTGATCCGGTTCCGGGCCAGGGCTGACTCGGTGGCCGCGTCGGCCTGATAGACCAGGAAGATGATCTTGCCGAGGATGGCCGCGCTGACGTATTGGTCGCCGTACTGGCGGAAAAACCGCCGGGGATCGGTCTGCAGCACGGCGAAGGCGGCGTCGCTGATTTTGGGAGGAACCGTGCTGAACACTCGCGTCTCGGCTTTCCGCCAATAGGCAAAGAGCGTGATCGTATCCGCGCTGAAGGAGGTATTCCGGAGAATGGCCCCAGTCTCCGGCGAAAGGGCGGTCATGCCGCCGGGACCTGCGTTCCCGGCGCCGAAATGGTAGCGGAATTGTTCATCGAGTTCCTTTTGGGAATCGACAAAGCAGTAAGCAGAGGACTGATCCGTCCCGGTCACCGTTTCCGTGGCGATATTGCTGAAATCCAGGCAAGAATCGTCGGTCAGAAAGGTTTTACTGATCGAGTTAAAGCCCGCTCCCAGGTAGTCATCGTTAAAAGTTGAATACAGCGAACGGATGGCATAACCGCCGTGGGCGGCTCCCGCCGTCGCCAACAGCAGCAGCGCGGCCAGGCTCAGGGCCAGGAACGGCTGGGCCCTTTTTTTGAGTTTGGCGAAGAGGGCCCCAAAAAAACGACTGAATCCCAGCCCGGGGCGGGGGTGGGGCGAGACGGGCGGGTCGTCGCCCAGGAGCAGTTGGCAATCGTCGATCCGGATCAGCTGCAGCTCTTCTTGGGCGCCGTCTTGATAGACGATATAAAACTCGCGGAACGAGACCGGTTCCACCAAAAACAGCCCGCCGATCTTTTCCCGGTACCAATAGGCCGGATCCGAACATTGAATGATCTTTACCAACAGCAGCTCCGCTTCAAGCTTCTTTTTACCCCACTTCATCGCCACGTCTCCCGTTCCAAAATGATGGATGTCACAATCCGTTTTTGTACATCCGGATGGATTGCGACATCCTTTTCCTGATTCATAAGAGGTGCCGGCCTCCGGGCCTGCCCGCCGGAATTGGGCCCGGAAGCTTTCTCACGACTATCCGCTTAATCGAACTTGTAGCTATAGACCAGTTTGGCCTTGGAATATTTCACCGTTTGCTCGCTGCCGGAGGCATCTAGGGTCCCATTGTTTACTTCATAAAGCGCGGCAATGGAACTCTTGCCGTCGCCGGCTTGGGTCAGGGTGACGCCAAAACCGAGCGCGCAGTAAAAACCGTTTCCTAAATCGTTGGTTCCTTCATAATCGCTGTCCCCGGAGAAGAAGTTATAGCCGAGCCGCCCGACGATATACGGGTTGACATTGGCGCTGTCGGTCTGGAAAGAATACTTGCCCGTCAGATAGACCGGGATGAAACTGAATTCGCCGGCCAGCTCCTCGATCTCCCGCGGGGATTGATAGCCGATGCCGACGCCGTATTCCGAGGGCCCGTCGGTCACGGTATATTCGGCTTCCAAGGAGGCCGCGGCTTTGGTGTCGGTGGCGTCGTTGCTTTCAATTTTGTGTTTGCCTGCCGAATCGAAGCTGAGATTGAATGTCGTGCTTCCCAGGGCTAAGGTTGAGTACAGTCCCAGCATGAGAATGACGGTCATGGCCATGAGTGCCTTTTTCATCAAAACAACTCCTTTTGTTTTATTTGTCCCTGAGGATATCTGCCCAACCGCGGCGGAAGATTGAACCGAGATCATTCAGCTGACAGAGTATGTATCGAATGGCTTCCTTATAAACGGCTTGCAGGAAGGTTTGAATGACTTTGCAATCGTTTTGGAAATGTGTTGGAATAAAATTAAGCGGCGGGAAGGAGAGGCGCCGGTTGGCGCCGTTGCCAGGGTACGGCCGGCCGCGCCGCGCTCCGGAAAGCAGAGCCCGGGCTCGGGAAAACCCGTCCGGGTCCCGGTCCGGAACCCTTGGCGGGGTACCGGCTTAGTCGGATGGGAGCGCCGGCAAGTGGATGGTGAAGGTAGTCCCCGACCCCAGCGCGCTGACGGCGGCAATGGTCCCCCGGTGGTTTTCAATGATCGATTTGGCGATGGAAAGCCCCAGTCCGGCTTGGCCTTTGGAACGGGAGTTATCCACCTGGTAAAAGCGGTCGAAGATCTTCGGGAGATGTTCGGGAGCGATTCCTTCGCCGGTATCGGCGATCTTCAGGCACACCCGCTTCTCCAGGGCGCATAGGGTCAGCGCGATCTTCCCGCCCGGGGGGGTGTGGCGCAGGGCATTCTCTACCAGAATGTCGATGACTTGCCGGATGCGGGTTTCATCGCCGCAGATGGTGGCCCCGCCCCGGATCGTCGCGCTGAATCGGATCCCCTGCGCCGCGGCGAGGGGTTGGAAGGCTTCCGCGGCGCGCTCCGCCATTTGGCTGAGGGAGAAAGGCTGCTGTTCCAGCAGCGGCTGATGGGAATCGGCCCGCGCCAGAAACAGCAGATTGTCGATTAAATGGGCGAGCCGCCGGATTTCGCCGGAGACGATGTTTAACCATTCCCGCTGCGATTCCACGGTAGCCTGGGGATTCTCGAGGACCACCTCCAGACTGGTGCGAATGATCGTCACCGGGGTACGCAGCTCGTGCGAGGCGTCGGCGATGAAGTCCCGCTGCTGTCGCCAGGCCTTTTGGATGGGAGCGATGGCCACCCGGGCCATGAAAAGGCTCCCCAACAACGCTAGCAGCAGGCAGATCACGCCAATGGCCGCGCCGGTCCGGATGATGGCGTCCAGCCCGCCCAGATCCTGAAACACGATCAGAAAGCCGGGCGCATCGGTCAAAGCAGTTTTCGAAAAGTAATAGCGGGTCCGTGAAAAATGGACGACGCCGCTGTCTTTGTTGAGTTTGAGAACTTGTTTTGCCAGTTTCGCCAGCTGAATCCGGGCGAAAGGTTTGCGGTCGGAATCGAACGAAATCGCACCGCCGGGGGTGGTGCGAATGAAGAAGATCGGCTTTTCCGGTTCCCGCTCCAGCTCCGGCGGTTTCGGCCCCAATTGCGCCGGGGGCGGCAACTGCCGTCCCCGGCGCAACTGGGAACCGGGGTTCCGGTACCCCGGGAATACACCGGAATTCAGGTTCATCGAAAGCTGGCTGGAGAAGAAGGCGGCGCGCTTGATCATGTTGTTTTGGAGATAAAAATAGGCTCCCGTGGTGATCGCCGCCAGCAAAACGGCGATGATGGCCAGGTTGGTGACGATGAACTGGAAGCGCAGCTTACGAAACATCCTGCTCCTCCTTGAGATAATAACCGACGCCGCGCACCGTTTTGATGCAGGGGGTATTCAGCTTCTTGCGCAAGTAATGAATATAGAGGTCGATATTGGAGAATTCGCTTTTGGAATAGTAACCCCACACCCGTTCGAAGATCCGCTCCTTGGTGATGACCTGCCCGGAATGGCTCATCAGCAGTTCGAGCAAGGAAGCTTCTTTGACGCTCAATTGAATCACTTTGTTGTCCTTGATGACCTCGTTTTTCAACGGGTCGAGCTTCATGCCGGCCGCGGTGATTGTATTGTCGGTGATGACCCGGTTGGCGCGGCGTAATAAGGCCCGCAGGCGGGCCAGCAACTCATCGGTTGAAAACGGTTTGACCAGATAATCGTCGGCCCCTGAGTCCAGCCCCTCGATCCGGTCTTTCAGGCCGTCTTTGGCAGTCATCAATAAAATGGGCACATCCAGCTTATGACGGCGCAGTTCTTTCACAATGGCTTTTCCGTCCTGGCCGGGCAGCAGCCAGTCCAGGACGATGATGTCGTATTCGCCGGTGAGCGCCATATCTAAACCGGCAGTCCCGTCGGTGGCTACTTTGACAACATAACCGTTTTTTTGCAATAAGTAGGAAAGAACCTTGGTTAATTGTACTTCATCCTCAATTAATAATAATTTCATCGCAATTTGATGTCCTCCTTAATCTGGCAACATCGTGTCGCTTGTTATAATACCATCCATGATTTTTACATTTTTATATTTTATCATGATAAATCTTAGAATATTGTAATTAAATGGGCCATCAAAGCAATTTCCAAGATTAAAATTATTGGAGGACCCCAAAAAGAGGGGATGGCAGGAGGGCTGGACGGGAAGGGGAAAGCCGGACTGATCATGGCACTGAAGGAATCGGAACGAGAACGTTGCTTGCCGGAATGAATAGGGGTCGTTTTATCGCCGTGGGTGCCAGCGCCCGATAACCTCGGACGCTGGCAATGGTAACGGCTGTCGCGGCGTTGGAGATTCCAACGCCGTCCTGGCGGAGCTGGGAAGGTATTTGACCGAATCAAAGGCTGATTCGGACGGAAAGCCGCCTCAAGCGGCCGGGCCGGGCTTCTTGACAAAATAGATCAACGGCAGGCTGAGGAGGGTGATCCCGTATTTGATGATGATATTGGAGAGAATGACGCCCCACAGCACCGCATCGGGAATGGTGCCGTAAAAGGCGATGACCACCATAATCGCGGTGTCCAGCGGGATGCTGATGAAGTTGGAGACCAGGACTCTGCCCCATTGGTAATTTTTGACCCGGTTCACATACCACTGGTAGACCTGGCTGTCGATGAGCTCGGCGACGACCATGGCCACCAGCGAACCGACGATGATGCGCCAGGAAGGCAAGAGGACCTGGCCGAAGCCGGCCTGTTTGCCGACGCTCAGGTCTGCCGGCAGGCTGGCCACCAGAAAAAACATCAGAAACATGGCCGCATTGAAGAAAGCCCCGGCCCAAATGGTGAAGACCGCGAACTTCTGGCCGGCTTTTTTATGGATCAGATCGCGCAGCGTGAAAGTGATCGGATACAGCAGCGTCCCGGCATCCATGGAGAGCCCGAAAAGCCGGATAATCCGCAAGCTGGAAACATTGGAAAGCATGGTGGAGATGACATAAGTCAGGGCCAGCAAGACGATGGTTCTCATACTTCGCTCCTTGTCATGGGATTGTCCAACAGAATTCACTATGATTTTATACGAGAGTCATTCCGGATGCAAGCGCAGACTGGTAAACAGCTAAGAAGATACAATCGCTTTTATTTTTTGAGCAATCAGGAAGGAATATCCCAATTCAAGCAGAATATAGTAATACCGCAAAGATAAAAGCGGTATTATTTAAGGGTGAGGAATATGCCGATAAACATTCAGGATGTGGCGTTGAAAGCCGGGGTTTGTATCACCACGGTGTCGCGGGTGTTGAACCAAAACGGCCGGGTCCGCGAGAGTAACCGGCAGAAAGTGCTGCGGGCCATCGAAGAGCTGGGCTACAACCCCAATGCCGCCGCCCGGACCTTGGCCAAAGGGAAAACCGAAGTATTGGGGGTCATCCTTCCGACATTGAACGACCCGTTCTGGGCCGATCTGGTCACCGCGATCGAGCAGGCCGCCTTCGACGAAGGATATCTGGTAGTCCTGGCGCTGACCCTGGATAACAGCGACGAAGTCATTGAGAAACATTGGGTGAAGATCTTCAGCGAGGGCCGGGTCGACGGCATCCTGTTGGTCGCCCCGGAGTACGAGACCGATTACATCACCGAGTTGCGCAACCGCAATTTCCCGCTGGTTTTATTGGATAACAACGTCAACAACTTGAAAGTCCCCTCGGTGGTGGTGGACAACTTGAAAGGCGGAACCATGGCCACCGAACATCTGCTGGGTCTGGGGCATACCCGGATCGGCCATATTGCCGGGGACTTAAAATACCAATCCGCCCGGGAACGGTTGCAGGGCTTCCGGGAGGCCATGAGCCGGGCGGGGGTGGCGGTCCGCCAGGATTGGGTCCGCGAGGGGGATTTTCATTTTGAAAAGGCGTTTCAGATCGCCGGCGCCTGGTTGGAGCAGCCGGACCGGCCGACCGCGATTTTCGCGGCCGATGACGATATGGCCGCCGCGGTGATGGAAGCCGCCCGCGAGCTTCAGCTGAAGCTGCCGGATGATCTCTCGATCGTGGGTTATGACGATAGCCCGTTTGGTTCGCGAGTCCGGCCCCGTTTGACCACCGTGCGCCAGCCGGCCCGGGCGATGGCCAGGGAAGCGGTTCAGTTATTGTTGCGTTACATGGCCGCCAAACCGCCGCGGGCCAAGACCGTGGTCATCGCCCCCGAATTGATCGTCCGTGAATCGGCCCGGCGGTTGCCGTAAATTTTTTTACGATAAAAATAAAAGCGCTATTATTTTCTGACTGAGGAGGTGGGGGACCCAGCGATTCGACGATACCCGATGGATATTCACAATTAAATAAAGGAGGCTGACGATGAAACGCTGTAAAATCAGGCGATCCGTACTTGGGTTGCTCATTTTGTCAATCTTTGCCCTGGGCCTGTCGACCGGCTGGTGCCGGAGCAAGACCACCATCCGCTTCGCTTATAATTTCACCGGCAACGATCCCAAGGCGCCGATCTTCGAACCCTACTTAAAGCAATTCCAGAAGCAAAACCCGGACATCCATTTGGTCCTGGAGCCCAATACCGCGGCCATGCCGGATATTCAAGCGAAGATCTATACCGCAGCCGCAGCCGACAATCTGCCGGATGTCTTTCAATTCTGGCCCGGCCCTGGCATTCTGAAGAACCTGGTGGACGGGAAGAAAATTGCCAACCTGAAGGATTATGTCACCCGGGACCAACGCTTCAAAGAGTATTTCAAACAAGACTTCTATTACGACGGTTCGGTCCGCTTCCGGAAAAACGGTCCGATCTGGGGCCTGCCTTGCGAGCTGTACTACATGTATCTGGCGGTCAACAAAAAACTCTTTGCCAAGGCGGGCGTGGCCTATCCCAAGACCTACGAAGAGTTGAAGGCGATCCTCCCCAAGTTTCGGGCCAAGGGAATTGTGCCGATCGCCATGGCTGGCAAGGACCAGGATCTCAACGTCTGCTTCTGGTTCGGGATGCTGAACCGCTTCGGCACCAACGCGGAGATCACCAAGGGAATCACGACCGGAGCGGTGGAGAAATACCCCGCGTTTCTCAAATCGGCCCAAGTCATTTACGACCTGGCGGGCGCGGGAGCCTTTCCGGACGGCTGCGTATCGTTGCAAGCCTCCGAGGCGCTCTCCCTGTTTGATCAGGGGAAAGCGGCGATGTTTTACGGAGGGACCTGGTATTTCGGGAATGTCTCCGCCAAAACCGCCGCGGATTGCGACGTGATTCCGTTGTGGACCTTTGCCGGCGGCAAGGGCGATCCCCAGGAATTGTTGGGCGGCGTCTCCCAAACCTATCTGGTCAGCAGTAAATCGTGGCAGGACCGGAACAAGCGGGCGGCGATCGATAAGTTCCTGCATCACGTCATCAATCCGGTGCTTGAGGAGAAACTGGTGAATTACGCTGCGCCGATGTTGCCCGTGAAAGGCGGTCCGGACATCAGCCCGTTGGTCGTCAAAGCCACCCAGCTCCAAAAAACGGCCTCGCGGATGACGCCGAACTACGATTCCATCGGTTCGCAGCAAGGCAACGACGCGTTGAACAGCCTGTCGCAAGCCTTGCTCAACCGGTCGATCACCCCGCAGGAGGCCGTCAAAAAGCTGGGAGCCGAGATCAAAGCCGGCCTCCAGAATTGATTCGAAAGAAACTGCAGGCGCTTAAGAGCGCTTAGCATAGGGCGGGACGGGGAGCTTTCCCCGCCCCGTTCCGGAGGCGGGATGGGATGATGGATTCGAAGAAGAACAATATGATCGGTTTATTTCTGCTGCCGGCCCTCTTGCTGTATTCGGCCTTCGTGGTCGCTTCCATCGTGCGGGTGATCTACTACGCGTTTTTCAAATGGAACGGAATCACCGGGCGCCATTTCATCGGATTTGGGAATTTCGCGGCGCTGGCGACGGACGAGTCGGTGCTGGCGGCGTTCCGGAACAATCTGATCGCGATTGCGCTGGCGATTGTGGTACAGATCGGGCTGGCGCTGCTCCTGGCGATTATTCTTTCCAATTGCAAACGGAGCTTGCCGGTTTACCGCACCATCTACTTTTTTCCGGTGGTCATCTCGGCGGTGGCGGTGGCGATGATGTTCGGCCAGTTCATGAAGGCCGATTACGGCCTGATCAACGGCCTGCTGCGGGCGGCCGGCTTGCAATCATGGACCCGCCTCTGGCTTTCGGATCCCCACACGGCGGTTTTGGCGTCCCTGCTGCCGCAAACCTTGCAATACATCGGCTGGCATCTGATCATTCTCCTGGCGGGGATCTTCAATATCCCGGACAGCCTGTATGAAGCGGCTTATCTGGACGGGGTCGGCTATTTTTCAGAAGATCCGTTACATCACCTTGCCGCTGTTGTGGGAGGTCATGCAGATCTGCATCATCTTCGCGGTGACCGGCTCCTTGCAGGGTTTCACCCATGTGATGGTGCTGACCGGCGGCGGGCCCAATTCCCTGACCGAACTGGTGGGGCTGCTGATGTATCACCGGACCTTTCAATGGATGCAATTCGGCTACGGCAGTTCCATTGCCACGGCCATCTTTGCGGTGGGGCTCATTTTTTCGGTTATTTTCAAACGCTACTTTTCAGCGGAGAAGATCGAATACTAAGGAGTGTTCCAAATGGCCAATGAAATACTGGCGGGCGCCGGCGCAATGCGAAACCGCCACGGCCTGAATACCGTGGCCTTCTTGTCACAAATCGTCCTGGTGGGGGCGGCGGCGGCTACGCTCATTCCGATGGTATGGGTGCTGGTCAGTTCCTTGAAGGACAATAACCAAATCTTTGCAGCATCCTTCAGCCTGCCGCGAGTGTGGCATTTCGAAAATTACGCCCGGGCCTGGGTGGTCGGGAATATCGGCTCCTGCTTTCTCAACAGCGGGCTGGTCTCACTCGTCTCGGTCCTGGGCATTTTGTATATCGCGGCCATGGCCGCCTATGCCCTGGCGCGCTATCAATTCCGGCTCAATTTCGCGCTATACACCTACTTCCTGATGGGGCTGATGATCCCGTGGGCGTCCAATCTTTTGCCGCTGTTCTTAACCTTGAAGGCCATCCGGGCCTATGATACGCTGTGGGCGCTGATCCTGCCCTACGTCGCATTTGAGCTGCCCTTCGCCATCTTCATCCTGACCGGGTTCATGAAGACCATCCCCGGCGAACTGGAGGAGGCGGCGCTGATCGACGGCGGATCGCGCTGGATCGTTTTCACCCGGGTGATCCTGCCCTTGAGCAAACCGGCCCTGGCCACCGTGGCCGTCCTCACCTTTTTGGACGTCTGGAATGAGTACCTCTTCGCCCTGGTCTTTTTGAATAATCCGGCCAAATTTACCTTGCCCCTGGGCCTGGCGGCCTTTCAGACCGCCCGGGTGGCCCAGTACGGGGTGATCATGGCCGGCATCATCATCTCGGTCATTCCGGTGCTGATCCTCTATGTCTTGCTGCAGAAGCAGGTGATCAAGGGAATGACCGCCGGAGCGTTAAAGGGCTGAAACGCGTCCGGGCCACCGGATTGGATTCTACGATACAAGAAACGCTTTTGAATGCGGGAGGAGTGGACTGAAATGGAAAAACTGAAACTGGCGGTGATCGGCGCGGGCAGCACCTATACCCCGGAGCTGGTGGAAGGGATCATCAAGCGCCGCAACGAACTGCCTGTGACGGAGCTGTATTTGATGGATATCGATCCGCTGAAGCTGGAGATCGTCGGCGGCCTGGCCCGCCGGATGATGGCGGCGAGCGGGATGCCGGCCCGGACCGTGTTAACCGCCGAGCTGGAAGAGGCGGTGCGCGGCGCGGATTTCATTATCTGCCAGATCCGGGTCGGGAAGCTGGCGGCGCGGATCCGCGACGAGCAGATCCCGCTGCGGCACGATCTGATCGGCCAGGAGACCACCGGAGCCGGGGGCTTTATGAAAGCCTTGCGCACCATTCCCGAGCTCTCCCGGATCGCCGGCGTCATTGAGCGGCTGGCGCCCGAGGCCTGGCTGATCAATTTCACCAATCCGTCGGGGATCATGGCCGAGATGCTGCTGGACCGGCACCGGGTCAAGACCATCGGCCTGTGCAACGTGCCCATCAATATGGAGCGCGACGCCCGCAAGCGGATTCCGCCGGAGCGGGCGGCCGGGGCGGCCGTCGAATATGTGGGGTTGAACCATCTCAGTTGGGTGACTGAGATCTACCTGGACGGCAAGGGCATTCTCGCGGACCAGTTGCGCGGGAACTTTCCGACTTACCGCCCGGCCAACCTGCCCAAGATCGACTTCGAGCCGGAACTGCTGCGGGAGCTGGGGGCCATCCCCAGCGGCTATCTGACGTATTATTACTACCGGGAACGGTCCCTAGCCCACTTGAAACAAGAGCCCCGCACCCGGGGCGAGGTCTGCCGGGAGATCGAGGCCGAGCTGCTCCAGCTGTACCGGCAGCCCGATCTGCATGAGAAACCGGCGCTCCTGGAGCGGCGCGGCGGCCATCTCTATTCCGAGGCCGCCATCTCGCTGGTGAGCGCCATTTATAACGACAAAAAGGAGGAGCACGTGGTCAACGTGCGGAATCAGGGGGCGCTGCCGTTCATGGAGGACCGGGACGTGGTCGAGATCCGCTGCCTGATCGATCGCAACGGCGCCCGACCGCTGCCCATGCCCCATTTCGCCAATGAGCACATCATCGGCATGATGCGGGCTTTGAAAGCCTACGAGCGCCTGACCGTGCAGGCCGGATTGAGCGGCGACCGCGGCCTGGCCCTGCAGGCGCTCCTGAATCATCCGCTGGTGGGCGATTATGGCAAGGCGCGGACGGTCCTGAAGGAGATGCTCGCCGCCAACCGGGCGTTTCTGCCCCATTTTTTTGGAGAATGACGGAGGAACCGGATGCGACAATATGTGATCGGGGTCGACGGTGGCGGCACCAAGACCCATTATGCCCTCTTTGACACCGGCGGCAAGCTGGTCGGCTTTCATCAGGGCGGACCTGCCAACCATGAGACCTACCGGAACGGCTACGAGGGAACCCGGCAGGAGCTGGAACGGTCGTTCCGGGCTCTACTCGGCCGGAGCGGGATCGGCATCGAACGGATCGAAGCCGCCGTCTTCGGCCTGGCCGGCCTCGACGTCGCGCCGCAACAGGCGGTGCTGACGGAGCTGATCGCCGGGATGGGGCTGCGCCGCTTCCAGGTGATGAACGACGCCTTTCTGGGGATCAAGGCGGCCGGCGGCAGCGGCTGCGGGGTCTGCAGCATCCACGGTACCGGCACTTGTTGCGCGGCCATCGATCCGCGCGGCCGCAGGCTGCAGATCGGCGGCACCGGCTATTTCTTCGGGGATGAGGGCGGCGCGGCGCACCTGGGCGGGATGGCCTTCCGCAAAGTCTACGATGAGCTCTACCGCTGCGGACCGGCCACCGCCATGACCGGGATGATCCTGGAGATGCTGGGGCTCCGGCGGGACGATGATCTGGTGGAGGCGGTCTACCGGGAGCGGTGCTTCGACAATTGGGCCCAATTTTTGAAGCTGCCTTTTTATGCCGCCAATCAGGGCGACCCGGTGGCGCTGGAGTTGCTGCGCCACACCGGACGGGAGGCGGCCCAGTCCGTGCTGGGGGCCATCCGGCGGCTGGACTTCGCCGGCGCCGCGGCCATCGAGGTGATCATGGCGGGCTCGGTCTATGTCAAAGGCGAGAACCCGGCGCTGATCGAAGCATTCCAGCGGGCCGTCAGGGAGGGGGCGGGCCAGGCGGTGCGCTTCACCCTGCTGCGGGTGCCTCCGGTGGCCGGAGCGGTGCTCTGGGCGTTGGAAGCATTCCGGCCGGGACTGGACCGGGAGGTCGGCCAGGCGGTCATTCAGAGTCTGGCGGCCCGCGTCTGAAGAAACGGGGAGCCGGACCTACCGTTGGAAGCGGTCGGCGGCGGCCGCCAGCTCTTCCGCCATCCGCTGCAGATTGCGGGCCGCGTCGGTCACGACGTTGGCCGACGCCGATTGGCCCTCAAAGGTGGCGGCCACCTCTTCCACTGCCGCCAGATTGTCCTGGCTGATCCGCGAGACCGCGGTCATTTCGGCGATGGCCGCGGCATTGTCGGCGCCCACTTGGTTGGCGATCCGGGTGATCTGTTCCACCTTGGCGGTGATCTGTCCCACCCGGCCGGCCAGTTCCTTAAAGAGGCCGACGGTCTCCAGCAGCTGGTCGCGGCCGCGGTCCACCGCCCGGGTTCCTTCGGCCACGCGGGTGACGGCCTGATCGGTTTGGGCGAGCGTGTTGTCGATGACTTGGTGAATGTACTGGACCGACTGGCGGGCTTGATCGGCCAGCTGCCGGATGTTGGCGGCGACGATGGCGAAGCCCCGGCCGTGTTCTCCGGCGCGCGCCGCTTCGATCGAAGCATTCAGCGAAAGCAGGGTGGTCTTTTCGGCGATCTCGTTGATCACGTCGGCCAGTTCCCGGATCTGCCGGGAGTCGCCGGCCAGCGCCCGGACCATGCGGTCGATCTCGGTCACGGTATCGACCAGATGGTCGATGGTCGCCCGCATCTCCTCGGTGGCCGACTCGCCGCGCTGCCCGGCGGCGGAAGCTTCGCGGCAGCTGTTGTGAATGGCGAAGGTGGCTTCCAGGACCGCATCGGTGCCGCGGGTGGCCTTCTGAACGGTCTGAATGGCCGAATCCACCGTGTCGGTCTGAATGGTGGCGCCGTGGGCCAGGTGCTCCACCAGTTGGTTCAGCTCCCCGAGCGAACGGCCGGTGGCCTCGGTGGCGGCGAACAGACTGCTGGTGGCGGTGTTGATCTGCCGCGCATGCGCGGCCGCGTCATTGACCATGGTGCGCAATTCGGCGACGGCCTGGTTGAAGGCCTCCCCCACCGCTCCCACTTCATCGCGGGAGGTGATGGTCACTTGGGCGCCCAGGTCGCCCCGGGCCAGCCGTTCGGTGCTCTGGCGGAGCCGCTGCAGCGGCCGGATGATCGAAATGGCCACCAGCATCCCGATGAGCACGGCCAGCGCCAGGCCGATGATGGAGACCCAGGTCTGCAAGCCCACCACCGAATCGTAAATCTTCCGGCCCCGGTTGTAAGTGGCCAACCCCTCGATACGCAGCTTCTTATTGAGATCGAAGAGCATGGTATAGAGTTCCTGAGACTCCCGGCCGAACCGGAAATAGCGCTCGGCCACTCCCGGGCCGCTGTTGCGCAATTCATTATAGAGGTCGCGCGCTGCGACCTGGTAACGATCCATCTTCGCCTGGAGCCGGGCCGAGGTCTCGCCCGGCAGGAAACTGATGAAGTTGCCGATCTGGCCGGTGCCGTTGGCGATCTGCGCCGAAAGGCTGGAGATGGCGCTGCGGCTGCCGTTGGCTGCCTCGGAGGCGTACTTTTCAGTCTGGTAGATCACCTCCAGCGCGTCGGATAAGGGATAGAGAACCGAAGCGTTGCTATAGAAGATCGCGTTGGCCACCTAATTCATCTCGCCCAGCTTGGCGATGCCGATCAGGCTGACCAAGGCGATGATCAGGCTCATGAAAACCAGGATCGCGCCGATCTTTCCGACCACGCTGCGCAGATTGAACCGGGGCACACTATTCCCAAAATGAAACAGCTTCATCTCACGACCTCCCTGATCATTCTCCCTTCGATCATACCATTGGACCGGAGAAAGATATCTGGAGAAGCTTGCCGAGGATGTGCACAAATTTGTTATCCGGAGTTTACTGAAAATTAAAATAATCCGGCTAGCATTTTCTTGCGCTGCGAAAATCCTGGATCGGGTTCCTGTCGCAATCCCGATTTCTTTGCGAATCTTGCGGGCGGAGCCCGACCAGCGGCCGAAGCCGCCGGCAAATCGCCGGCGGCTTCGGCAACTCCGTCTGAAGCAGCGGCAACTCCGTCTGAAGCAGCGGCAACTCCGTCTGAAGCAGCGGCAACTCCGTCTGAAGCAGCGGCAACTCCGTCTGAAGCAGCGGCAACTCCGCGGCAACTCCGTCTGAAGCAGCGGCAACTCCGTCTGAAGCAGCGGCAACTCCGTCTGAAGCAGCGGCAACTCCGTCTGAAGCAGCGGCAACTCCGTCTGAAGCAGCGGCAACCCGGTCTGAAGCAACGGCAACTCCGTCCGGGGGCCAACGGGAAGCTGCCAAAAAATAAGATCCGGAAATGAGAAGGAATTTAAATAAAAATTAACGAAATCGATACGTCGGTACAATTTGTCCCAATCGATCGGTCATCCGGGAAAACGGCTTGCGATCCAGACGGGCAAGACTTGGCTCCGGAGTCCAATGGATGAAGCGCGGAGCGCGCCGATGGGAGGGGTCGTCAATGTTCGGAATGGAGAACGGTCGCCTTTTGGAGAAGGCCGACACCTTGCTGGCCATCAAGAATCTGCGGATCAATGGCGTCAGCAAAGATTATTGCAGTATCAACCTGGATCTCAACCGGGGCCGGATCCACGCCATCATGGGCGAGTCGGGCGCGGGGAAAACCGGCTTGGCACACATTCTGGCCGGGATGCGCCGTTGCGATCAAGGGGCGATCGAGATGAACGGCCAGCCCATTGAGATCAGAAATCCGCGCCAGCCGTTCGCGTTGGGCATCGGCGTGCTGTTTCAGAATACCCAACTCAGCTTCATTCCTCATTTGACGGTCAAGGAGTATTTATATCTCTGGGCCGACACCCTGATCGTCTCCGGCAAGCGGTTGGCCGACCAGGCTGCGCGGCTGCTGCGGGATTATGAGATCCGCATCGATCCCCACGCTTTGGTGAGCGACCTCAGCCAGGAGGAATGCCGGCTGTTGGCCCTGATGAAACTGCTGGCCCGCGATCCCGCCGTCGTGGTATTGGATGAGCCCACCTCCGACCTGAGCGAGATCAAGAAACAGCATTTTTTCCGGATCATCCGCCGGTTCGCCGAGAAAGGCAGCGGCGTGCTGTATCTCTCCAATAAACTGGATGAGATCCTGCAGATCGGAGATGAGGTCACCATCCTGAAAGATGGCGGGACGGTCGCTCATTTCCCCATCGATTATGCGAAGAAGCACCCCGAAACCATTCTCGGCCTGTATTTCGGGCGGGAAGTGCCGGGCTATTCCAGTGACGACGAGTTTAAAGAGGTCATGGACACCATCTTGCATACCACCGAGCTGTTGACCTCCGAATATGAGCTGCAGGATCTGCTCAACCTGCTGGCGGAGAAGATCGCCGAAATCTCCAAGGCCGACGGCTGCAATATTTTGCTGCTGGACGAATTCTCCGCCAACGTGGTGGAATGCTTCCGCCATCTGCCGCCGGGAATGGCCGCGGTGGAACTGAAAGAAGCAGTGGTCCGCGCGGTCATCAACGATGGCAAGCCGCTGATCGTCAACCACGTTGCCGAAGCGGAGATGGCCCATTATTTTCAACAAGCCAGTGATGTCAAAGCCATGATCTGCGTGCCGATCCGGATGCGCACCAAGATCAACGGGGCCATCGAGGTCTTTTACTCCCAGCCCAAGAACTTCACCCCCGAAGAGATCGAGCTGTTGATGACCTTCGCCACCCAGGTGGCGATCGCCATCGAAAACACCCGGCTTTTGGGGCGTTCGACGCTGCTCAAGGAAGCGCACCATCGCATCAAAAACAATCTCCAGTCCATTATCAGCCTGCTCATCCTGCAGTTGGAGACGGATCATCAGAAGAGCCTGCCCGCCATCGTCTGGCAGATCATTGACCGCATCAAGACTATTGCCAGCGTCCATGAGATCCTCTCCCAGGATGAGCGGGGCATCGGGTTGATTAACTTTCAGAATCTGCTCAAGCTGATTCACGCCAATTTTCAGGAGAAGGACCGCCTGAACCGGATCAAAGTCCGGATCCAGGCGGACGATCTGTACGTCTCTTACCGGACCGCCACTTCGTTGGGGCTGGTGGTCAACGAATTATTGGCCAACTGTTTTGAACACGCCTTTCCCGACGGCAGGAACGGCACAGTCATGCTCCGCCTGGAGCATGATGAGAACCGGGTTTACCTTCAAGTGAAGGATGACGGGGTCGGCTGCGCCGGTCCCGGTCCCAATTCGAGCGATTCTTTGGGGTTGACCTTGGTAAAGACACTGGTTCACCGCGATTTGCGGGGAACGATCGAGATCTCAAGCAGCCCGGGGACGAAAGTCAGTGTCGTTTTTCCAAAGCAGCAGATTAATTATTGAGCGGGTGAGATCATGAAGGACTTACGGATTGTGGTCGCCGAGGATGAAACGCTGGTCGCCTTGAGTATCATCGCCCAACTGAAAGAACTCGGCTATCAGGTGGTGGGGGATGCCACCGACGGCGGCGAGGCAGTCGAACTCTGCGAGGCCCTGCGGCCGGACCTGGTGGTGATGGATATCAGCATGCCCAGAGTAAACGGGATTCAAGCCGCGGAGATTATCAAAGAAAAGTGGCTGATCCCGGTGGTCATTGTCAGCGGCTATTCGGATGAGAACCTGATCCGGGAAGCCGCCGCCGCCGGCGTGTTCAGTTACTTGATCAAGCCGGTGACCAAGCAGAATCTGGCCCCCGCCATTGAGGTCGCGTTGCGGAATCATGCCGCGTATTGCGAGGCCCGCGAAGAGTCCAGCCGGCTCCGGGAGCAGTTGGAGGAGCGGAAGCTGATCGAACGCGCCAAGGGGATCCTGATGGAAAAGCAACACTTGACCGAGGCCGAGGCCATGAAGAAGCTCCAAAAACTCAGCAACGCCCGGAATGTGAAACTGGCCCAGCTGGCCAGGGAGGTTATCGCTGCCAATCAGCTGTTGTCATGAGCCGGCGTGGGTTTCTGTCACGGTATCCGGGACGACGCATCTTCCACCGTAGCCTTTACGGGGAACGGATTAGGAGATCCGAAAAAGCAGTTCTCCTTGTCTTTGCCGGGAAGGGAAAATAGATTTCCTGTTTTTTTAAACTTCTCTTGATTTTTTTGTAACAACTGAGTAATATAGAGATGTCAAATCAGTTACAATGAATTTCTCTCACTCACGGCGGGTGAGTAGAAAGCGGCGAAGAACGCCAATTGGCTAATTGTCTCAATTAGCTGGTTGGCGTTTTTTTATTTTCAAATTGCGGCGAGGAGGTTGAAAAACACCGGCGATAAAGCACCAGCGGCATGGTTTGGCGGGGAGCTTGAGAGAATCTCCGGTTTTTTTAGGCTGTAAGACACGAGACCCGGGTTACCTGCGCCAAACAATTGATGGTAAGGGAGATAGCGATCGTTATGAGTGAATTGCTTTTAAAAATGGAGAATATCCGCAAGACCTTTCCCGGGGTCATTGCCTTGGACAATGTGAACATGGACCTCTGTCGCGGCGAGGTGCATGCGATCGTCGGCGAGAATGGAGCCGGCAAATCGACCCTGATGAAGATCTTGAGCGGGATCTACCAGCCCGATAAAGGGTCCTTGTTGTATAAAGGGTCCCCCGTTACCCTGGGCGGGCCCAATGACGCTCAAAACCGGGGCATCTGCATCATTCATCAGGAACTGAACCTGGCGCCCCATTTGACGGTGGCCCAAAATATCTTTCTCGGCCGGGAACCGCTGCTCTACGGGCGGGTGCTGGACGAACGGCGCTTGAACCGCATGGCCGCCGCCATCCTGGAGCAGCTGCATCTGGATATTAAACCGACGACCATCGTGAGTGAGCTGGGCGTATCCAAGCAACAGATGGTGGAGATCGCCAAAGCGCTGTCGGTAAAGTCCGAGGTGCTGATCATGGATGAACCGACTTCCGCGTTGAGCGAGGCGGAGATCGCCGAACTCTTCCAGACCATTCACCGGTTGAAACAAGAGGGCGTCGGCATCTTTTATATCTCGCACCGCCTGGAGGAGTTGCAACAGATCGTCGACCGGATCAGCGTGTTGCGGGATGGACATTTTATCGGGACTTGGGAGTACGGGCAGTTAACCCTGGACGAGATCATCGCCAAAATGGTCGGCCGCCCGCTGCATGACAAATTCCCGCAACGGCAGCTCGAGATCGGGGAGACCATTTTTGAAGTCAAAAATATAACCCGCAAGGGCATCTTGAAAAATATCTCGTTTCAACTGCGCAAAGGCGAAGTGTTGGGGATCGCGGGCCTGATGGGCGCCGGCCGGACCGAATTGGCCCGGGCGATCTTTGGCGCCGATCCCAAAGATGGCGGCCAGATCCTGCTCGAAGGGAGAGAGCTTTCCGTCACCAACCCCGTCGCGGCCATCAAGGAAGGCATCGCTTATCTTTCCGAGGACCGCAAGCGGGATGGCCTGGCCCTGAAATTGCAGGTGGACGAGAATATCACGCTGGCCAATGTCCCCTTGGTCTCCAATGCCTGCGGCGTTTTGTCCCGGCAGAAAGAGCAGGAGATCGCCGCCAAGTTCGTCAACGACCTGCATATCAAGACGCCCAGCCTCACCCAGCTGGCGGTCAATCTCAGCGGCGGCAATCAGCAGAAGATCGTCATCGCCAAATGGCTCTGCCGCAACTCCAAAGTGATTATCTTCGACGAACCGACCCGCGGGATCGATGTCGGAGCCAAATATGAAGTCTATGAGTTGATCAACGCTTTGGCCGCCCAGGGGGTGGGGATCATCATGATCTCCTCGGAACTGCCGGAGATTCTGGGGATGAGCGACCGGATCATCGTTTTGCATGAAGGCAGGATCACCGGCCAGCTGAATCGCTCCGAAGCCTGCCAGGAGCGGATTTTGAATCTGGCGACCGGTCTGGAAAATCAAAACAAAGAAGGTATGGGAGCATGAGTTCGACTATCGTTACCAAAACCAACTCGCAAAAAATCGCCTTAAATCAGAGCGTCGTGGAGAAGTTCGCCGCATTCGCCGCGCTCATCCTGATGCTGATCATCTTTTCGCTGATCTGCCCGCCGTTTCGAACGGTAAACAACTGGGTCACTATCGCCTTGCAGACCAGCATCATCGCTTTCATCGGCATCGGAGTCACTTTCGTCATTATCACCGCCGGCATCGATCTGGGAATCGGATCGGTCTTGGCCCTGGCCAGCGTGGTAACGGGATTGGCCATGAACGCGGGCTACCCCTCGCCGCTGGCGATACTGTTCGGGCTGATCGTCGGTTTATTGTGCGGCTTATTTAACGGGTTCGTGATCACCCGGCTCAAACTGCCGCCCTTCATCGCCACGCTGGGGACCATGATGATCGCCCGCGGCGCGGCGTTATATATCACCAACGCCGCACCGATCTCGGTTTCGGAACCGCTCTTTGATCTGTTGGGCGGGAGAATCCCGGGGACCCAGATCCCCGTGCCGGTGTTGCTGATGATCGTGGTGGCCCTGATCTTCGGTTTCATATTGCGCCAAACCCGGCTGGGACGCTATGCCTACGCCATCGGTTCCAATGAAGAAGCGGCCCGCCTGTCGGGCCTGAACATCAATCGCACCAAATACATGCTGTATGCTATCTCCGGCCTCTTATCGGCGGTGGCCGGCATCGTGCTCGCTTCGCGCCTCTCGACCGCGCAAGCCACGGCCGGTGTCTCCTATGAGTTGGATGCCATTGCCTCGGCTGTCATCGGCGGCACCAGTCTGAACGGCGGGACCGGTACCATCACCGGGACCATGATCGGCGCCTTCATCATCGGCGTGCTGCGCAATGGGCTGAATATGATGGGAGTCTCCTCGTTCATCCAACAAATTACGATAGGAGGTGTGATCATCCTCGCGGTCTACATTGACCAACTGCGGAACAAGAAAGCCTAAAATGCCATAAACCGAAAATCAAAATTTGGGAGGAAGAAATCATGTTGAAAGGCAAGAGTTTCATTATCGTGATGGCGCTCCTTTTCGCGCTGACCCTGGTGGCCGGCGGCGTTTTAGCCGCTGCGGAAGACATCGCCGTGATTGTGAAGACCAATAGCTCATCCTATTGGCAGGTGGTGAATAAAGGGGCGCAAGCCGCTGCTAAAGAATTGGGCATCAAGATCACCTATGACGGGCCGGCCGCCGAAACCGACATTAACGGCCAGGTCTCCATGGTGGAAAACGCCATCAACCGCCAGGTGAAAGGGATTGTCCTCGCGCCCTGCGATCCGAAGGGTCTGGTCAAAGTGGCCGAGCGGGCCAAGGCGCAGAAGATTGCGCTCATCGGCATCGATTCCGCGCTCGACACCCGATGCGATTCCTTCTTGACCACCAATAACGTGGCCGCCGGCAAAAAAGCCGCTCAGGAATTGATCAAACGCGCCGGAACCACCGGAAAAGTCGCCCTGATGCTCTATGTCGCCGGCGCCGGCAGCTGCGTCGACCGGGCCAAAGGATTTACCGATGAGATCAAAGCCAGGACCAAGATGACCATCGTCGGGCCGTACTATTCCGAATCCGATTCGGCCAAAGCCCTGAACCAGATGACCGACGTTTTGGCATCCAACCCCGACTTGAAAGCGGTTTTCGCCGCCAATGAGCCGACCGCCATCGGCGTCGCCAAGGCGATCGACGAATCCGGAAAAGCCGGCAAACTGGTGGCCATCGGTTTTGACGGCGCTCCGATCCTGCAACAATATGTCGAAAAAGGCGTGCTCCAGGGAATCATGGTGCAAAGCCCCTACAACATGGGTTATCTCGGCGTCAAGGCGGCTTGGGATAAGATGAAAGGCAAGAAGATCAAAGCGTTCATCGATACGGGAGTTTTCGGTGTAACCACCCAAAACATCAAGACGGACGAAGCGCAAAAAGCGTTGGGCAATAAGTAAGAACCCCCCATTGTCTGAAGTTGAGGTCTGCTCAGGAGTCTTATCCGATAGGGCAGGCCTCAATTCAGCGTATATCGGTTCGAACCGATTCCCTCAATTTTCCAAGAATTACGGCCTGGAATGAAAAACTTTCTTTATGGCGCATACCGCGGATAGTATAATATGGGCAGAGTGGTTGTTCATTCGAGTCATGGATAACCATGAGAGACCGGCTTTGAAGCCCAAGGAGTGTGCTTACGTTGGCAGTCAAAGAAGAACCCAGTCGCTCCGCTCCATTTTCGGTTTGGCAAAATCTGAAGCAGTTGGCGCCATTTTTGATCTTATTGGCGATGGGAAGCATTTTGACCGTACTGTCGCCCTATTTCTTAACAGTCGACAACCTGCTGGCCATCGGGGTGCAGATGGCGGTCATCGGAATTATGGTCATCGGCGAAATGATCGTCCTCATCGCTTCGGGAATCGATTTTTCGGTCGGCTCGGTCCTGGCCTTGGGAGGCGTGATCAGTTCGGTCTTGCTGGTGAAAGGGGTTCCGGAACCGCTGTGTATCCTGGCCGGCGTTCTAGCCAGCGCGTCCTGCGGATTTGTCAATGGTTTCTTGATCAGCAAAGGGAAGCTGCCGCCGTTCATCGCCACGCTGGGAATGATGGGAGTGGCCCGGGGCTTGGCCCTGGTCATTAGCGACGGCGGGGTCATCTTCGGTTTTCCCAAATCGTTCAGCTGGTGGGGGATGGGAACCATTTTCGGCAGATTGCCGGTCCCCATCTTTTTAATGGCGATCGTCGCCTTCATCGGCTATCTGGTGTTGCGCTATACCCGCTTTGGCCGGCTCAGTTACGCCATTGGCAGCAATATGGAGGCGACCCGCCTATCCGGGATTCAGGTCGACAATTACTTGATGGGCTATTACACGCTCTCCGGATTATTGGCCGGTTTTGCCGGAGTCGTCCTTTCTTCCCGCTTGAATACCGGCCAACCCACCGCCGGCTCCGGCTACGAGCTCGATGTGATCGCCGCCTGCGTGATGGGCGGGGTTTCGTTGCGGGGAGGCGTGGGAACCGTCCTGGGAGCCATCATCGGCGGTTTGATTATGGGCTTGTTGCGGAATGGCTCCAATCTGTTGAACATCTCGGCATTCTGGCAGCAAGTGCTGGTCGGCGTAGTGATCATCGGCGCGGTCTTTTGGGACCAGTACCGTCAACGCCGTCCCAACAGCAAAAATCCGACCTTTTAAAAGCATGGGATAAGTCTTTCGAAGCACAAAAGGTTAAAAAACGACTTTATCACTTGCTTCAAGTAATCGCTGTGAATCACAGCTCTTTTTAAGCCAGCCGCACAGAAAATAGAAAACGAAGGAGCTAATTCTTGCTCAAAGGGGGGTGCCGGTTGAACGGAAAAAAACGCTGCCTGCTACCGTTGCTCTTGGCCGGAGTATTATTTTCCTGCACCGTAACCTTCTCGGCCGCCAAAAAGATCCCGACGATATTGGTCTGCCCCAAAACCTTGGATAATTCCTTTTGGGGGAATGTCCGCGCCGGAGCCATGACCGCCGGAAAAGAATACGGCGCGAGCGTGATTTGGAAAGGGCCGACCGTGGAGACGGATATCGCGGGGCAGTTGGCGATCATGGAGGATTTTGTGAACAAGCGGGTGGATGCCATCGCTTTGGCGGCCACCGATGTCAAGGCTTTATACGCGCCGGTGAAGAAAGCCCTGAACGCCAAGATCCCGGTCGTCTCGTTTGACTCGGGCCTGGACCCCGATCCGACGTTGTGCCTGATCGCCACCGATAATTATAAAGGGGCCTTTGAGGCCGGGGAAGCGTTGGCGAGGCTGATCGGACAGAAAGGCAAGATTGCCTGTATTCCGCTGATCTCGGGTGCTTCCACCTCCATTTTGCGGGAGAAGGGGTTCAATGCGGCGATCGCCAGATACCCCGGGATCCGGTTGGTGGCGGTGCAATATTCCGAAAGCGACGTGGCCAAGGGAATGGCCGTTGCCGAAAATATTTTGACGGCCAATCCCGATCTGGACGGTATTTTCGCCGCCAATGAGCCGGGCGCCATGGGAGCCGCGCAGGCCGTCAAGGCGCGCGGCTTGAGCGGCAAGGTGAAATTAGTGGCGTTCGACGCGTCGCCGATGGAGATCGAGATGCTGCAGAACGGCACCATCCAAGCGTTGATTGTCCAAAATCCCTATAACATGGGGTATCTGGCGGTCAAAACCTGCATCGAAGCGTTGAATGGCAAAAAGGTCCCCAAGCGGATCGATACCGGCGTTGCGGTGGTAACCATGGACAATTTTTATGAACCCAAGATTCAACAGCTTTTGTATCCGGCGGGAAATAGCGGCAAGTAACCGGTTTTGGGGACAAGGAATCCGTTGGAACGGCTCAAGGAGATCGTTTTGTGGATAAACGAGCTCTTTCAGTCGTCGGGTAAGCTCTTTTTGTGGATAAGAGAGCTCGCTCAGTCGCTCAGCAAGCTCTTTTTGTGGATAAGAGAGCTTGTTTTGTGAATGAGAGAGCTTGCTCAGTCGCTCAGCAAGCTCTTTTTGTGGATAAGCGAGCTTGTTTTGTGAATGAGCAAGCTCGCTCAGTCACTCAGCAAGCTCTTTTTGTGGATAAGCGATCTATTTTTGTGGATAAACGGTTCCGTTTAACCGGGTTAACGGCAGGATGGACAAAGGCTCTGAGAAGCAAGTGATAAAGTCGTTGGTAAACCTTTTGCAACCTGCTTTCCGGTTCGAGACTTTATCACATGGCTTTTCAATGGGTTTGAGTTCCGGATGTTTGGGATAACGGTTGCAATTTCTGCGGCGGTGCAGTACAATCACATTAGAACGAAACGTTTCGCTCCGGAGGGTGATTCAAGTAGCTGCGACCATTAAAGATGTCGCCCGGGCCACCGGGCTTTCGATCGCTACGATCTCAAAGTATTTGAACGGCGGAAATGTGCTGGAAAACAACAAGAAGCTGATCGAGGAGGCCATTGTCAAGCTCGATTTCAAAGTGAATCAGATGGCGCGCGGCTTAAAGACCAGCCATACTCAGACGGTGGGGATTTTAATCCCCAACCTCGAAAATATCTTTTGCACCAGCATTATTTCGAATATCGAAAATATCCTGTTGCAAGAGGGCTATTCCACGATCATTTGCGATTTTAAGGAAGATGCCGGGCTCGAAACGGAGAAGTTCGAGTTTTTGATCACCAAAATGGTGGACGGGATCGTGCTGATGCCTTTATTCAGCACTGCGGCCCGGATTAACGAGGCCGTAGCCAAAGGGGTCCCCGTGGTGCTGATCGACCGCTTGATCAAGGGAGCTGACTGCGACGTGGTGCTGGTCGACAACCTCAACGCTTCGTATCAGGCGGTGGAGCAGCTCATCGTGCTGGGTCACAAGCGGATCGGGATCGTCGTCGGACCGAAGAGCATTTATACCGCGCAAGAACGTTTGAAGGGCTATCTCCGGGTCCATGAGGATTACAATCTGGAAGTGAAGGAAGAACTGATTCAATACGGCGACTATGATGTGCAGAGCGGCTACGATCGTTTCAACCAGCTGCTGGCGGGGGAAAACCCGCCCACGGCCGTCTTTGTCACCAATTACGAAATGACCCTGGGAGCGGTCATCGCCATGAACGAACGGAATCTGAAGCTTCCGGAGGAACTGTCCTTTATCGGTTTCGACAATCTGGAATTGGCCAGGGTCGTCAAACCCGCGCTCTCGGTGGTGGTCCAACCGATGGCGCAGATCGGCGAGATCGCGGCGCAGCTTCTGTTGAAACGGCTCAGAGAGGATCTGGCGGGCTTTCCTGCCATGTACCGGTTGAAGTCCGATCTGCTCTTGAAAGAGTCGGTCCGGCAATTCAGCGACTAATCATTTGACAGAAAAAACGAAACGTTTCGCTATCCTGTCATTTACTTAAGAAAAACCTTTCGAAAGGAGCCAGCCATGGAAAAGCGTTTGCTGTTGGGGATCGATATCGGAACTTCCGGCTGCAAGCTGACGGTCTTTGATTTTGACGGGCGGGTCCTCGCCGGAGCGGCCGGGACCTATCCCACCGCCCATCCGGCGCCCGGCTGGGTGGAACAGGATGCGGAACAGTGGTGGACCGTAGTCCGCCGGGAGCTGCGGGGCTTGATGACCGGGGCGCCGGTGGATCCCCGGGCGATCGCGGCCATCGGAATCGACGGCACCAGTTGGGCCTGTCTGCCGGTGGATGCGTCCGGCAAACCATTGCGTCCGGCCCTGCTCTGGCTGGACCGGCGCGCCGAGGCCCAGGCCGCCTGGTTGCGGGAGCAATTTGGCGCCGCCGAATTGAGCGCCGTCAGCGGCAATCCGGTGGACCCGGCCTATATCACTCCCAAAATCCTCTGGCTCAAGGAGCGGGAACCGCAGATCTACCGCCAAACCCGCCGGTTCCTGCAGAGCAACGCCTATATCGGTTTCAAGCTGACCGGAGCGTATTCCCAGGATTATTCGCAAGGCTACGGCTTCCATTTTTTTGAAATTGCCAAGGGCGATTGGAGTGAGGAACTGGCGGAAAAAATGGGCATCTCGCTGGAGGTGTTGGCGCCGCTGGTTCATTGTCACGAGGTGATTGGCACGGTGACCCGCAGCGCGGCGGAGGAGACCGGCCTGATCCCGGGAATTCCGGTGGTGGCCGGAGGTTTGGATGCGGCGTGCTGCACGCTGGGGGCAGGCGTGATCCGGCCCGGTCAGACCCAGGAGCAAGGCGGGCAGGCCGGCGGAATGAGCATTCAGCTGGAGCGTCCCCTGGTTCATCCCCGCCTGATCCTGGGCTATCATGTGTTACCCGGCCAATGGTTGCTGCAGGGCGGCACGGTGGGCGGCGGGGGCGCGCTGCGCTGGTTCAACGAGCAGTTGGGCGGTTTTGAGCAGGAGCTCGGCCGGCAGTTGGGGCGGAGTTCCTTCGAATGGATGAGCGAAGCGGCGGCGACGGTACCGCCGGGAGCGGACGGCCTGCTCTTTCTGCCGTATATGGCCGGCGAACGCTCGCCGCTTTGGAATAGCAAGGCGCGGGGCGTATTTTTCGGCCTTTCCTATGACAAGACCCGGGCTCACCTGATCCGCGCCGTCATGGAAGGGGTGGGTTATTCCCTGCTGCATAACCTGGAGACCGCCCGGGAAGCCCAGGCCACGGTCGAACAATTGGTCAGCGTCGGCGGTTCGGCTAACAGCGCCGTCTGGACCCAGATCAAAGCCGACATCACCGGCAAGGTGATCCGGGTGCCTTTCTCCGACCATGCCACCACCTTGGGCGCGGCCTTGCTGGCCGGGGTGGGAACCGGAGTGTACCCCGATTTTGAAACGGCGGTAGGGCGAACCGTGCGGGTACAGCGGACCTATACTCCGGATCCGGCGCGACACGCCGTATATCAAGAGTTTTATCAGCTTTATCGCGAGCTGTATCACCAGCTGGTCGGTTGTTATGACCGTTTGGACGCTATCGTCAGGTCAACGGCCGACCTCATGAAAGAACAAAACGTGAGTGAGGGGGCAAGTTCATGAAAGCGGCCGTTCTTTACGGACAGCGGGATATTCAATACACCGAGGTGGAGACGCCCCGGCCCGGGGCTGGCGAGCTATTGGTCAGGATGCGGGCCACCGGGGTCTGCGGCTCGGATCTGCCACGGGTGCTGGGGACCGGCGCTCATTTTTACCCGATTATTCTGGGGCATGAGTTCTCCGGCGAAGTGGTGGAGACCGGCGGGCAGGTCACCGGAGTGGCGGTGGGCGACCGGATCGCCGGGGCGCCGCTGGTTCCCTGTTTTCATTGTGACGATTGCTGGAACGGGAACTATTCGCAATGCAAAAACTATACTTTTATCGGTTCCCGGATCCCCGGCAGCTGGGCCGAGTATGTCAAACTACCGGCCCGTAACGCGGTGAAGCTGCCGGAGGGAGTCAGCTATGAACAAGGAGCGCTGTTTGAACCGACTACCGTGGCCCTGCACGGATTGTTCGTGATGGACTTCCGGGGCGGCGCCGATGTCGCGGTGATCGGGGCGGGAACCATCGGCCTGTTGGCGTTGCAATGCGCCCGGATCCTGGGCGCCCGGCGGATTTTCGCGTTCGATATCGAGGAACGCCGGTTGGAATTGGCCAAGGAATACGGCGCCGACGTTTGCATCCATACCGGCGCCGCCGAGTTTCGGGAGGCGGCCCGGGAAGCGACCCATGGCCGGGGTTTTCCGATGGTCATCGAGACCGGCGGGGTCGAATTCACCGAGAAGCTCAGTCTGGAACTGGCCGGGAACAAAGGCGCGGTGATGTTCATCGGCACGCCGTCGAAGTCCATCAGCCTGGCGCCCCGGGAGTTCGAGCATATCAACCGCAAGGAACTGACGGTCCGGGGTTCCTGGATGTCGTATTCGGCGCCCTTCCCGGGACGCGAATGGGAACTGGCCGGCGTCTATTTTCAAGAGGGCAAGCTGCGCCATAGGGAGTTGATTGACCGGATCGTTCCCCTGGCGGAGATCGGAGAGGCGTTTAAGGATTTGGCTATCCCGGGCAAAGTCTCCGGGAAAATATTATTAAGGGGGTAGACGGCGATGGCGTTAGTCAATCCGCTGGCGATGATCGAGGCGGCCCGGCGCAAAGGAGCGGCGGTTGCCGCATTTAACGTTCATAATCTGGAGACGGTTCAAGCGGTGGTGGAAGCCGCCGCGGCGGAGCGGGCGCCGGTGATGCTTCAAACCACTCCCGGGACGCTGAAGCATGCCGGAATTCCCTATATTGCGGCGATCGCGAAGGTTGCGGCCGAGCTACACCGGATTCCCGTCGCCTTGCACGTCGATCATTGCGGCTCTTTCGGAACGATCGTCCAGTGCATCCAATATGGCTATACGTCGGTAATGATCGACGGTTCCCACTATCCCTACCCGGAGAACGTGGCGCTGGTTCAGCGGGTGGTGGAGATCGCCAAGGCGGCCGGGGTGGCGGTGGAGGCCGAATTGGGCAGGATCGGCGGCACCGAGGATCAGGTGACCGTGGCGGAACGGGAAGCCACCTTCACCGTGCCCGAGGAAGCCCGGGACTTCGCCGCCGCCACCGGCATTAACACCTTGGCGATCGCCATCGGCACCGCCCATGGCGAGTACCACGGCGAGCCCCGGATCGATTTTGAACGGTTGACGGCGATCCGTTCCCTGGTGGATATTCCGTTGGTGCTGCACGGCGCTTCCGGAGTCCCCGATGAGAGCGTCCGCCAAGCGATCCGGCGGGGAATCGCCAAGGTCAACATCGCCACCGAACTGAAGATCCCGATGGCCCAGGCCATTCAAGCGAGCTTCGCCCAAAATCCCCGCGAGAACGACCCCCGGAACTACTTGGGGGCGGCCAAGGAAGCCGTTAAACGGGTCGTTCGCGAGAAGATCCGGCTCTGCGGCGCCAGCGGATTGGCGGATGAGCTCCGATGAACAAGCCGATTTTAGCCATCACCTTAAATCCGGCCATCGACAAGGTCTACGCGGTCGATGATTTCGCCATCGGCGGGGTCTTCCGGCCCCGTGCCATGACGGCGACAGCCGGCGGCAAAGGGTTGAACGTGGCCCGGGTTGCCCATCTTCTGGGCGAGCCGGTGGCGGCCGGCGGTTTCATCGGCGGCGGCAATGGCCGGTTCATCGCCGAGCAAGTGCGGGAGAGCGGCATCGCGACGGCGTTCGTTCCGATCCGGGGCGAATCGCGGATCTGTATCAACATCACCGACCGCAACAGCGTCTCCACCGAGGTCCTGGAGCCGGGACCGCAGATCCGAGCCAAGGAGTGCGACCGTTTCATCGCGGCTTACCGGCGGCTGCTGGTTAATTGCGCGGTGGTGACCGCTTCGGGGAGTCTGCCGCAGGGAGTGCCGGCCGACTTTTACCGCACCCTGATCGGGGTCGCTCACGTTCAAAAGATCCGGTTTCTTCTGGATAGCAGCGGTGAGGCTTTGGCGCGCGGCATGGAGGGAGCGCCGTACCTGATCAAGCCGAATCAGGAAGAGGCGGAGAAGCTGCTGGGAATGGAGTTGACGACCGTCGAGGCGCAAGCCGGGGCGATTGTGAAATTCCGGGCCCAAGGCATTGAGCTGCCCTGCATCACGCTGGGCAAGAACGGTTGCATGGCCGGTTTGGCCGATGGGGTTTATCACTTTTACGGACCCGCGCTGGAAGTGGTCAACAGCGTGGGGTCGGGCGATTCGTTCATCGCCGGTTGCGCGGTCGGCATAGCCCGCCAGCAGGGACTCGTCGAAACCATCAAGCTGGGGATGGCGGCCGGGATGGCCAATACCCAATTCTTCCAGACCGGGATGGTCTCTTTGGAACTGGTGGAGCAATTGTACGGGCAGATCCGTTTTGAGCGGGTTCGCAGTTATTGAACGAGGTGCCAAAGGGTTAACCAAAAACGGAACCAATAGGAGGAGGTTCATCATGCCAAACTCAAATGATCATTCATTCATCGCCCCGGACGGAGTCGATCCGCGGCAGGTCCCCAAACGGACTTTGTACACCGGTGCTCAGATTCCGGCAGTCGGATTGGGTACTTTCGGATCGGACCGTTTCAGTGGGGAGCAGATTGCGGCGGCGGTCCGGGGCGCGATCGCCGTCGGCTACCGCCACATTGACTGCGCCGCCGTATACGGCAACGAGCAGCTGATCGGCCCGGCCTTGCGGGATGCGATGCAAGCGGGGATCCCCAGGGAAGAGCTGTGGATCACATCCAAAGTCTGGAATGACATGCATGGCGAAGGCGATGTCCTGCTCTCTTGCGCCAGGACATTGAAAGACCTGAAGCTGGAATATCTGGACCTGTATCTGGTCCATTGGCCTTTCCCGAATTACCATGCGCCCGGGGTGAGTGTCGATTCGCGCGATCCCCACGCCCGGCCTTACATTCATGAGGAGTTCATGGAAACCTGGCGCCAGATGGAACGGCTGGTCGACCTGGGTCTGGTGCGGCATATCGGCACCTCCAATATGACCATCCCGAAGCTGAAGTTGTTGCTGCGGGATGCCCGGATCAAGCCGGCCTGCAATGAGATGGAGCTGCATCCCCATTTCCAACAGCCGGAGTTCTTCAAGTTTGTGGTCGATAACGGAATCGTGCCGATCGGCTTCTGCCCGATCGGTTCACCGACCCGCCCCGATCGGGATAAGACCGAGACCGACACCGTGGACATTCAGGATCCGGTTATCGTTAAGATCGCCCAACGCTTGGGGGTTCATCCGGCGGTGGTCTGTGTCAAATGGGCGGCTCAACGCGGTCAAGTGCCAATCCCCTTCTCCATTCACCGCCAGGAGTATCTGGTGAACCTCCAATGTACGGTAGGCGATCGGCTGACAGAGGAAGAAATGAGGGAGATCGCGGCGATCGACCGGAATTGCCGTTTGATTAAAGGCCAGGTTTTCCTGTGGGAGGGAGCCAAGGACTGGCAGGATCTCTGGGATGAGGACGGCGTGATTGCCGGTTGATAAAATAACGGATAGGGAGGATGAAACGCATGTTGAAAGGGATACCCAAAATCATTTCGCCGGAATTATTAAAGATCCTGATGGAGATGGGCCATGGCGACGAGCTGGTCATCGGCGACGGTAATTTTCCGGCGGCCAGTTGCGCCCGGCGGCTGGTGCGCGCCGACGGGCACGGCGTTCCCGAGTTGCTGGACGCCATCTTGAAGCTTTTCCCGCTCGACCCGTACGTGCCCGCTCCCGTCGGGCTGATGGCGGTGGTGCCCGGCGATACGGTCCAGCCGGTCATCTGGGAGGAGTACCGCCGCATTGTGGAGCGCTATGATCCGAAGGCCGCTGAACCGGAATTTATCGAGCGCTTCGCTTTCTACGAGCGGGCCAAACAAGCCTATGCCATTGTGGCCACCGGTGAAGCGGCGCTCTATGCCAATATCATTCTGAAGAAAGGCGTCGTGGTGGAATCATAGCTTTTACGAAGTAAAACAATTGCTGGGTTTAAAGACTGTCCGGAAGATCTCCGGCGGTCTTTTTTTTATTTGGGGCATGTGGAAAGGAACAGCCCGTTAAAAAAAGTAAACCATTAGTGCAAAATTATGCTTGAATAGTATATCAAATCAGAGTATATTAAAAGTAAACTGATAGTTTAATTAAATACATCAACAGTGAAAACCACCGGATAAGTATCGGCCGGACGGTCGCTGAAGCGAAAGGAGACTTGTTCATGAAGAAACGAATCATCATCCTGTTTTGGGCCGCTGTTATACTGGCGTGCTGGGGATGTGGCCAGATTTTGGCCCATTCCGGGGAGCGGATTTTTCTATTGGGCCAGAATAAGCAGGCGGAAGTGATTGACACGCACGGGCGGAAACTGAGGTCTTTGGCGCTGGATGAAGCGCCGCGAGCCGTTATTACCAATCGCCAGGGCGAGAAGCTTTTTTTCTGCAGCGGGAAGAATCGCTGGTCTTTGGCTATGTTACGTCCGGATCAAGCCGCTTACCAAAAAGAATTGCAATTTGCCACGCTTTTAACCGCTTGGACGATGAATAAAGATCGCAGCTGTTTTTGGGCGATAACCAGGACCAAAGACTGTGCCGGCCAAGCTGTCCTGGTAAAAGTCGATCTGGAGAATTTGGAATATCAGCAAATCGAGCTGGATTCCCCTGCCGTATGCCTCGCACTGAATCCGGCCGAAGACCGGTTGGTCGTCGCCACCTTGGGAAAGGAGCCGAACTCCTCCAATCTTTGCGTTTATAACCCCGATTCATTACAGGCCATCCAAACCATCGCGATTGCGAAGAATCCGGCAGCACTCTATTTTGCGCAAGACAACCGGACTCTTCTGGCAACCAGCCGCGGTTACAACCAATACTTGGCGCACTCGGCCCCGAAAGGACTATCGTATCGGGAGACCGCGGTACCCGCCGGGATCAGTTACATTGACCTGGATACAGTCCGGGTGAAAGCCGTCATCCGGTTGGGCGACTTAAGCGCGGATTATCTCCGCATCGATGACCGGCTCTATGCGATCACGGCAGAGCAAGACCGGGGCAAGGTGGTGGCATTGGATGATTCGGGCATCGCCGCGGAATATCCGGTGGCTTTTATTCCCCGCCAAATCGCGGTCGATCCGGTAAATCAAGTACTTTATATCGCCGGCCTCAAAAATGTAGCGGTTTTTGAGAACGGCAGCGCCCGTCCGTTGGCCCAGTTAGCGTTCGAGCGGCGCATCGAACAAGTGATTCCTCTGCCAGAATCCCATTCCGCATTGCTTTACCATCCAACCATCCGGGGCAGTTTGACCGAGCTGAAGCTTAATGATCACGATTATCAGCGTGGAGAGTCAATGCCCCTGGGACGAGGGTACATGGCCGCCTGGAAGTTGCTGGGCTATGCGTCAAGTATGTATGCCGCTAGGGACGGCGGAACGGCGCTGCTGGGAGCGTTGCTGGCGACACCGGGGATGATGGTCCGGGGCGGCGAGATGGTGATGGTTACGCCAAAGCAAAAATTGTACCTTTACAACCGTTTCACGCAGGATGTCGCAGTAGTCGATACTGTAAAAATGCGGGTCGTCCGGAGAATTAGTTGTGCCTTGGCCGGAAGAAACTGTCGCCTTTTTGGTACCCCCAATGAAAAATACGTAATCATTGCGGGCGCCCATCAATGGCGGTTACTGAATACGGAGTCCGAGCGGGTTGAACTGAATCTGCGACTGAACTGGTTGGGCCTTGGTAAACCGGCGACACCTTACTTTTATCATGCATCATCGGGTGACCAGTTGATCCTCGCCGGCGGGAAAAACATATTCTTTATCGATTTGGAAAAGGGCCGGATCATCCGCCGGATTCCTTCGGCGACCCGCGACGCGGTGATTGGGCGGTAACCTGGAAAAGGAAAAGGGGACAAGACTGCAACCGGTCTAAAAAACCGGGGTTGCTTCCGTGGATTTTTATTCCGGGTAACACGAGTACATTGGGAGAGTGGCGAGAACCACTCTTTTTTATTTATTCTGATCTAAAAGGTAACCTCCTTCGTATATTCATTGGAACCTAAACATAGATGTCCTAAAGAAAAGCTTGAGTAGAATACTTCGAACGGAATCATATTCATGATCACAATTATGATAATTGTCGCGGCCATCGCCATTGTAGTGATTTTGGTAATCTATCTAGCAGTTTTATGGAGGTGGTTCATCCGTAACATTGACTAAAGAAGGCATGAAATGGGCAATTTCGACTTGCCGATAAACGGAATCAATTCACGATGGAGGGGGTTCAATTGAAAAGAGTCGTAACAGGTATTTTAGTTGTACTATCGTTGTTCGCTGTTTTATCGCTCCCTATGGACGGATCGAGGCGCACGGTGAGCGGGGCACGGTAATTCAAGCGGAGTGTTCGGATCCGGTGTCACGTCGCTTGTGATGGAGAGCTTTCTCCACTCCGCATTGCATAAATTAAAAGAATCCGTCCCGGCGCCTGGGTTAAAGGAACAATAGGACCGGAATCACATACTATGAATTGACAGAAACAGCAAGACCACCTGTTTTTCCTGTCAAAATTCGTAGAGAGGTGGAGCTTTATGGAGAATGAGTTCATCAATGAAGCGGCGGATGAAATTTATATAGAACAGGATTTAATACTCGAAGCAGCGGATACTCTGGAGAGTCTGGCCGAGGATTATGGCACCTCGGTCGAGGAGATCCTTGAGGTCAATCCGGAGATTGATCAAAGAAACGTTCTTCCGACGCAATTGCGAATTCCGGTCCGGATTCGGTCCTGTCCTGGCGGTACGCTTTACACCGTGAGAAGAGGCGATACCTTGTTTCGTCTGGCCAGGGAGTTTAACGTTTCCGCCAATCGGATTCAGCAAGCCAATCCCAATATTAATTTCCGTTTCTTGCGGCCTGGCACGGTTCTTTGCATTCCCGGCAGAAGAGGCGGCGGAGTGGGTCCCACCGGAGTAAGAATCTATACCATCCAAGGCGGAGATTCCCTTTACAGCATTGCACGGCGGTTTAACACCTCGGTGGCGACGATATTGCAGCTAAATCCCGGACTCAATCCCGATCGCTTGTATGTTGGCCAACGGATCCGGGTGCCGGCTTGATATTTCAAATGATTCACCATGGCGAGCGGAGCGTTACCGGCTACCGCGAATCATTAAGAAGGTTAGGCGACACCCCCCGGGAGGAAATGCCGGAAGAGAAAATCCGGCATTTCCTCCTATGGCTTCGTCGCAAAATTGTCGTTTCATAAATCCAAGCCCGGAGGGTGGGTGGACAAGAAGATAAGGCGGCATTCTATTGCGGGCTCTTCTCCATTTGAGAGACGCTTGGGGAAAGAGGAATGAGTCTCAGGGAACTACATACCTTCGATGAATGTAAGAAATCCAGCATAATGCTGGTTTTTTTATTTTTGAAATAAATTGTGCTTATGATTAGCAACGGTTTGAAAAGAAAATAAATTTTTAAAAAGGAATTTACATCGATACGGAGAATATTTCATATATAAAAATTAGATTTCAAATAATGAAATGAAAGGGATTTGAAATGGCTCATTCTTCTAAAGCGAATACTTCGGGTACGGTCCAGAAAGCGTTAAGAGCCTTGCAAATTATTTCTGACCATTGTCGGGATTCCGGGCGATATGGTTTGAATTTGAAAGAGATCGCCGAGGCGGCAGGGTTTGATCCTGCAACGACCTATCGCTATTTACAGTCATTGGAAGAGTACGGCTTGATTCAGAAGGATGACAAAAATCGTTATAAATTGGGTCTGAAAATCGTGGAACTTTACCATGTTTTCGATAATTCCAATGAACTGCGTCAGATCGCGTATGACCATATGGTGGTTTTATCCAAGGAGACCCAAGAAACCGTATTCCTTGGAGTTTTAGACGGGCTGGAGGTCTCGTATATCGAGCGAGTGGACAGCCCGTTGCCGGTCCGGCCGTTTACTCAGATTGGAGGTCGGAATCGGCTGTATAGTACCGGTTTGGGCAAGGCGTTGCTGGCTTTTGCAGAGCCAGATGTCCAAGCTGCAGTATTAGGAGGCGAGCTTGAGAGGATGACCGAAACAACCATTACCGATCCGGAAAAATTGGCTATCGAGATGCGCAAAACCGTGGAGCGGGGCTTCTCCATCGATAATATGGAGAATGAGGAACAGATCCGTTGCGTCGGAGCGCCCATTCACAACAGCGCCGGAAAACTTTGCGGCGCTCTAAGCATATCGGGACCGGGATTCCGGGTAAGCATTGACCGATTGCTAACTGATCTAGGCCCTAAGGTCAAAGCGACAGCCGAGCAGATATCAAAAGCCATGGGCTACCGGCAAGTTTAAATTGCCGACAGAAGAGGAAGTATCCTGATTTGCATTGCAAACGGGTTGCGGTCTAAAAGCGTTGTGATAAACCCTGTCCGAAGGCCAGGGTGAACACAAAAGCTCAGAGAAGCAAGTGATAAAGTCGTTTTATACCTTTTTGTAAGCTAATTTCCGATTCAAAAGACTTTATCACATGGCTTCTAAACCATCGATTTTCATGAAGGGGGGGAGCTCAAAGGCTAAATAGGTCGGAAAATTTAAAGAAATGAAACAAAAATGGGAGGAAAAAATGAAAAAAAGTTTGCGAATCGTCTTTGCAATTTTGGCCTGCTGCGGAATCATGGCGGGAACCGTCTTTGCCAAACCCGCGGTAACTCTGAAGGTCATGTCCACCACTTATGTGGAGAAACCGGAAGGCGAAGCGGAACGGGCTATTGCTGCCGAGTTTATGAAGAAAAATCCGGACATCAAGATCGAATTCATGGGCGTTCCCATGAACGACGTCTATACCAAAATAACCAGCCTGGCCATTGGGGGCGAACTGCCGGATATTTTCACCAACACCCCGGAATTCATCTCTACCGCTTATGACATGGGCATCACCGAAGACCTCACCGGACTGCTGGGCAAGAAATACATCGCCGGCTTCTATCCGAGCAATGTCGAGCAGGCGAGCGTGAACAACAAACTGCAATTCGTCCCCTGGTTCACCACGCCGATGGGCCTGCTTTACCGGGGCGACTGGTTCAAGCAAGAGAAGCTGACTTCCCTGGAGACCTGGGATGATTTTCTCAAAGCTGCCAAGAAGATGACCAAAGATACCAACGGCGACGGCAAAGTGGACCGCTGGGGCTTTGCGATGATGGGCTCGCGCAATGGTTCCGGCGCCAACCGTTTCATCCATATCCTGCGAACCTTCGGTGCCCGCGAGCTTTATAAGGACGCCAACGGCAAATGGGCTACCGAGCTGGATTCGGCGGAGGCCAAGGAAGCCTTCCGCTTCTTCGCCGAACTCTATACCAAACAAGGGGTGGTGCCCCCCGGCCCGACCGAGGTCAGCTACGCCGAAGGTATCAGCCTGATGGCCAGCGAAAAGACGGGAATGATGATCACCGGCCCGCATACCATCGGAGCGATTCTGGCCCAGAATCCAAAACTAAAAGGCAAATTATACAGCGTGCCCTTGCCGATGAAGAAGAAACACGTCTCAACCCTGGGACTGTATGGGTTCTCCATCGCCAAAACCAGCAAGAACAAGCAAGCGGCGGCCAAGTATCTGAAATTCCTGGTAGAAACCAAGAATGCCTTGACTTGGAACGCGGTCACCGGCCGGATGCCCACCCGGATAGAAGCCGGGAAAAAACGGCAGATCACCGGACCGGTTTATGCCGGATTTGTGAAAGCGCTGAATTATGTCGAGACCATTCCCACCGTTCCCTTTTATTCGGAAATATTTGATATCACCGGCGAAGCCTATCAGTCGCTCCTGACCAATGCTTCCGATGTGGACGCCGCATTGAAGAAAGCGGCCGATCGGACCCGGGCCGCCATTCAGCGGGCAGCCAACTGAGTTTTAGCCATCGCTTCTATCTAAAGAGCGCTGGAATGACGGAGTTTAATGCTTGGAACGCCGCTCATTCCGACGTTGTCGAAAGCCGAGCAAAGTCCTGGCGCAGCGGATCTGCGCTGCGCCAGGATTCGCAGAAACGATGCTTGAAGGGGATATTTCATGAATAGTTCAAAGACGAAAACGCAATGGAGCGGATATTGGTTCACGCTGCCGGCCGCGCTGATGCTGGGAGCACTGGTGGTTTACCCCTTATTGTACGGCTTTTATATCAGCCTGTTCGATACCAATCTCTTATTTCGCTGGAATTTTGTCGGCCTCCGCTATTATCTTGAGGTCTTCACCAATGCCGAATTCCTGGGCAAGATCCTGCTGACGCTGAAGTTCACTTTTTTCACCGTCGCCGGACACTTCATCGTCGGAATGATTTTGGCCTTGCTCTTAAACCAGAAGTTTCCCGGCCGGGTTTTTTTCCGGGCCGTTCTGATCGTCCCCTGGCTCTTTCCCGAAGTGGTGGTCGGCCTCTTATGGAAATGGATGCTCAATCCGATGTACGGGCTTTTCAACCAGTTCCTGCAGGATCTGGGTTTGATCGCCGGGCCTGTCTCCTGGTTGGGCAATCAGGAGACTGCCTTCATCTCGGTGGTGATTGCGGCTATCTGGAAAGGCTTCCCACTGGTGATGATCCTGCTTTTGGCCGGTCTGCAAGCCATTCCCGACGAATTGTACGAGGCCGGACAGATCGACGGCGCTTCCCGGCAGCAGATCTTTCGATTCATCACCCTCCCCAGTCTGCGCAGCGTCCTCATGGTGACCCTGATCCTGGACACGGTCTGGTGGTTCAAACACTTCACCATCATCTGGATCCTGACTCAGGGCGGTCCGGTCAATGCCACCAGCGTCGTCAGCATCGATATCTTCAAGACGGCCTTTGAGTATTTCCGTTTCGGCCAAGCGGCGGCGCTGGCGGTGGTGGTATTTTTCGTCTGCTTCCTCATCGGCTATGTTTATCGCAGAAAGTTAGGTGAAGATGATGATTAAACGCGGGAACCACCCCAATTACGCCCTGACCTATTCGGTCCTGACCCTCGCCGCGCTGACGGTGATTGTCCCGGTCCTGTGGATGGTATCGACCTCGCTGAAGACCATGGTAGAGATGTTTACCATTCCTCCGGTCTGGATACCCAAAGTGATTACCTGGGAGGCATTCTCCCGCATCTGGGTGGACTATCCGTTCGGCGGCTATTTTTGGAACAGCTTGGTGGTAGTCGCTTCGGCGACCCTGATCTCCCTGGCTTTCTCGGCGCTGGCGGGGTACGGCGTTTCGCGTTTTCAGTTTCGCGGCAAGGGCGTTTTCCTGACGTTCCTGTTGATCACGCAGATGTTTCCGTCGATCATGCTCTTGATCCCCTACTACAAGGTGATGCGCACGCTGGGTTTGATCAATACCTATACCGGCTTGACCCTGGCTTACGTTTCGTTCACAATCCCGTTCTGCTCCTGGATGATGCTGGGCTACTTTCAGGGCATCCCCAAGGAACTGGATGCGGCCGCCAGCATCGACGGCTGCGGCAAGTTCCGCACCTTTGCCCAGATCCTATTGCCGTTGACCCTGCCGGGGCTGGCCGCCACGGCGATCTATTCCTTCCTGGTCGGTTGGAATGAATATATGTTCGCAATGATCCTGACGACCTCCGAAAATATGAAGACCGTGCCGGTGGGGATCGGCCAATTGATCGGCCAGTACCGCATCGCTTGGAATGACATCATGGCCGTATCGCTGGTGGCCAGCGTTCCCTTGACCATCCTCTTTCTGTTTCTCCAGAAATACCTGGTGAGCAGCTTGACGGCGGGAGCGGTCAAACAATAAATCGAAAGCTTCGCAAATATTACGGAAAGAAGAGGAATCAGCATGAAGATCACCCAATTAGAGCTGTTGATGGTCAAACCCCGCTGGATGTTTTTGAAGATGCATACCGATACCGGTTTGATCGGTTACGGCGAACCCATCGTCGAAGGGCATACCCACGCGGTCGCCGCGACCATCAAAGCGTTCGAAAATTATTTGATCGGCCAGGATCCGCGACGGATCGAGCATCACTGGCAGGCCTTGTACCGTGGCGGCTTCTACCGGGGCGGCCCGGTCCTGACCAGCGCCATCTCCGGCATCGAGCAGGCGATGTGGGACATCCTCGGCAAATCGCTGGGCGTCCCGGTCTATCAGCTGTTGGGCGGCGCGGTGCGGGACCGCTTCCGGATCTATAGCCATCTGGGCGGCGCCACCGCCGAGGAGCTGGTGGCCAATGCCCGACAGAAGCTGGCCGGAGGCTTCACGACCTTGAAGTTCAGTTTTGACGCGCCGATCCGCTTCATGGAGCCGCAAGCTTTCATCGAAAACTGCGTTCACATGTTTAAATCGCTGCGCGAGGCGGTGGGCAAGGAAGTGGATATCGCCATCGATTTTCACGGCCGTTTCTCCCCGGCTTTGGCCAAACGGTTGATCCAGGCGCTGGAACCCTATTACCCGCTGTTTATTGAAGAACCCTGCCTGCCCGAGAACGTCGATACCATGGTGGAGATCGCTCGTTCGACGACGATCCCCATCGCCACCGGGGAGCGGCTCTTCACTAAGTGGGGCTTCCGGCAGGTGCTGGAGAAGCAGGCGGTGGCCATCGTCCAACCGGACCTCTGCCATGCTGGCGGGATTCTGGAGGGCAAGAAGATCGCCGCCATGGCCGAGTGTTATTACATGGCGGTGGCGCCCCACAATCCGCTCGGGCCCATTTCGTTGGCTGCCGCGCTGCAGCTCGATGCCTGCATTCCCAACTTCCTGATTCAGGAACAGGTGACCTTGGGAGAGGGGTATCTGAAAGAACCCTTCCGGATGGTGGACGGCTGCATCGCCATCTCCGAAAAGCCGGGCCTGGGCATCGAGCTGGATGATGAGAAAGTGAACGCCCTCCGCTATCCCGGGGACTGGGAGACGCCGCGCGTCTGGGATCGCCAGGACGGCTCGGTGGCGGACTGGTAGTTCCTTATATACCTTTATACCTTGAAGGGAGTTCAGCAATGTCTGTTGACCTGGTATGCTTTGGTGAAACATTGATCCGGCTCTCGCCCCCCGGCGCGGGAGTAATCGAGCAGGGCGGGCCGCTCAATCTTTTTTTGGCCGGAAGCGAGCTGAATGTGGCCGTGGCCGCTCAAAGGCTGGGGCTGGCGACCTCCTATGTCTCCAAACTGGCCGCCAATCCCTTGGGGAAACTGGTCTACAACAAGTGCCGGGAACAAGGAGTGGCCACCGACTGGATCCGCTGGTCCGACGAGTACCGCCAGGGGATCTACTTCTTTGAGAACGGCAGTCCGCCCCGGCCGGGCATGGCCTACTACGACCGGAAGGATTCGGCCTTTTGCCATGTGGCACCGGCCGATTTTGACTGGCCGGCGATTCTGGCGGAGACGAAACTCTTTTTGACCAGCGGGATTAATCCTGCCTTGAGTCCGGCGGCGCATCAGGTGACCCTGGATGCCGTCCGCGCCGCCAAACGCCTCGGCAAGCTGGTGGCATTCGACATCAATTACCGCAGCAAACTTTGGGATACCGCCGCGGCCGGCCGGGTGCTGGCGGAGTACTTTCCGTATGTGGACATCCTGTTCATCTCCGGCGGCGACGCTGCCGACGTCCTGGGTTTTACGGAGCCCGCCGGGGACGATCTGGCGCTGCGGATCGCGGAACGGTTGGGAGTCGCCACGGTCTGTCTGATCTATGACCCGGTCCATCAGGAATCGTTGTGGCGGATCGCCGCGGCTTCGGATGGCCGCCTGTATGGCGCCGGGCATCAGGGACGGCTGGTAACCGTGGACCGCCTGGGCGCGGGGGATGCCTTTACCGCCGGATTCCTGACCGGTTTTCTGGAGTCCGGTCCGGCGCTCGGCGTAGAGCTCGGCAACGCCATGATGACATTGAAAAATACTTATTACGGCGACTTCACCTGGGCCACCCGGGAACAGATCGATGCCTACCGGGCCGGGGATGTTTCGCTTTTGAAACGGTAGCGAGGAATGAAATTTTTGCGGAGGTGATCGACAATGGCAGATCTCGATCCGGTCCACTGGATAAACGAGACCGGAATCATCGCCATCATCCGGGGTAGCCAGCCCGATACGATAATCAGGACCGCCGAGGCGTTGTATGAAGGCGGAATCCGCGCCATGGAGGTTACCTTCAACACACCGGGCGTATTACAGATGATCGAGTCGCTTAACGCGCACCCGATCGGCAGGCAGATGGCGATCGGCGCGGGCACGGTCCTGGATGTCATGGCCGCCCGGACGGTGATCGCCGCCGGCGCCCGGTTCCTGGTGACGCCCAACTTGGACGAGGCAGTGGTTCAGCTGGGCCAATTGCATGGGGTTCCGGTGGTCCCCGGCGTCTTCACCGCCACGGAGATCGTAAAGGCCTGGCGGCTGGGGGCGTCTTTCGTTAAAATCTTTCCGGCCGGCTCGGCCGGGCCGCAATACCTCAAGGAACTGCAAGGCCCCTTGAGCCATGTCAAGCTGGTCCCCGTCGGCGGGGTGTCGCTGGACAATGTCCGGGAGTTCATCCGGGCCGGAGCGGCCGCGGTGGGCGTCGGCGGCGAGTTGATCGACCGGGAGGCCGTTGCCCGGGGACGCTTTGACCGCGTGACCGCGACGGCCGCCGCCTTTATTCAAGCCATCCGGGAGTCCCGGCTGCCGGGCGCGCACTGAACGAGGCAAGCCGCGCCGGACCATGCCTTGCCGGAGCGGGATTGAAGCCGGCCGCTCCGTGACCGGTTAACCGGGAACCCTTGCCGCGAAGCAGGAGTCCTTGACCGGGAACGGCCAAAGACTTTCTCGGGCTCGGGAGACCTCGCCCAAGGCTCGGGAGACCTCGCCCAAGGCTCGGGAGACCTCGCCCAAGGCTCGGGAGACCTCGCCCAAGGCTCGGGAGACCTCGCCCAAGGCTCGGGAGAGGCTCGGGAGACCTCGCCCAAGGCTCGGGAGACCTCGCCCAAGGCTCGGGAGACCTCGCCCAAGGCTCGGGAGACCTCGCCCAAGGCTCGGGAGACCTCGCCCAAGGCTCAGGAGACCTCGCCGGACTTTTAAAAGAGATTTCAAGGGTTGGAGCGCTTACTCAGAAGCCTCGGATCCAGCAAGGACGCCCCATAAAAAAACCGCACCGGATTTTAAGGCGCGGTTTTTTAATTTGCCGGTTTTCACCCGTTTCAGGAGCGGTCGAATTTGGCAATTCTCCGGAGAGTAACGCTCCACCCAAAAGAATAATTGCGGCTGTCGGATAGTCGGATAATTGTGTCAATGTCCCAAATCCAAAGTCCGGCTTTTAGCATAAGATATACCAAAAGCCCACAAACGAGGTGAAAGAGATGTCAGCAGAACAACGGGAATTAGTTCAATATGTGATCCAGCCTGATGATACTTTATGGGATATTGCTGATGAACATGATACGACGGTTGAAGAGATTATGGCTGTCAACCCCGGACTCAGCCCGTATAATTTACAGGTAGGGCAGACTATCTGGATCGATTCGTCGAACCTGCAGCAGGAGCAACGTTACCGGCGGAGGTTCTATCCGCGGCGGTATCGGCCTTATCCTTATTTTAGGCCATATTACTACCAGCCCTATCCTTACCAAACCTATCCCTACCAACCCGTTTATCCCTATTCTTGGCCGTACTACTAATCGTGAATTGAAAAGTAGCTGCGAATACCGAAGGCTGCCTCGACATGATGAGGCAGCTTTTTTACGTCCATAAGGGCGGCTCTGGCGTCCGCTCGCCGGTTTCGGCAAGCCTTGCGAAACGGAAAACCGGATTCAGCCATTTCTTTACAAAAAGGCAACAATTTCTTAAAATGGATTCAAGAGCCAGGAGGGAGGGAGCGGGTTGCTCAAGGTGATGATCGTCGATGATGAAATTCTGGCCGTTGAGGACTTGGCGCAGTTGCTTCCCTGGGAGCGCTATGGTTTTGAAATCGTGGCGACCGCCACCCATAGTCTCAAGGCGCTGGATCTGTACCGGGAGTGCCAACCGGACCTGATCTTCGTCGATATCCGGATGCCGGTCTTGGATGGACTGGCCTTCAGCCGGAAAGTGCTCGCCCGGGGGAATCCGGTGAAGATCGTCTTGCTGACTGCCTATAAGGACTTTGAATATGCCAAGCAAGCCTTGGAACTCGGCGTTTCGAAGTACCTGGTAAAGCACGAGCTTGACGGCGAGAGTCTGGCCAAAGAGTTGCGCCGGATCAAAGCCGAGATCGAGGATGAGGAACGGGCCCGGGTCATCTTGAAACAGGAGCTGATAAAGCAGCTGTTGAGCGGGGAGAAGATGGCGGATTCGGTGGCGCGGAAAGCGTTGCGGATTCCGGAAGGGACGTTTCATTATGCCCTGCTGTTAATCCGCAGCGATCAGCCTTTTTTCCCGGAGTTCCGGGACGAAAAGGCCGGTTGGGCCGGTTCCGGACTGGAGCTGGGGCCGGAGGAGCTCCCGGCCGGGATTCACCGCTGCGAGAGCGCGATGCTGGATTCATTGGGAGCGGTGGTGGCCGTTTTATCCCCGGTTCACAGCCAATCCGAATTGCGGGGCGGGCTTTGCGGGTTGGGGATCAGGCTCCAGGCGCGCCTCCGGGAGGGAAATAGCGGCAGCTTTTCGATACTGATCAGCCGGACTAGCCCGGATCTGACGGGGTTGGCCGCTTGGTTCCAGCCGCTGGCCCAAGCTTTTCAATATGCGGTCTTTTGGGGAAGGGAACGGGTCTGTTACCTGGACGATCTGCTGCCGTGGATCGACCATGCCGGCCTTCAGCCGCAAATGCCCGGCCCGGAACCGCCCGCCATGCCGGATGTCGCCGACCGGGACACGTTGCGGCGGACCGTCGCGGCCGATTTGGAACGGGCCTGCCGGCCCCGGTGGAACCTGCCCGGCCTGACGGCGCTCTGCCGCCGCTGGCTGAATCTGCTCCAGGAGTACCGGGCCGCCCATGGCCTGCCGCCCTTGACCGAACTGCACCGCCGGGGTCTTCTGGATGTCGGGGAGTGCTATTGCAGCGCCGATCTCCCGGAATGGTTCGCCGCCCGGTTCCAAGAGGCGGCCCGCGACGCCGAGCGCCATCCGGCCGGCCGCTACTCCCGCAGGGTGCAACAGGCCGTCGCCTATCTGCAACAGCATTACCGGGAGGATATCGCCATTGAAACCGTGGCCCGGGCCCTGGGGATCAGCGGCGTCTATCTGAGTCAGCTCTTTAAAAAGGAGACCGGGCGGACGCTGGTGGAATACCTGACCGACTGCCGGATCGCCGCGGCCAAAGGACTGCTGCAACGGGGGGAGCATAAGGTCCATGAAGTCGCCAAACTGGTCGGTTACAAGAGCAGCCAGTATTTCAGCCAGGTTTTTCATAAAGTGACCGGGGTTTTTCCCCTGGATTACAAGGAAGGCGGGAATGCCGGTGCGCCTCGGGATTAAAGCCAAAATCCTGACTGCCACGGGTCTGGTGGTGGCCGTTTCGCTCCTGGCCAGCGGCACCTTCGCCTATGTCTACTTCCAAAAGATCTTCAAAGAAAAAGCGATTCAGGACGACCGCGTCAAACTGGACCAGATCGCCCAGCATCTCGAATATCAGATTAAGGACATCCAGAAGCTGGCCACCAGCATCATTATCGACCCCGAGATGCAGGATTTCATCCAACGGACTCGCTACGCCAGCGTGTACGAGCAGATCGCCCGGGCCCGGAGAGAAATGGAATTCATCAACAATCAGGTGTTTCTGCGGGAGGATATTCATAGCGCGGCGGTCGTCTGCGGCGACGGCCTGGTCTGGATGACCCAGGGCCATTTCGCGCCGGTGCGCATCGCCGATCTGGCCCAGGCCGGGGATCTCAAGGGAGAGGCGGCGGACCGGCCGTTTTATTTCAGCGGACCGTACCGGATCCCCAATGTCAACCACGGCACCCCGACCGCCGAGGTGGTGAGCTGCGTCGGGCAGTTCCGCAATATGGACCGGCCCGACCGGGTGACGGGCCACCTGATCCTCAACATTTATCTGAATCATTTCATCGCGTATCTGAAGCTGAACATCGAAGAGTACGACGCCTTCTACTGGCTCAGTCCGGGGAACGGGTTACTCTTTCGAAAGCCGGCGCCGGGCGGCGACCGTCAGGGGCTGGGCGGCGTCCGGTGGGATCCCGCCCGGAGCTACCAAGTGATCGAGCGGCCCTCGGGATATTGGATCGTCAACCAATCGTTGAGCAACGGCTGGCGGCTGGTATCCTTTACATCCGGCCAAAAGCTGTTCCACCGGATCGGCTTTTTGGTCTACTTCTTCCTGATCTTTACCCTGGTCAGCCTGGTTTTGATTATCATGGTGGTCCTGCCGTTGATCCTAAGGATCACCCGGCCGATCACCCAATTGACCGCGGCCATGAATCGGGTGGCCGGCGGCAACCTGGACATTGCCCTGGAGATCGCCAGCCACGATGAACTGCAGACGATGGCGGGCGGCTTCAATCAGATGGTCAGGGACCTCCGCAACCTGATGGCCAAGTCGGTCGAGGATGAGAAGGCCAAACGCCGTTTGGAATTCGATATCCTGCTCTCCCAGATCAACCCGCATTTCATTTACAATGTCCTCAATTCCGTCGTCTATCTGGCCCGCAAGGAAAAGAACCGGGACATCGCCGACCTGGTGAACTCGTTCATCCGGGTGCTCCAGGACGGCGTGCAGGTGGGCAGCGAGGGACTGCTGGTTCCGGTGCGGCAGGAAATGGAGATCGTCAATCATTATGTGACGATCCAGCAATACCGGTACCGGGATCGTTTCGAACTGACCTGGCGGGTGGCGGACGACTTGCTCGATCACCCCATCCCCAAAACCATTATCCAGCCATTGGTGGAGAATGCGTTGCTGCATGGGGTCTACCCGCTGGAGGGGAAAGGGATCATCGGCGTGACCGTGGCGCGGCGGGGCGAGGAGCTGGAGATCACCGTCAGCGACAACGGCGTCGGCATGGAGCCGGACCTGATCGCCCGGTTGCTCAGCGGCGAAACCATTCTCGAGCAGGGGAGCCGGCTGCGATCGATCGGCATCGCCAACATCCGGGACCGGCTCCGCTATCTCTACGGGGCCGGATCGGACCTGCAAATCACCAGCGCAGCCGGCCGGGGCACCCGGGTCGTGGTGACAATCCCTTTTCACGCAGCCGCATCATAGGAATTTGAACAAAATCATCGGAATCTGAACCGCCGGAAAGGTCCGGCCAATGGTACAATGGACCTGCAAATCAGGCGCCATGCCGAAAGAGGGAGGATAAAGAGGATGCCAAAAGTGAAATGGCAGTTGATGCTCGGCGTATGCTTACTGGTACTGCTCCTGGGCAGTCTGGGGGCGGTGGAAGGAGCGGCCGGAATTCCCAAGGATTATCGCTGCACCCTGACCACCTGGGGCTGGGATGAAAATTATTGGAATCACGTCACCGCGGCGTTCAACAAGATCTACCCCAATATCAAGTTCGAATATACGCCGGTCGCCAACGGCGATTACCTGCAGAAAGAGCAGACCAGCCTGGCCGCTGGAACGCCGCTGCCGGACATTCCCTGGGCCATCATCGACTCGCGGGGCCGCGCCTTCGAGCTGGATATGTGGGAGGCGCTGAACAAGCCGCCCTACCGGATGGATCCCAAAGCGGTCTTTTCCTACCTGCTCCCGATCATGAAGAACTCCAAAGGGGAGATCTGCGGGATCGAGCAGGGGATCAACCCGGCCGCCATGGCGTACCGCCGCGATCTGGCCCAAGAATACCTGGGGACCGACGATCCCGACAAACTCGCCAAGCTGCTGCCGGATTGGGACGCCTTCATCAAGAAAGGCAAGGAAGTCCGGGCGAAGAGCGGCGGGAAAGTCTTCATGATGCAGGGCATCGGCGACATCAAAAACATCATCCGCGAGCAAGACCCCTCGCCCTGGGTGGTGAAGGGCACGGTCAACGCGACCCGCCTGTTCAAGCCGGTCCTCGCCAAAGTGGTGCAATTCCGGGACGCGCAGATCCTCGACAAGCTGGAACCGTGGACTCCGGCATGGTATGCCTCGTACGGCCAGGGGAAACACATCTTCGCTGGCTGCGCCATCTGGAGCCCGCAGTATGTGATCGAGCCCAACGATAAAAACGGCAAGGGCCATTGGGGGCTGATGAATTGTCCCGGCGGCAACTTCAGCTGGGGCGGCACCACCCTCGGAATCTCCAAGCAGTGCAAGCATAAGTTGGCGGCGTGGGAGTTCGTCAAGTTCGCCACCTTAAGCGTGGAAGGGGCCAAGGCCGCTCGGGAAGTGGGCTTCCTCACCTCGTATAAGGCCGCCTACGCCGATCCCGGCTTTGCCTCGATCAAGGATGACTGGTTCGCCGGCCAGGATCTCGGGAAGTTCTGGACCACCCAGGTCGCGCCGCGGATCAAGATCCGGCCCATGACCAAGTATGACAATTTGATCAAGGATTCGCTGGACTTGATCACCACCAGCCTGAACAATGACCCCGGGATGACCGTGAACGACGCGATGCAAAAATTAATCGCCGAGCTGAAGAACAGGCTGCCGGATCTGACTATCAAGTAAACAGGCCCCTTCTGAAGGCGACGACAACGGTGGGCCCTCCTCGTTGTCGTCCTTCGTTTTTCATCAAGGATTCATACCGTTGCATCAGATTCCAACAGAAAGCGGGTTCACTGACGATGATCCATTCTTTGCGGCCCAACCGTTGGCAGTACTGCAAGAAACACTGCTGGCCCTATCTGTTCGTGCTGCCGTTTTTCCTGTGCTACTTCGCCTTTCAGCTCTATCCGCTGCTCTTTTCGTTCGTGATCAGCCTGACCAATTGGGACAGCTTATTCCTGGACGAGCGGAGGTTCACCGGGCTCGCCAATTACCTGCGGCTGTTTCAGGATCCCTATTTTTATCAATCCATCGGGAATACCCTGATCTTCATGATCGGCTACATCCCGCTCATCATCGTGCTAGGGCTGCTCCTGGCGGTCAGCCTCTTCAACCTGCCCCGCTGCAAGCGGCTGTTTCAGACCCTCAACCTGTTGCCTTACATCACCACGCCGGTGGCCATCGGCATCATCTTTTCGTTCCTGTTCGATTGGTCCAGCGGCATCGTTAACCGGCTCCTGCTGGGCTGGCAGCTGATCCCGGAGGGCGTCAACTGGCTGGGGCGGGGCGGCACGGCCCGGCTGGTGGTGATCCTGATCGTCCTGTGGAAGAACCTCGGTTACTATTTCGTGGTTTACCTGGCCGGGCTGACCAGCATCCCCCAGGAGCTGAACGAGGCGGCCATTGTGGACGGCGCCTCGCCCCGCCAGATCTTCACCCATATTACCCTGCCCTTCCTGCGGCCGATCACCATTTTCCTGGTGGTCACCAGCATTATCGGCGGTTTTCAGCTGTTCGACGAGCCGAACCTGCTGTTCGGCGGGGGACTGGCCAGCAACGGGACCCAGGCCATCGGCGGCCCGGACCGCTCCTGCCTCACCGCGGTCTGGTACTTTTATGACAAAGCCTTCAAAAGCACCTCCTACCTCGGCTACGGCGCCTCGATCTCCTACGGCCTGTTCCTGTTCATCCTGGCCTTCTCCTGGCTCAGTTTCACGATTGCCAACCGAAAGGAGGATCAGCCATGAAAAAACTCGTCTATCTTTTGCCCCTGGCGGCGCTGACCATCGTCTCGATCGTCCCCTTTTACGTGATCGTCATGATGGCCACCCATTCCACGCCGGAGATCTTCTCCGAACAGGTGTACTGGCCCGGGGATTACTTCCTGGAGAATATGAAGACCATCTTCCGGAACAACTTCCAACTCTACTACCTGAACAGCATCATCGTGTCGACCGCGTCGACCCTGCTTTCGGTGTACATCAGCGCCTTGACAGGCTATGCGCTGGCCAAATATAATTTCCGGCTGAAGAAGGCGATCTTCTACTTCATCCTGGCCACCATGATGATCCCGGGCCAGATCGGCCTCATCGGCTATGTGGTGGAGATGCGGGCGCTCCGGCTCACCAACACGCTGGCGCCGCTGATCCTGGTCTGGTGCGCCAATGCCTTCGGCGTCTTTTTCATGATGCAATACATCCTGGAGACGGTGCCGGGCGAGATCATCGAGAGCGCCCGGATCGACGGCTGCGGCGAGTTCAGCATCTTTAACCGGATCGCCCTGCCCTTCATGAAGCCGGCCCTGGCGACCCTGGCGATGCTGATCTTCCTGTGGTCCTGGAACAATTACCTGCTGCCGTTGATCCTGACCGCCAATAAGGCGCTGTATACGGTGCCCCTGGGCATTCAGGCGCTGCAGAATTACTACGTCACCGATTTCGGCGCCCGTGGCGCCGGCCTGGCCTTTGCCGTCCTGCCGGTGCTGCTGATCTTCATCATCGGGTCCAAGAGTTTCATCAAGGGGCTGACCGCCGGCGCGGTCAAGGGCTGAGCAGAGGAGGAGGAGCGGACGATGCCGGTTTATTCGTTGGAACTGCCGGATGTTCCGAAACAGATTTTCCCCGCCCGTTTCAGGCTGGGCGGGCCGAACCCCCGGGGCGACCGTTTCGGCATGACCAATTACTACCTGGAATTCAACGGCCGGCCCTACTTCGGGATTAGCGGCGAGTTTCATTACTCGCGCTATCCCTTTCGCGAATGGGATGAAGCCTTGCTGCAGATGAAGCTGGCCGGGATCGGGATCGTCGCCACCTATGTCTTCTGGATCCACCATGAAGAGGAGGAAGGCTGCTTCGACTGGAACGGCGACAACAACCTCCGCTATTTCGTGGATCTCTGCGCCAAGCACGATCTGCGGGTGATCCTCAGGATCGGTCCGTTCGCCCACGGCGAGTGCCGCAACGGCGGCCTGCCCGATTGGCTCTACGGCCGGCCTTTCGAGGTGCGCTCCAATGATCCGGGCTATCTTTTTTACGCCCGGAGGCTCTACGCCGAGATCGGCCGGCAAGTCGCGGGGCAGCTCTTCAAGGACGGCGGACCGATCATCGGGATCCAACTGGAGAACGAGTACATGCACGCCGCGGCGCCCTGGGAGCTCACCGCCGGCCAGGGCGACGAGTTCCTGAGCGGCGGCCGGGACGGTGCGGCCATCTGCGGGTGCTGCGGGAACTGGCGCGGGAGTGCGGCCTGGAGCCGGCCTTCTATACCAGCACCGGCTGGGGCGGCGCGCCGGTGCTGGAGGGAGAGATCCTGCCCCTGTACGGGGGATACGCCTTCACCCCCTGGAACATCCGGGCGGACTGCCCGGAGCAGGAGCCGACCCATGAGTATCTCTTCCAAAACTACCACGACGCCCGGGCGCGCTGCCATGGCTTCGACCCGCCCTATTCCCCCGAAGCCTATCCTTACGCCTGCTGCGAGATGGGTGGCGGGATGCAATGCTGGTACCAGGCGCGTTTTGTGGTCCCGGCCGCCAGCGTGACCGCGATGACGCTGGTGAAGATCGCCGGCGGCTGCAACTTCGTGGGCTACTATGTCTTTCACGGCGGCTCGCAGCCCCGGGGGAAGCACGGCTTCCTGAACGAGCGTACCAACCCCAAGATCTCTTACGACTATCAGGCGCCCCTCGGCGAGTTCGGCCAGGTCCGCGATTCCTACCGCCAGCTGAAGCTGATCTTCATGTTCCTGGAGGAGTTCGGGACGCTGCTCTGTCCGATGGCGACGGTGCTGCCGGAAGGGGCCGTGGCCATCGCCCCCCGGGATACCGCTCCCTTGCGCTACGCCGCCCGGGCCGCCGGCGGCCGCGGTTTTCTGTTCTTGAATAACTACCAGGATCATGTGGCCATGCCGGACCGCCGGGACTTGCAATTCCGCCTGGAACTCCCCGGGGAAATCATCACCCTGCCCCGGCGGGGCGGCCTGACGCTGCGGCGGGACCTCAGCGCCATACTCCCCTTCAACCTCGACCTGGACGGCATTACCCTGAAATATGCCACTGCCCAGCCGGTCACCTGCATCCGCCAGCCGGAGGCCGCCGTCTGTACCTGGTTCTTTTTTGCGCCCGAGGGCATGACGGCCGAATATGCCCTGGAGACGGAGGAGACGGACGGGATCGCCGTCACCGGCGGGACCGTCGAGCGGGCGGGGCGCGCGGCGTGGATCGCGGTCGAGCCGGGGAAAGAATCATTGATCACCCTGACCCGGGCCGACGGCTCGCGGCTGCGTCTCTCCACCTTGACCTGGGCCGAGGCCATGGGGATGTGGAAGGTCAGGCTCTGGGGGGCCGAACGCATCCTGCTCTCCGATGCCGACCTGCGGGTTCAAGCCGATTCCCTGCTGTTGCGGCGGACCGGGGATGAGGCGATGCGCCTGGCCGTCTTCCCCTGCGAAGCCGCGGCGCTGGAGAGCAATTGCGGCCGGGCGGCCGGGGAAGCGGTTGGCATCTTCCGGGAGTTTTCGTTCCGGGCGGAGCCCTGGACCATCCCGCTGGCGGTCGAGCGGGTGGGCCCGGACAAAGCGGTGCTGCGCCTCGCGGCCGACGGGTTCCGGGGGCTTTCCGACGTGCTGTTGCGCATCCATTACCGGGGCGACGTCGGCTATGCTTTTAGCGGCGGAAAGCTGATCAGCGATAACTTCAACAACGGGACGCCCTGGGAGATCGGCCTGCGGCGCTTCTATTCCGGGGTGGTCCGGGAGGGAATCGAGCTGTCCGTCAGCCCTCTCCGCCGGGGCAAGACCGTCTTCAGCGATTCGGCCATGGCGGTGCAGCAGGAGTTCGTCGGAGAGAAGATCGCGGCCCTCGACGCCATCGAGGCGCTGCCGGTCTATGAGATCCGGATGGTTCGGCCATAGCGCCGCAAGATAAGCAGGACCGGTTTCCGGTGGAGGCTCCGCGAGGAAGGTCGCGGGGCTTTTTCTTTGATTCATTACGGGCAGGGAAGTTTGGGAGAATGACGAAGCGGCCGCGGCAGTTTTCGGGGCTCGCCGCCGGACGGGCGCCGGCTGCCTCGGACGGTGGAGAACCGGCTCCGGGCCGGGCGGGATTTGCCACGGATGGGGCGGGGCTGGCCCGGGGAGAGGCAACCCCGGGGCACCACGGGGGAAGAGCCGCCCGGGGTTGGGCAACCGGGTTTCGTCACCGGACGGGAGCGGCCCGGGACGGAGCGGTTGCCGCCCCGGGTTCGGCGCCGGCCGCCTCGGGGTGAATTACTTTTGGAGCGGAACTTCCCGGCGCGGGCTCACCGGCCGGCCGTAATCCCGGACCGTCCCGACCCGCAGGATCATCTGGACCGGCTGGCCCATCTTCAACCTGGCGGGGAGGGTTTCGCGCCAGGGGTTCTCCTCCAGCGGCGCGCTCATGGGATGGACCGCGACCTGCAGCCCGGTGGCCCGGATCCATAACCGCTCCAGGGTCCGACCGGCATTCACCAGCGCGGCCGGTGTCTCGTCGGGGCTGGAGATCACGATGAATCCGGCGCAATTTTGAACCTGTTTCTGCACGGTGCCGACGGTCTGTTTCCGGAATGACCCGGAAAGCACGGTATCCCGGTTGAAAAAGGTGCTCGCGAACCACTTGACGATGCCCGAGAGGCCCATCATCTCCGGAGTCAGGCCATCTTTCTTGGTATCGGCTTCCTTTTTGGAAAAACGCAGCCACTCCGCGAGTTCCCGCTGCTTGGCGTCGTTGGCGACCTGCTGCCGGGTGGCCTCGATGATCGCTTCCCGGAGGTACCGCCCTTCGGGGCTCGCCAGCGGGAAATAGCGGATGCCGGGCTGAACCGCGCGGAACTGTTCCAGGACCGACTCGGGCAGGGCGCTCTTTGAGTAGGGCGTGCGGATGGTATGGCGGTTTTCGATCGCGGCGGCCAGGCGCGCGGCATCGGGACCGCCGGGCCGCGGCGTGAAGCGCAGCGAGGCGATGGAGGTGTCGCCCGGCCGCCGGACCAGGATCTGCACCTCGGCCTCCAGATCAAAATGGGGCGCCGCGGCAACCATGTTTTCGACGAAAGCGCCGACCGAGATGAGCGCCTCGCGGTTCCAGGGGTCGACCTGGGGCAGCAGGCGGGCCGGATCCAATCGGATCAGGATCTCCTGGTCCGACAGCCGCTTCACCTGCCACATCTGGGCATTATGGGAACTGGGAGCCATGGCGCCGTAACGGATAATTTCCGCGATTCGCTGCGCCGGGCCTGCCGGAACCGGTTCATTGGCCGCGGCCTGGACTGCGGGGAGCGGGCCCGGTCTGAAGCCGCAAAGGAGCCCCCATATTCCCCAAGCGAAGCAGATCAGCAATTTGAGATAGCTCCGATAGGATTTCGACATGGATCATCCCTCCTCAGGTTTTAATCCCTTGACCACCAGCTTAAAAAGCTCTTCAACCAATTGGGACGGATTTTTGCGATAAGTTTGGGCGATGTACGCCTCTTTTTTCAGGAGGATCTGGCCGATGCCCAGGATCTGGGCGTACAGGACGAAGGCGGTGTCCACCGGATCCAGGTCCGGAGCGATACTGCCGTCGGCGATGCCCTGGCGGATGCAGTCGATCAGCATATCCGCGCCGATGTTGCCTTCCCGGTAATTGGCGGCCTTCCACTCGTCCCGGGAATCGAGGTCCTCGGCCCGGGTGGCGTAAAGGGCGATCGCTTCGAAGTACTGGGGATGCCGCTCAATGAATTCCAGGTAGGTCCGGCCCATGCGCAGCGCCTTCTCGAGGCCGTTGGCCGGAGTGTTGTCCCCAAAGGCCGCTTCGTACATGCGGTTCAAGATCCGGTAGCCGCGCAGGATTACCGCGTCATAGAGCTGGTCTTTGCTGCTGAAGTAGACGTAGATCGTACGTTTGCTGTACTGAGCCTCCTTGGCGATATCGTCCATGGTGGCGCCGGCGAAGCCCTTGGCGAAAAAGACTTGTTCGGCGGCGTTGATGATATCCTCCTGACGAAGCTGGCGTACCTTTTCTTTACGGTCCATCGTTCCCATGGTGTTTCTCCAATCAAGTTGAATTGAAATAAACTATCAGTTTACTTTTTACTATAACCCATCGCTGTAAACCCGTCAAGTATCAATTTACACTAGCGGTTTACTTTTTCCGGAAGTTAAAGATAGCTAAATTTTATTGATGCAATTTGTAAAGGATTGGGACTGCGGCGCCGATGATCAAATATGAAATAAAAGCGCGGTTCCGGACCTGGGAAAGGGCTGAACCGCGATCATCATTTGGTCCGATTTCGACGATCGAGAACGGGAGAACCAAAAGCACAATGATGCGGGGTCCGGCGGCGAATCATGGCAAGGGGAAGAAAGGTTGTGACTGGAAATGACGGGAACCATGGATGAAATCTTGGACGACCTGGAGGACACGCAGAAAGGGAGATATCTCATCTTTACAGTCGGGGAGGAGGATTACGGCATCGCCATCGGTCAGGTGACCGAGATCATCGGCATTCAGGAGATTACGGCAGTTCCGGAACTGCCCAATTATATGATCGGCATCATCAATCTCCGCGGCAAGATCATTCCGGTGATGGACATGAGGCGCCGCTTCAAATTGGAGCCCAGGGAATACACCAACCGGACCTGTATTATCGTGGTGAATATCCGCGAGATAGCCATCGGCCTCATCGTGGACCAGGTGTTGGAGGTCCTCCGCATCGACGACGCCGACCTGGCGCCGCCGCCGGAGGTCAAGAGCGGTTTTCACAACCGCTATGTCCAGGCCATCGGGAAGGCGGGCGACGGGGTCAAGCTCTTGCTCAACTGCGATCAACTGCTGGCCGATAACGAGCTGACGCCCTTGGAGCAGGCGACCTAGGACGGGAAGGCCGCAAGGCCCGGCAAGCACGCAGATCAGAGAATTTCAAATTACCATAACATTCCCTTCGCAATACAATATATAGTGAGTATCCCGGATATATCAGTCAATATATTGTGTTGCGAAGCTTTTTCGAAGAGATTTGAAATTCTCTCAGATGGGAGAAAAGACGATTCGCTTTTTAGAGGAGGGTGTTTCCAAATGAAATGGTTTTACGAGCTCGACCTGCGGATTCAGTATTTGGCGGGATGTATCGTCGTCGCCCTGCTGTCGTTGGTTATCGGGACAGTGGCGGCGGCACAATGGCCGCTGCCGCGGTGGCTGGTCCTGCTGGTCGGCCTGGCGCTGGCGGCGGGGGCGGGATTCGGCATTGCCAAGCTGTTCCAGAAGGCGGCCGAAAAGCTCAAGGAGACCGAGTTCGACCTGCGCTCGAAGAACAATTGGTATGAAGCGATCATCGACGCGGTGGCCTTTCCGATCCACGTCACGGATTACGATATGAACTGGATCTATATGAATAAAGCCTTCGAGAAACTCTTGGTCGCCCGGGGAGTGATCAAGGACCGCGAGTCAGCCTACGGCAAGCCGTGCAGCCAGGCCGGGGCCGATATTTGCAATACCCAGAAATGCGGCATCAAGCGCTTGCAGAACAGCCGGGCCGACAAGGCCGAAAGCTACTTCGAATGGTGCGGCATGAGCTGCAAACAGGACTCCTCTTACTTGCGGGATCTCAACGGCAAGGTCATCGGCTACGTTGAGATTGTGACCGACCTGACCTCGATCATCAGCGTAAATGAATACATTAAAACAGCGGTGGAGGGGGTCGCCGCCAACCTGAAGCGGCTGGCCGACGGCGATCTCCGCTTTGATCTGCAGTTAAAAGAGGCGGACCAGTATTCCAGCGAGGTCAAAGGGGAGTTTGAAGGGATTAACCAGGGCTTGTCGCAAGTGAAGACCGCGATCGAGGCCCTCATCGCCGACACCACGATGCTGGCGGAAGCGGCGGTCGAAGGCGATCTCGGCAAACGGGCCGACGTATCCAAGCACCGGGGCGATTTCGCGCGAGTGGTCGAGGGGGTCAACAACACGCTGGACTCGATGATGCAACCGCTCCACTTTGCCGCCGACTATATTCAAAAGATGGCCCACGGCGAACCGCTCGATCCCATCGACAATCGCTATCGCGGATATTACGGGGTGCTGATGGGCAACCTCGACCAAGTCAGAACGGCATTGTATGTGCTGCAGGAAGAGACGCAGAAACTGGCCGAGACGGCCGCCGCCGGCCGGCTGGAGGCGCGGGCCGACGTCAGCAAGCTCAAAGGCGGCTACGCCGATATTCTCGCCGGCTTCAACCGAGTGCTGGACGCGATCATCGAGCCGCTGAACGAGGCCGGCCAAGTACTGGAAGGGCTGGCGGTGAACGATTATACGCAAGAGATGACCGGTTCCTACCAGGGAATGATGAAAGAACTGGCTGAACGGATCAACGCAGTGCGGATGATGCTCCTCAGCGTCCAGGACGGTTTTATCCGGACCGCCGAGGGCGATATCACCATGCTCGACCAATACGTGAAGATCGGCAAACTTTCGGAAAATGATAAACTGATTCCCTCGATGATTACGATGTCCACGGCGATTCACAATCTCATCCAGGAAGTGGACGGCCTGGTCAAAGCGGCCACCGCCGGGAATCTGGAACAGCGGGCCGACGAATCGAAGTTTGAAGGCGGCTACCGCAATATCATCAGCGGTTTGAACCGGATCCTGGACGCTATCGTCGCTCCGATCGAGGAAGCGTCGCAGCTGTTGCAGGAGATGGCCCAGGGCAACCTGTGCGCCACGATGCAAGGGGAATATCAGGGGAGTTACGCGGTGATCAAAGATTCCCTCAACCAGACCGTCACCTCGCTCAACCGGATCCTGGGCGGGATCAGCGAAGCCTCCGATCAGGTCGCCTCCGGGTCCAAGCAGGTCTCATCCGGCAGCCAGGCGCTGTCGCGGGGCGCGACCGAGCAGGCGAGCTCGGTGGAGGAGTTGACCTCATCTATCACCCAGATGGCGGCCCAGATCAAGGAGAATGCCGTCAACGCCAACCAGGCCAGCCAATTGGCGCTCCAGGCCAAGCAGAGCGCGGAGACCGGCAATGCACATATGAAAGAGATGCAAAAATCAATGGCCGGAATCAATGAGGCGTCGGCCAACATCTCCAAGATCATCAAAGTCATTGATGAAATCGCCTTCCAAACCAATATCCTGGCCTTGAATGCGGCCGTGGAGGCGGCCCGGGCCGGACAGCACGGCAAAGGCTTCGCCGTGGTGGCCGAGGAGGTCAGAAACCTCGCCGCCCGCAGCGCGAGCGCAGCCAAGGAGACCACGGCGCTGATCGAGGGGTCCATCAAAAAGGTGGAGGAAGGCACCCAGACTGCGGACGAGACCGCCACGGCCCTTGATGAAATCGTCAACAGCGTGACCAAAGCCGCCGATCTGGTCCGCAATATCGCCAGTGCCTCCAACGAGCAGGCCAGCGCCATTGCCCAGATCAACCGGGGCATCGACCAGGTTTCCAATGTGGTCCAGACCAACACCGCCACCGCCGAAGAGAGCGCGGCCTCCAGCGAGGAGCTTTCCAATCAGGCGGCCAACCTCAAGGCGCTGGTGAGCCAGTTCCGTTTGGATAACGAGCTGGCCGCCGCAGCGGAGGAAGAACCGCAGACCGGTTCGGGCTGGGGATTCGGAGCGAAGGACGCCCAAGACGCCGCGGCCGAAGCCGCCGTTCCGGCCCCGCACCGGGAGGCTGGGAGCAGACGGCCGGCCGATTCGTTGAACGATAAGGAGTTCGGCAAGTACTGAGGCGAGGCCGGGGGACGGCCTCCGGATGCGTTCTAAGCCATGAATATTTCGCGATCAGACAGCCCCCGTCTTCACCAGGAAGCGGGGGCTGTTTTTGGTTATCAGGTCTGGGTCCAGGGGAGCGGGCTCAGGAAGGAGAACCCGGTTCGCCCCAGCGCCGGAAGCCGGAGACTTCGATCCGGAAGGGGTCGAGAATCTTGGCGACCAGGTGCCGTTCCAGATCGGCGATGGCGGTGGGATGATTGTAATAGGTGAGCATGGGCGGCATGATGATGGCGCCCAGTTCGGCCAGGGCGAGCAGGTTGCGCAGGTGAATCGGGCTCAAGGGGCATTCCCTGGCCACCAGGACCAGTGTGCGCCGCTCTTTGATGGTGACGTCGGCGGCCCGCAGCAGCAGGTTGTCGGAATAACCGCAGGCGACTCCGGCCACAGTCTTCATGCTGCAGGGCACGATGACCATTCCGGCCGTTCGAAAAGTGCCGCTGGCGATGGCCGCCCCGATGTCGTGGATGGAATAGACCGCATCGGCCAGGGCCTTGACCTCGTCCGGGTGATAGGGGGTTTCCTGGCGGATGGTTTCTTCCGCCCCTTTGGAGATGACCAGATGGCTCTCCCACCCGGGCGCGGCGCGAAGGATTTTTAAGATTTCGATACCCAGGATCGCGCCGCTGGCCCCGCTCATGCCGATGACCAGTCTTTGTTGGAAATTCACTTCGCGGGAATCCTGCATCGTTTGACATCCTTTATCCTTTTATTAGGAGAACGCCGGTTACCGGATTCTAGAAGCCATGTGATAAAGTCTTTCGAAAAAACGACTTTATCACTTGCTTCTCTGAGCTTTTGTGTTCACCCCGACCTTCGGACAGGGTTTATCACAACGCTTCTAGGGACCTTGGGAGCCTCCGGGCGGCAGCGGCGGGGAAGCCGGCCCGCCCGTGGCCCTGCCAAGGTTTTGGAGCAGTGTTCGCGCCTATTTCACGACGGCCATGACATAGGTGGACCACAGGTAGGAGATGGGCATCACCAGCACCAGGGCAGGCAGCATGCTGGCGATGGGGAATGATTTGATGCCGCTGATCCGCAGCCCGGTGGCGAGCATGATCATGCCGCCGCAGGCGGTAAAGTCGGCGACCATGGTCGGCGTGCTGATCGGCAGGATCAGCGAGGCGCTCAGGAACAACGCCATCAGGACGATAAATTGCGGCACGCAGATGGTCATGACGATATAGCCGAGCGCGGTGGCGAAGATGCCGGCGGTGAAAAAGTCCAGGATGGCCTTGGCCAGCAACACCGAATGATCGCCGCTCATGCCCTCTTTCAGCGCGCCGAAGACTCCGGTGCCGCTGGCGCAGAACAAAACCACGATCCCCACCAATTTCTCCATGAATTCCTTTTGGTTCTCGACGTTGGGGTTGTTGGAAAAAAGCCGCTCAATCGGGCCGCGCGCCCGGTTGCCGCACCATTCGATGCCTTTTTCCAATTTGATCAGCTCGCCGATGGCGGTGCCCAGGATCAACGCCAGGATCACCGGGGGCAAGGCGTTCATTTTGACGATATAGGCCACTCCCATGGCCATGGAGGCCGCTCCAAAGGTCAGCGGCAGCGAGGTGCGAATCCGTTCCGGGATCTTCTTCCCCAGCCAGGCGCCGAGGAACCCTCCCAGGAGAACAGCCAGACTATTGACAATGACTCCGATGGGCACGACAATCTCCTCCCTGTATTTCCGTTTTTTAATTCCGTTTTAATTTCATTACTGTTGGCTCAGCAAATGAACTTACGGCACGGTTTGGGACTGAGCCACGTCTCAAAATGAGAGCAGCGGGATTTAAGCTGAGATTTTCGAAACCGAACTCACCCCCTTGCTCCCCCTCTCTTTCTGACAGGACAGCCTATAAATCGCCTAAAAAGAGAGGGGGAAAGTAGGGCCAATCAAAAACTACAAAAGTAGCTCAGGGGGTGAGTTCGGTTTAACCTTCCGTCTGCTGAGTTAACTTGATAATTAGAATTTCATTAATAGTAAGCATGAGCCGGGTCGCCCGGTTGCGGGTAGTCCGGCTCGTACTGCTTGGGCTATTTATTCTTTGGGGAACAACGACGGGGCGAAACGGGCCGGATCGACCTCTTTGAACCGGGCCCGGCTGAAACGGTCTTTCTGTTGGAACGGCACGGTGCAGTCGAAGATCACCTTGCAGGAGATCCCGCGGTCACGCAGTTGCGAATTGTAAGCGGGGTTTTGCGACGGATCCAACGGATGGCAACGCACCCCGGGAATGAAGACGGTATCGATATCTCCCTGGTAACGGGTGTTCAGCGCCCATAACACATCATTGCTGTCAAAGGGATCGACATCCTCGTCCACCAGAATCACGTGTTTGAGTTCGGAGAAGGCCGAGAATGCCAGCAGGGCCGCCTGGCGCTGCCGCCCTTCGTCGCTGGGGATGCTCTTCTTGAATTGCAGGACGGCCATGTATTTGCCGCCGCCGGCCGAGTGGGCGTACACATTCAACAGCCGCCCGGGCATGGCCCGTTCCACCATCTGAATGATGCTGGCCTCGGTGGGGATCCCCGCCATGCTGACGTGCTCTTCGCTCGGGCCGATGCAGGTCTGGAGGATCGGGTCCCGGCGATGGGTGACGGCCTTGACTTTGATGATCGGCAATTCGGGATAGGCCGGACCGGTGTAGCCGGGAAACTCCGGCATGGCCTTGCCGGTGTTGGTGTTCTGGTCCTCGCGCACCCGCACTCCGGGCAGCAGCTCCCCTTCGATGACGTACTCGGCGTTGGCGACGGCCTTCTCGCCGATGGTCAGGCATTGAACCAGTTCGACCGGTTGCTGCCGGATTCCGCCCGCCGCGCCGAGCTCGTTATAGCCGAGCGGCGTGGTCGGGGGCTCGAAGCAGGCCGCGATCTCGATGGCCGGGTCCACGCCGATGCTGATGGAGATGGGCAAGGGTTTGCCCGCCTCCTCGGCCTTTTTGCGGAAGACCTCCAGGTGGCGGTTGCCGGGGACGAAATACATGGAGATCTCATCCTTGCCTTGCAGGCAGAGCCGGTGGATGGTGATGTCGGACTCGCCGCTCTCCGGGTCCGAGGCGTAACACAGACCCATGGTGATATATGGACCGGCGTCCTCCTCGGTGTTGGTCGGCGCCGGAACTAATTTACGGATGTCAAAGTCCGGCTCCGTCGCATAATGGACCACTTCCTGGCAGACGGCTTTTTCCCGGGCGACGGTGACGGGGGCCACCGGCCGGAGCACCGCCTCGTTCAAGAGAAAACCGAGCCGTTCCGGTTGGGTCCCGAGCATCAGGGCCACCCGCTCCCTGCTGGCCAGCAGGCCGATGACCACTTTGGCGTCGGGATGCCCTTTCACCCGGTTAAAGACCATCGCCGGGCCGATCCGGGTGGGGCGCCGCACGGTTCCGCCCGCGCCCACATAGCGGTAGACCCCGGATAATTCGGCGTGGGGGTCGACCCGTTCGTCCGTCTCCAGCAATTGGCCGGGCACCGACTTTAACAGGGCCAGGGACGACCGCAGATCGGTGACGGTTGCTTTTGGCTGATCGGTTGCCATCATTAAAGATTCCTCCCTTGCGATTAAGTTTTGATTTTGCGGTTTTTGTGTGAGATTCGCACGTTTTATTACATTTATCACTTTAAACTATATAATGGCTATACAGTCAAATTATAAATTATTGGGAAACAAATTATTTTATCATGAAAAAATGAGCATACAAAATTATAAACTATATCATTGCTATACAGTCAATATGTAGCCGAAAAAGAAATATAAATACTATTTTCCTGATATAATGATGAGTATCCATAATTTATCAATAATATCACGAAGAAATACGCGAAACATTGAAATTTTGTTAAAATGCTGTATAATATAGTAGTCAAGCGATACGCGCCGGTGCTCCGGGAAAGGATAGCCCCAGCGGCACCGCTGCGCTAAGAAGGTGAACGGATGCTGAAAAAAGTCTTCTCCATCAGCGAAATGGCGGAAATGCACAATATATCCAGGCAGACGCTGATCTACTATGACAAAATCGCCATCTTTAAGCCGCTCTACATTGACGAAGCCAATAACTACCGCTATTACAGCGCGCGGCAGATCCCGTTGTTGCGGGAGATCCTTTTTCTCAAGTCCATCGGCGTGAAGCTGGAAGAGATCAAGGAGCATATGGAGCAGCGGAACCTGAACACCGCGATTGCGCTATTGGAACACCATAAGGAATGGGTGGCCGGGGAGATCGAGCGGCTGACCAAGACTCATTTTAGTATTCAGCAACGCTTGAACCGTTTTCAACATGCCGAGAATTTCAAGGAATATATCGATAAACCGGTGCTGAAGGAGCTTCCGGAGCGCCGGATGGTCCTGACGCCCTTCGAGAATGAGGTCTGCCGCGAGGAACTGCACTGCACCTGCATGAAGTCTTGGACCACCTTGTTTCAGAGCGGCATTCTGCCCTCCGGGGAGTTCGGGACGTTGATCCGGCGGGCCGGACTGGGGACCGCCGCGGTCTTTCGGGGCGCGGGAGTCTTTTTCACCCTGCCGTTTAGCGACCTCCCGGTCGAGAATACCATCCTGGTGCCGGGCGGCCAATACGCCTGCATGTATAAGTACGGCATGCCCTATGACCTGAAGCATCTGGAGCGGCTGACCGGCTGGATCGCCGAACAGCGGCTGACGATCACCGGCGATGTGATCGATGTCTGTTATTTGGATACTACGTTTTATTTGAATAACGAGGAAGGCGCCGATCTGTGCGAGCTGCAGATTCCGGTGGCGGCCCGGTCCGCCGCCGGCGAGGAGCCTTGGTGAGGAGACGCCATGATTGATTTAACCATTACCAGAGCGGGAGTACCAATCCAGCTGAAAGCGCTGGAGATTGGGCCGGATCTCTGCGTCATCATTGCCGGCGGGGACAGTCCGCACATCGGCGCGGTGACCCTGAGCGTGCCCCGGCCCAGCCTGGCGGATCCCAAAGCGGTCAGCGCCTCGACCTCCGTCCTGACCCGGGTCGGGCATAAGGACGATGAGGCGGCGCGCTACGTCTCCCAGGAGCTTGCCGCCAAGCTGAACCGGAACGTGGTGGTCACTTGCGGCATTCATGTCGACGGGATCACCCGCGCCCAAATGGACGCCGTATTCCAGGCCCTGGCCGAACTGGTCCGGGCACTGAGCGAGGCCCTGACCGTGCCGGCCGGGCCCTGACCGGCATGCAACGAGGCCTACCGCCGGACGGCAATGTCATCAACCCGAATCCGTGACGAATCCGTTTATACCCGGGCGAAACGCTATCGCAATTCTTACAATTTTGCCTGGTAGTCTAAAGAGGTCACGGATTCAGGATCAAGCTATCGTGGCAAAAAAAGGAAATATATTTTATGAAAAGCTCGAACTCCAAAAGCGACCTCTCTCCCGGCCTCTCCCCGGCGATGCCAATTTGAGATGAGTATTCGACGGGGAGAGGTGAATCGCCCAAAACTCGGGTCTATCTTTTAGGCCATTCGCTGAAGCTTTCAAGAGACCCAAGTTTCAAGCTCCGTCATCCCTCTCCGCTGAATCCGCTTTTTTGAATGACATCGTCGAGAGGGCCGGGGTGAGGTTGTTTTTTGACACCTCAAATTCCCCCCATTTATCGCTGTATACTGGACGGATAGCGTTTCGTTCCAAAATATGTAATTATCACTTGACGACATTGCCGCCGGACGGTAGGCTTTTTTTATTGCGGGTGGGCGGGGATATTCGTGAAAATTCGATTGATATTTATTGTTCTTCAATAAAGTTTAATTGACAAACGATAATAAATGGGTTAAGATGGAAAGCAATTCAGGGAATTTTCCAATGAAATTCCGGTAAGGAGGAGAGTCATGAAATATCTCGGGAAGCATTCCATCGCCTGGTATCTGCGGCTGGCGCTCAATATCGCCTGGTACGCCGGGATTGCGCTGACAATCTTAGCGGTGCTGTTCACAGGGCTCTTGATCGGATTCGGGCCGCCGCCGGGGCTCCGGTCGCCCCAATTCACGCTGGAGACCGAGCTCCTTCAGGTGGTCTTCCCCGCGGCGGCGGTGCAGGAACCGAAGGTGATGATCATTGCTTTTATGGCGTTTGGCCTGATCATGCTCTGTCTGGGCCTGGGAATCCTGCAGCAGGTGCGGCGGATCTTCGCCACCCTGGCGGCGGGGAGCCCTTTCGGCCTCGAGAATGCCCGGCGCATCAGCCGGATCGGCCTGCTGATCTTCGCCGGGGCCGGCGTCCAATTCCTGTCCGGGCTGGTCTTGGGCTGGCTGGTCATGGAGAATGTGACGGTTCCAGGCGTAGTTTTTCACGGAAAGGGCAACCTCAATATCGGCGGGATCTTTATGGGTCTGGTATTGCTGGTCCTGGCCGAGATCTTCCGCCAGGGCGCCTTGCTCCAGGCGGAACAGGACTTGACCATTTAGCGCGGCCATCAATGCTTGAAGGAGAAAGAGCCCATGAGTATCAGAGTGCGTTTGGACCGGGTCATGCTCGAAAAAAGGGTGTCATTGACCGAATTGGCCGAGCAGGTGGGGATCACCATGGCCAATCTGTCCATTCTGAAGAGCGGCAAGGCCAAAGCGGTCCGCTTTTCCACCCTGGACGCCATCTGCCGTTATCTGGGGTGCCAGCCCGGGGATATTCTGGAGTGGTTGCCCGGCGCGTCCGAGACGGATGAAGGGTAAGAAAGACAAGACCGCCGCGAGGCCGGTCCGGGGAGCGGGTGGATGATGAAGCGGAGGGGAGAAAGATGATTGGAAATTTCGAGGCGAACCGGCTTTTGTGGGTCCTGACCGGCATCCTGGCGTTGGCGGCGGCTCTTGCCGGTTTGCTGGTTCCCGGCATCTACGCCAAGGTGGTCGGGGCGGACTTCCTGCCCGGAGTGTTCGCCCAGGATATCATAAATCTGGTGGCGGCAGTGGTCATTTTGTGGCTGTGCTTCGGCGGGATCAAAGAGGGGCACTTGCGGAAGCAATTGGTGGTCCTGAGCGGGGTCGGCTACCTGGCGTACTCTTACGGTGTCTATGTCATCGAACGGTACTATACTATCCTCTACCTGCTGTACCTGGCTGTGCTGGGGCTGGCGTTTTATGCCATCGTCTACGCCGTCTCCAGCCTGCGCCGGGAACTCTTTCCCCACCTGGGGGTGCCCCTGGCGATCCGCAATCTGTCCCTGGGGCTGCTCTGGCTCACGCCGGCGGTCCTATACCCGCTTTGGCTCCGCGACTTATGGCCGTTAATCCAGTCCGGCCGGAAGATCGAGTTCTTTTACGCTACGTATATCCTGGACCTCTGCTTTGTGCTGCCGCTCTTTGTCATCCTGGGGCTCGCGGCGTTCAAAAACAAAGGGCTCGGCTTGCTGATGACCCCGGTGCTGTTTTTGACCGGCTTCGCCCTGCTGCTGCCGGGGACGCTGGCGGAGATTTTCAAAGCCCTCCGGGGCATCCCCGTGGACCTGGTAGTCATGGGGCCCTTCGCCGTCCTCGGCGCCGCCTATCTGCTGATGGGCCTCTGGTACCTGCGGAATTTGAGATTGAGCTGGCAAAAGGCGCAATAAGCGAAGCAAAAGCCGTCGCACTGTCGGCGGTTCCGGTTTCGGGCCGCAGTTCTGAGGGACGGCGATCTTGGCCCTCCCGGCCTGCAGCCCCGTCGCGCGGGGCAAGGGGCCGGGGAGGATGCCGGGCGATTTTGTTTCCCGAATCCTTGGGGAAGCTTCCCGGAACCTCGGGGAAGTTTCCCGAAGCTTTGTCGATGCTTCCCGGAGGATTCGTCTTCTTTCCCGGAGGTTTGGGGAAGCATCCCGAAGGGTTGGTCCTTTATCCCGAAACCTCCGGGAAGGTTCCCGAAGGCTTCGGGATGCTAGGATGATCCTTCGGGAAGAAAGGATCAAGGGATCCTATGAAAGGATCATGGGATCCCTAACAAGGATGGTTCTCATCCTGATATGGAAGTGCCACGTCAAGCAAAATTTTTAAAAACCTAAAAAAGTTCGAACCAAACCAAGAGAACCTTGATAAAGATCCTCAAACTCAA